>CAYORF010000016.1:0-39250 GCA_964406305.1 uncultured Anaerolineales bacterium | reverse complement strand
TATCCTGATTTAGGTCAACTTACAATAAGGGATAAATCTCCTTAACTCGCATCCGGAATCTGCTCAGCTGGAAGTTTCCCTCCGGGAGCAGCAACTTTATACGCCTGTCCCATCAAGTGGGAATTAAATAGGATTGCATAGGCAGTTGTTACTGCTATACCGATCACACAGGCAACAGTGCCCAAGGGGGCGATAATATACGACAGCAGCATACCCAAAAACACCAATCCATAATTTCCGAGGTTATCTTTCACAATTTTGAAGATCTCTCCAAGTTTGAATACCGATCCAAACTCTCCGCTGGCTGCGTAATTACCCAACGCTGCAGGAAGGATCAGTGAGATGCCAAGCCCGTAAATGATATAAAGACAGCTCAAGCACGAGGTCAGAATCCAGATCACTGGTGTTGCAAAATCTTCGCCAGTATTTCCAAGCAGCGTACCAGCGCCCGCGTTGCAGCTGCCAAGAACGATAATCGGCAGGGAATAAATGAATCCCACCAAAACTATCAAAAGTCCTTTAACAAAATGTTGCCCAAATTCACTCCAATCTGGCAGCGGTTCCGGCTCTTCTTTGATTACCCGTCTGATCACTTCAAGTCCCCAACCGAGGACGGGGATAATCCCAATTCCAGTTAAACACAACACGCTGGCCACGGCCAGTTTTTTCACCCAGTCCTCATCTTGAAAGACATACGAAAATGCTAATCCAAAATCCATCTTTTCTCTCCTTTCGTTTTAACGAAGAATGATAACGATCAACTTCTTGAATCATAACATGGAATAAAAGTTAGGTGCGATGTCATTAATAACAACAGGGATTGAGTCCTTAACAAAAGAAGGGACTCAGTCCCTTAAAGGCTCCCGGAGTTTTAACAAACTCCGGGAGCTTATTCATAAAACTTAGTTCCGGTGCTTGATCGCAGACTGGGCAGCAGCCAAGCGGGCGACAGGTACACGGAATGGGGAACAGCTGACGTAGTTCAAACCGATCTTGTAGCACAAATCGATCGATTCTGGATCGCCACCGTGTTCACCGCAAATACCAACTTCAAGGTCAACCCTTGTTCCACGTCCTTTCTTGACAGTCAGGTCCATCAACTGGCCAACACCGTTGGTATCAATGGTCTGGAAAGGATTCTTGGGAAGGATCCCATCTTCTACATATTTCACCAGGAAGTTGCGCTCTGCATCATCACGGCTGTAGCCAAAAGTGAACTGGGTCAGGTCGTTGGTTCCGAAGGAGAAGAATTCCGCTGTTTCAGCGATCTCGTCTGCAGTCAGGCCAGCGCGAGGAATTTCGATCATGGTGCCAAATTTGTAATCAAATTCAACGCCTTTCTCTTCCATCACTGCTTTGGCGATCTCTTCCAGTTTTGGCTGGATGAAGTGCAGTTCGTTGATATGCCCGGTTAAGGGGATCATCACTTCGGGATGTGGTTCAAAACCGCGCAGCGTCACATCTGCAGCAGCTTCAAAGATTGCCCGAACCTGCATGCTGACGATTTCCGGCATCATCACGCTCAAGCGTACACCACGCAGTCCCATCATGGGGTTGCTTTCGTGCAAATTCTGTACGCTGACCAATAAATCTTCCTTGGCCTGGTCAACTTTATTCTGGATCCGGTTTGCAATCACTTCTTCCAGGATTTCATGCTCATCAGGCATGAACTCATGCAGCGGGGGATCGATCAAGCGGATAATCACTGGGAGACCAGTCATTGCTTCGAACAGCCCGTCGAAATCACTGCGCTGATAGGGCAGTAATATATCAAGAGCTGCCACACGATCTTCTACTTTATCAGCCAGAATCATCTTCTGGACGACAGGCAGTCGTTCCGGCTCAAAGAACATGTGCTCAGTCCGGCACAAACCAATACCCTGGGCGCCATAGGAACGGGCTCGCCGGGCATCTTCAGGGTAATCGGCATTGGCCCAAACCATCAATCCGCGGGTCGGCCAGCCTTCCGGCGCTGTGCGAATATCCTTGGTGGCGGAAATCTCATCTGCCCAGATCAACAGCTCCATCAATTCTGTCTGCTCTTCCAAGGTAGGAGCAATGGAAGGAATTTCGCCCAGGAAAACCTCACCGGTTGTGCCATCCACAGAAAGATAATCTCCTTCTTTGATTGTCACACCAGCGGCTACCAGGGTTCTTTCTTTCATGCTGATTTGAATATCGGAGGCGCCTACCACACAGGGGATACCAAATTGGCGGGCAACGACGGCCGCATGGGATGTAGCTCCACCTTCACTGGTGAGGATGCCTTTGGAAGCTAGCATTCCGTGCACATCATCCGGCTTAGTAAAGGGGCGGACCATGATCACGTCCTGACCTTCTTCCTTGGATTTCTGTTCCGCGGTATTCGCGTCAAAATAAATTCGTCCTACAGCTGCGCCAGGGGAAGCATTCACTCCAGTGGCAACCTTTTTCCCTTCCGCATCTGCTTTTTTCTTCTCGGCAGGATCAAATTGAGGATGCAGCAAAGTGTCCACCTGGTCAGTTTCCACCTTCAAAACAGCTTCCTCTTTACTGATCATACCCTCAGCAACCATATCGACTGCAATCTGCACAGCCGCTTTTGCTGTTCGTTTACCATCACGGGTTTGAAGCATCCACAGTTTACCGCGTTCAATGGTGAATTCGACATCCTGCATTTCCCGGTAATGGTTTTCCAGTTTCTTGGTGATATCCTGGAACTCTTTATAAGCAGCTGGCATATCATCTGCTAAACCATCAATTTGTTCCGCGTTGCGGATTCCGGCCACCACGTCTTCACCTTGGGCATTCATTAAGTACTCGCCCCAGAGTTTATTCTCTCCGGTGGAGGGGTTGCGGGTGAAGGCAACACCAGTTCCGGAGGCTTCTTCCATATTACCGAAAACCATGGTCATCACATTGACCGCGGTACCCAGGTCATGAGGAATGCCCGCCGCATTACGGTAATCCACAGCGCGTTTGCCATTCCAGGAAGCAAATACTGCCTCGGTGGCCATCCGCAGCTGTTTGGCTGGATCCTGAGGAAAATCAAATCCCTTTTCTTTTTTAATGATCTTCTGGAATTCAGCGGTCAGTGTTTTCCAATCCTCCGCTTCCAGATCAGTGTCCAGACCAACACCCTTTTTCTCTTTGTACTCTTCAAGAACATCTTCAAAAGCTTCATCATCAATGCCAAGTACCACGGAGCCAAACATCTGGACCAGGCGTCGATAGGCATCGTATACAAATCTTTCGTCACCAGTCAGGGCAACCATGCCTTTGGCAGTCTCATCGTTGAGACCGATATTAAGAACTGTATCCATCATGCCGGGCATGGATTTCACCGCACCCGAACGACAGGAAACCAGGAGGGGGTTTTTGGTGTCGCCAAAATTCTTCCCGGTAAGCTCTTCAGTTTCTTTCATAGCGGCCAATTCCTGGTCCCACATACCTGCAGGGAATTTTTCTCCCCCGTCAATATAGGCATTGCAGGCCTCAGTTGTGACCGTAAATCCAGGGGGAACAGGAATTCCGATCCTGGTCATATCTGCCAGGTTGGCTCCTTTACCGCCCAATAATCCGCGGACTTTATCCCACACACCGCCGACGTGCTTCTCTGCTGCTTCTACATCTTGAAATGTATAGACCCATTTCTGGTCTGCCATAATATGCCTCCTGCTAAATTACACAATTACAAAATAAAACACTTGGAGGGAGTGCCTCCAAGCGTTGTATTTTACCATTTATTTTTTTATTCGCTCCGTATTTCGAGCGAAATATTTTCGATTCAGGTGATCCACAAAACACTCCAAGGTTCAATGGTTACATTCACATCAGTACCAGCGACAATGAATTCCTGGTTGGATAACAGATCACTGATGATCCTGCCATCTCCCCAATACAGATCAGACACCGGGATCTTGAAGTTACGTCGTGTACCGCTAGCATTCATGATAGTGAGCAGGCTCTCTTCACCCATCGTCCTGGCAAAGGCATAAATTCCTTTATTCCCATCCACCAGAACTTCCTGATAAGATCCTCGGCGCAACACGGATCTTTTCTTGCGAATGTTGATCAACTGCTGAAGATATTTATGCAGATTGCGGTCCCAATCATTTTCATTCCAGGGAAACGCCTTACGGCAATCCGGGTCTTTCCCCCCATCCAGGCCTACTTCATCTCCATAATATATCGCGGGGGCGCCGGGATAGGCCATCAGGAATGTATAAGCCATTTCCAATTTCTTTTGATCTCCGCCCAGTTCAGTTTTTATCCGGACAGTGTCATGTGAACCAAGGGTGTTGTACATCGCATAAACGTTTTCCCGGTCATACTGGTTCAACTGCCGGCTAACCATTTCGGAGAATTCATTAGCAGTTAATTTATTTGTCAAGAGCCCTATCACACCGTCCCTGACAGGATAATTCATCAAACCATCAAAACTTCTTGGACCGACCCATTTTGGATCTCCATCCCAGATTTCCCCTACCAGGTAGGCATCGGGGTTTTCTGATTTCACAACCTCTCTGAATTCTTCCCAGAAGGCTTCATCATCAATTTCATTCGGGACATCAAGACGCCAGCCATCAGCGCCCAGGCGGATCCAATATCTGGCAACATCAAAGATATATTTCCGGACCTGGGGATTGTCCGTATTGAATTTAGGCAAACTCTTAAACTTCCACCATGCCTCGTAGTCGTCTGCATCCCCGGGAGAATAAGCATCCGGCGGCACGCTATTGAGGTGGAACCAATCAATATATGGCGAATGGCTGTGATTTTCGAGGACATCATTGAAGGCGAAAAACCCTCTTCCGCAGTGATTAAATACACCATCAATCACAATCTTGATACCGTTTTGGTGAGCAACATCCAGCAGGGTTTGAAAATCTTTTGTTGTTCCGAGCTTGAAATCAATCTTGAGATAATCGCTGATATTATAGCGGTGGTTGGAAGTAGCCTGGAAAATGGGATTAAAATAGATCGCTGTTATACCCAGATCCAGCAAATAATCCAGTTTCTGGATCACACCCCGAAGATCTCCTCCCTGGAAGTCCCAAATAGTTGGTTTTTCTCCCCAAGCCTGGGTTGTTGTAGGGTCATTTCCAGGATCGCTGTTATAAAACCGATCAGGAAAGATCTGGTAGAAAATTGAATCTTGAACCCAATAAGGCACCGTCATAAAATCGTTAATTCCTCCCGATAGAGTACATCCAGGGGCAATTGTATCATTCCCAACGACCAAGCAGTTAACAAAATCTCAAACTTTTCAGTCTGATTGTTCAGGTTGAAAAATGATCCAGGACAGTCTGGATCTGGGATCGATATCCCCTGCCAAATAAATTAAGATGATTCAGTAAATGGTAGATATTGTAGAGTGAAAATCGGGAGCGATAGCCTGGCTCAAGGGGATTTATCTCAGTGTAAGCCCTAAAAAACTCTTCCGGATAATGGCCGAACAGATCCGCCATCGCCAGGTCCGCTTCTGCCCAACCATAATAAACTGCTGGATCGACCAGAGCGGGTTTTCCATCTTGGTTTGTGATCAAATTTCCGCTCCATAAATCCCCATGGATTAATGACGCTGGCTGCTCCGGGATCAATTCAGGCAGTCGCTTCAGCAGGTTCTCCATCTTGTGTAGATCCTTAGTATCCAGCAGGGATCGGTCATTGGCCCATTTGATCTGGTTCCTGAGCCGCATTTCCTGGAAAAATTCCCAACCGTTCTCCATCCAGGTGTTTTGCTGGGGATTGCTGCCAATATAATTATCACTTTCAAAACCAAATCTGGGATTTTTCTGCATATGCACCACAGCCAGCTGCCGGCCATAAATCTGCCAAAAGTCTTTGCAGCGCGGGGCAGGTCGTAGATCACTCAGCAGCAGGAATTCCTCCCCCACCAGATATACCTCAGGGATCAATGGTCCCCCATCAACTTTCAGCGCTTCGAGTCCCTCTGCTTCCCTCAGGAACACATCCGTATACTTTCCAGGATCTTGTTTCAGGAAAAAATCCTCACCGGATGCTGTTTGGATCCTCAAGGCTTGATGGATACAGCCCCCACTCACTGGATCAACGGAAGTGATATCCCCAAGCTGGTTCTTATTTATCCAATCCTGGACATCAGAGTGTACTTGTTTCACTTTCCAAGGCCTCCAATAAACCCTGACAGGACCGTTTCACTATCTCGAAAGTCTTATCAAACCCGTCCAATCCACCATAATAGGGATCTGGCACATCCAGCTTGGTGCTGCCCTGGGGATCGAATTCCCGCATCATGTGGATCTTCTTTTCTTCTTCTGTAGAAGCCCAGCTACTAAGGATTCTTAGATTAGATCGATCCATAACAATGATCAGATCGTATTGATCGAACTCATCTCTCCTGTACTGTCTGGCTTTTCCTGTATACTGGAAACCTTTCTCCTGGGCCACCTGGCGCATTCGGTGATCGGGGAGTTCGCCAACATGGTAGGCAGATGTTCCGGCAGAGTCCAATTGATATTTTTCCCCCATTCCCTTCTCCTGGGCCAGGTGGCGGAACATATTTTCGGCCAGTGGACTGCGAATGATATTTCCCTGGCAAACAAAGATTATCCTCATAGAATATCCTCCTGCCACTATATGCTACCACTTTTGAATTATCGTAATCCATAAAGGGATTTCAACCTTAATAAATCCCCCCTATCTCATGGGTTTGCCTGTTGAGAAGTTTCGTGTATAATAAGTAAACGTTCAGGAAGCATGACTCCTGAACGATTAAAATGAAACCGAGATTGTTTTGATCTAAAGATCAAAACGAAAAACCGGGTTGGGGATTAGATTTTTCCAAAATGAGCTTGACCAAAGGGAAAAATCATCAGAAGTGAACCTCCCCACCCCCTAAATACAAGGGTCGCCATATGTTAGAACAGCGGCCGCGGTACTAATAAAACGATCTACCATCACAAAGTGGTATTTGAAGTAAGTTACACATTGGCATAAGGAATTTTTACCAAGTGAAGCAGTCAATCGCTAGGTATTCAAGGGTACATACATCTTCAAAGATGTCCTAGCGTACCACAATACAGTGTTTGGATCAGATCGTTAAATCAGGCAGCCGTGGCCAAAGATGGCGTCAACACGGCTGTTTTATGTTAACTGTAACCAGGCTTGAACCACAGAAGAAAAACCCCCAGCGGATAAACGTTTATTTGGATGGAGAGTTTGCCTTTGGAATTTCCAGGGCCGCTGCACCCTGGCTGGCAGAGGGAAACCAACTCAGCCAACAGAAGATAAACGATCTGCAAGAAAAGGATCTATTTGAGGGGGCATATCAACGTGCAATAAATTTCCTCAGTTACAGAGTTCGATCCGAAAAGGAAATCCGCCAGAATCTGACCAAACACGATGTTCCTGAAAATATCATTGAAAGGGTTCTAGACAGGTTACGGGGCGCTTCCCTTGTGAATGACCGGGATTTTGCGTCTCAATGGGTGGAAAATCGGGTCCAGTTCAAACCTAGGGGAAAAAGAGCTTTGTCTTCAGAATTATTCCTGAAAGGCATTGGAAATGAGATCATCGAAGATGTCCTAGCGGAACTCGACGAAGAAAAGCTTGCATATGCATGTGCCCGTTCCAGAATAACGAAATTTACCGGTTTGGAGGAGAAAGCCTTTCAGAAAAAACTCTCAGGCTTGCTGACCAGGCGCGGTTTCCCATATCACGTTACAAAAGATGTTGTAGGTTCTCTCTGGGAAGAGACGGAAAAGGAATTATAAACTTTTATCAATACATACCCATGATCGCAGACTGGATCAGAGAAAAGGGGCAAGAAAATGAATGTATATCAAATAATTATCGGTGTTGTCGCGCTCGTTTTGGGAGCCGTGATGGGATTTTTTATCAAAAACTACCTGGCCACCAAGGAGGCAGAAGATAAACATAACAAAGCCAACCAGCTTCTCAACGAAGCCGAAAGAAAATCTACAGAAGTAGTCAAAAAATCCCAGGACCGGGCTATAGATATCGTCCAGACCGCGGAAAAGGAAGCTCACGAACGTAGAACAGAGATTACCCGCAACGAAGAACGACTCCAGAGCCGCAGTGACCAGCTGGACAAACGAGCTGAAAAGATCGAAGACCGAGAACATACCATCAGTCAGCGGCAGAGCGCTTTGGATAAAAGAGCCAACCAAGTGGACGAAATGCATGCTAACGTGGCGAACGAATTGGAAAAGGTCAGCCAAATGACACAGGCTGAAGCCAGAGACCTGCTCCTGGAACAGGTGGAACAAGAAGCCCGCAACGACATGTCCCGCATTGTCCGTGAAATCGAAGCCGAAGCCCAGGAACAGGGAGAACGCAAAGCCCGCAAGTTAATAGCGGATGCCATCCAACGAGTGGCATCAGACCATGTGGAAGAAGTGACTTCCTCCACCATCCCCCTGCCATCAGATGACATGAAAGGACGAATTATCGGCCGAAACGGGCGCAACATCCGGGCTTTTGAGAAAGCAGCCGGTGTGGACGTAATCGTAGATGATACACCGGAATCGATCACAATTTCCTGTTTTGACTCAGTACGTCGTGAAGTTGCTAAAAATGCCATGAAAAAACTGGTCCTCGATGGCCGGATCCATCCCGCACACATTGAAACGATCATTGAAAAAGAAAAGGAAAATCTTGATAAAGTGATGATGGAAGCAGGTGAGCAAGCCGCCTATGAAGCCGGCGTACCTGGCCTGCAGACCGATATTCTCAAAACGCTAGGGCGATTAAAATTCCGCACCTCCTACGGACAGAACCAATTGGCCCACTCTGTGGAATCCGCTCAGCTGGCCTCTGTTCTGGCCTCTGAAATGGGCGCCAATGTGGAAATTGCCAAAGCCGGTGGTTTGCTGCACGATCTCGGAAAGGCTATGGACCATAACGTGGAAGGCACTCACGCCCAGATCGGAGCTGAATTCGCCGAACAGCATGGTGTTGGCACCAAGGTTGTAAACGCCATTGCCTCCCACCATCATGAGGTTGAGCAAGAATCCGTGGAAGCTATAATCGTGGAAGCGGCAGACGCCATTTCTGGAGCCCGACCTGGTGCTCGCCGAGAAAGCCTGGAGTTGTACCTGAAACGCGTTCGGGCCCTGGAAGATGTGGCCAATTCCTATGATGGTGTCAAAAGCAGCTATGCCCTGCAGGCTGGCCGTGAAGTCCGCATCTTTGTCCGCCCCAACCAGGTGGATGATCTGGCAGCCTCACGCCTGGCCCGTGATATTTCCAAGACCATAGAAGAAACCATGCAGTATCCCGGCAAGATCAAGGTTACCGTGATCCGGGAAACAAGATCTGTAGATTACGCGAAGTAGAGAAAATCTAGCCTCCCGGAGCTTCATAAAGCTCCGGGAGGCTAGATAAAAGATTGGGTACGTTTTCCTTGAAGGAAAACGTACCCTTTTTTGTTAAATCAGAGGGCGGACCCCACAAAAGGATTCCCGGTTTTTTCCGCTCCCACCGTTGTTTCCGGGCCATGACCGGAAAAGATCCGGGTATCATCCGGAAGCGGGAGCACCCAGGTTTTTATCGAATCCATCAGGGTTTCATAACTGCCGCCCAAGAGATCTGTCCGCCCAATTCCCTGCATGAAGATCAAATCCCCGCTGAAGAGCACCTTTTCTTCAGGGCAGTAGAAAATAACATGACCTGTAGAATGGCCTGGCGTATGATGGACAACAAACTTATAGTTTCCCAGAGTAAGGATTTCCCCCTCCTCAAATTCGTGGTCTGGCTTAGGAGTTGATTTGATATTAATTCCAAACATCACCGCCCCTCCTTTAACCTTCCAGAGCATTTTATCTTTGGGGTGTAAACCTACAAAAAATCCTTCCTGTTTATCCGGCCCCAAAGCCTCAAGCAAATCCGCCAAACCACCAAAATGGTCAAAGTGAGCGTGAGTTAGCCAAATGCTTTGGATTCGCCAGCCTCCTTTTTTGATCTCCTCCGCCAAGAATTTCCCGTCCCAGGCCGGATCGATCACCACTGCCTGATTTGTGTCTGGATCTCCTACCAGGTAAGTGTTAGTTGCGACTGGTCCCAATACCCATTTCTCTATCTGCAGCATAATCTCCTCTCACATAATACTGATGGGATTTGTACGGATTTATTATAGCCGAGAACTCTCTAAAATCACTTGGGAGGAGGGTCAAGGCATGTTACACTACTTCTATCAAAAAGCCATGAAACCAGGAGACAATCCATGTCATTTCACCCCCCAGAACCCTTCCGGATCAAGATGGTTGAACCCATTCATTTGATCGACAAACCTGAAAGGGAAAAAGCCCTCAAAAGAGCTGGGTACAACATCTTTGGTCTAAATTCCGATGAGGTGTTCATCGATTTACTGACCGATTCCGGTACTGGGGCTATGAGCCAAGAACAATGGAGCGGGATCATGTTGGGGGATGAGTCTTACGCTGGGGCACGGTCCTATCATCGGTTGACTGATGCCATTAATGAGATCTTTGGATTCAAACATTTCGTGCCTACTCACCAGGGTCGCGCTGCGGAAAATATCCTCTGCGCGGTGATCCTCAAGGATGGCCAGTACGTACCATCAAATATGCATTTTGACACAACTGAAGGCAATATCCGGGCCCGAGGCGGCCGCCCCACCAATTTGGTATGCGAAGAGGCTTTTTGTGACGACGCCGATATTCCATTCAAAGGCAATATGGACCTGGAGAAGCTGGAAAACTTCATTAATGAAGTAGGACCAGAAAATATCCCCCTCGGTATGATCACTATCACCAATAATGCCGGAGGTGGACAACCGGTCTCTATGGAAAACCTGCGCGGGGTATCAAAGATCTATAAGAAATACAAAATCCCGTTTTTCATCGACGCCTGCCGATATGCGGAGAACTCCTACTTTATCAAGCTCCGTGAACCTGGGTACGAAAACAAAAGCCCTATGGAAATTGCTCAGGAGATCTTCAGTCTGGCGGACGGCGCCACCATGAGCGCCAAAAAGGACGCCATCGTCAATATCGGCGGTTTCCTGGCCACTAACGACCCAGATATCTTCGAAATGGTCAAGAATGAGTGTATTTTACGGGAAGGTTTTATCACCTACGGCGGGTTAGCAGGAAGGGATCTGGACGCGATTGCCATCGGTTTACGAGAAGGCCTTCAGGAAGATTACCTAGCGTACCGCCTGGGTCAAACCGGCTACCTGGTCAGCGAGTTGAAGAAGATCGGCATTCCTGTCATTGAACCTGCCGGAGGTCATGCCGTGTATATCAACGCTGGGGAGCTTTTGCCCCATATCCCCCAGCCTGAATTCCCTGGGCAGGCTCTGTCCGTAGAAATGTACCGCGAAGGAGCTATTCGCTCCGTGGAACTGGGATCGGTGGCTTTTGCCTATCCAGGCCCCGACAGCGGGGAAATGATATATCCGGAACTGGAGCTGGTTCGCCTGGCCCTACCCCGCCGGACCTACACCCAAAGCCACTTGGATTACGTGGTAGAGGTCATGGCCAGTATCTATAAGGGGAAGGATAAATTATCCGGCTACCGAATTGTCAAACAGCCTAAACTGATGAGACATTTCTCAGCGGTGTTTGAGCCAATCTAAACTAGCCAAGGACAATTGAATATGATCCCTCAAAAACCTTTCGGCCGGACAGGGCACCGGAGCACAAGAACTATCTTTGGGGCCGCGGCGCTCGGCACAGTAACCCAGGAAGAAGCCGATAGGACCCTAGAGCTTCTCTTGAAATATGGGATCAATCACATCGACACGGCCGCCAGCTACGGCGAATCTGAGCTTCGAATAGGCCCCTGGATGCGGGAGCACCGGAAAGATTTTTTCCTGGCAACCAAAACGGAGAATCGCACCTATCAGGGTGCCAAAGATGAACTTAAAAGGTCCCTGGAGCGACTCCAGGTGGAGCAAGTTGATCTGTGGCAGATGCACTTCCTGGTCGATCCGAATGATTTGAAGACCGCCTTAGCTCCTGGTGGAGCCCTGGAAGCCTTCATTGAAGCAAAGGATGAGGGATTGGTCCGCTACTTGGGGGTAACTGGGCACGGGTTGATCATTCCTTCCCATCTGGAAACTTGTCTAGATAACTACTCATTTGATTCCATCTTGCTGCCCTTCAATTTCATTCAAATGAAGAACCCGGTTTACGCCAACGAATTTGAAGCCCTGATCCAACGCTGCAAGGCACAGAATGTGGCAGTCCAAACCATCAAATCCATTTCTCGAGGCCCTAAGCCAGAAGGGGATCAGGACCACGCAACCTGGTATGAACCCCTGGTTGATGACCGGGCGATCACCAACGCCATCCATTGGGTATTGGGTCATCCGGACGTATTCCTCAATACTGTGGGAGACATCCACCTGCTTAAAAAGGTCCTCCTGGCTGCTGATTCATTCGAAATCCGGCCGCCAGATGAGATCATGCTCGCTGATGTAAGGGAATTTGATATCAAACCCCTCTTCATCTGAAGATCAATGATAGGAGAGACGGGAGACGGGGGACTGAGAACCGGATGAAACAGATTGACCACTAATTAACTCATCCCTTTGTAAATAAATAATGCTGGGATATTGACAATGGATAATTACTTACACAAGAAATTACCTGATTTTTCAACCTTACTTTCGGGTCATTCCCCTAAGGATGAATGGGGTTTTAAGTCGAATAAACTGCAGATCTGGTACAACAATACTGACAATAGCTGGGTTGGTGATGGCGAGACACCTCACAAACACTTGGATAGCGATGAGTGTTTTATCGTTCTGCAGGGAACATTGACAGTAGCTGTTGAAGGGGAGCAATTTGAAATCAAACCAGGAGAGTATTGTTTCTTTCCCTCCGGTATTTTCCATAACATCTTAAATGTTCAAACCCCAGCTGAGACTTTAATAATCCGTTCACCATCAACAGATGATAAGGTTTATCAAGACCAAAGCGAAGAAAATTCTCATTCCTGAGGGAACTGATCGCCTGTAGAGACGATTAAACGGCGACGGACGACAGTATAGAAATAATCCAGAAGAAGGAAAGCCATGTTCAAGAGAGCGATTGTCAGGACACCTGGGAAAAGCATAGTTCAGGGTTTATCGACTGCTAATTTAGGACTAGTGGATTTTCAAAAAGCGCTTCTCCAGCATGCAGAATATATCAACACCCTGGAACGTTGCGGAGTGGAAGTATTGGTCCTGCCCCCGAACGAGGATTTTCCTGACTCCACCTTTGTGGAAGATGTTGCCTTATTAACCCCCCATTGCGCCATCATCACCAATCCCGGCGCTCCCTCTAGAAAAGGGGAAACAGCTGGGATCAAGATAGTGCTTGGCGATCTTTATGAAAATATTGAAAAAATCTCACATCCGGGCACGGTTGAAGCCGGGGATATCATGATGGTGGGTTCACATTTTTATATCGGTATCTCAGAAAGGACAAATCGAAATGGCGCGGAGCAGGTAATCGAAATCCTGGAAAGATACGGCCTGACCGGATCAACGATCGAGTTGGAAAAAGCGCTGCATCTAAAAACAGGCCTAGCCTATCTGGAGCGAAATAATTTGGTGGCCTGCGGTGAATTTGTCACTAAAGAAGAATTCCAAAAATATAACCTGCTGGAGATACCGGAAGATGAAAGTTACGCTGCAAATTGTATCTGGGTCAATGAGTGGGTCATCATACCTCAAGGTTTTCCTAAAACCCGGGCAATCATTCAAAGCTGTGGTTACGAAATTGTAGAAGTAAATGTATCTGAATTTCAAAAACTGGATGGGGGACTAAGCTGCCTATCGCTTAGATTTTGAGGAGGAATAGGATGAGTATTCACATCAGCGCCAAGGCAGGGGAAATTGCCTCTACCGTTCTTATGCCTGGCGATCCTTTACGGGCCAAATTCATCGCCAATACATTCTTGGAAGATGTGATCTGTTTTAACGAGGTTAGGGGGATGTTAGGTTTTACCGGCTATTACGGTAAGAAACAGATCTCAGTCATGGGCAGCGGCATGGGTATTCCGACCCTGAGCATCTACGTCAACGAGCTGGTAAATGAGTATGGCGTTCAATCGATAATCCGGGTTGGAACATGCGGTGCTCTCCAGGCCGATCTACAGATCGGTGATCTTGTGCTGGCGATGACAGCTTCAACAGATTCAAATATCAACAACCTTCGTTTTAATGGCATGGATTTCGCTCCGGCTGCTGACTTTAACCTGCTGCTAAAAGCTTATCAGGCCGCCCAGCGCCGTGAGATCGAGGTCCAGGTTGGGAGCACCTTTTCAGGAGACAGCTTTTATATCGATGATCCTGAGTGGTGGAAGATCTGGGCGGAACACAATTCCCTGGTTTGTGATATGGAAACCAATGGGCTATATAGCCTGGCTGCAAAGTTTAATGTAAAAGCCCTGGCAATACTCACGGTCAGTGACAGCCTGGTTACTCACGAGGAATCCCCTACGGAACAGCGGGAAAAAGGTTTTTCCTTAATGGCTGAGATCGCACTAGAGATCGCACCTTAATCTATCTCAAAACCTGATAAAAAAGACGGAAGACCGAGAACGGGGGACGGTATTCAAGATTAGCACTAAACTCTATGGTCGCTGAAATTCAATAGACTTACTACTTACAATTTATAACTTACTTACCAATGAACAAATAGATTTCCCGATGACAAAAACCCTCCCATTGCGGAGGGTTTTTTCATTAGGCCAATCACAAATCAGCCCTCTAAAAATGACAGGTGTCATCAATTCTGTCATTCTCCGGATAATTAGATTGTCATCCCATTTCTTCTTATTGATAATAGATTTAGCAATACTTATTACTACTTACTAAATCTAACCCCTTGTTACGATTTATATTTCAAAACGGATGACAAATATGGGTAACAGCAAAAAAAGCATCTTCCTCACCGGCGCTTCCGGAAATATGGGACAGCATGGCATGGAGGAACTGCTGCAGCGTGAAGATCGTTTTGAAATCACTGCTCTGGTCCTGCCAACCGAGAAAGATCGGCAGATCATGGAACCCTATATCAACCGCGGCGTAAAGGTAATCTGGGGAGACCTGACCTGTTATGAAGACGTCCTGGAAGGCGTCACAGGGGCAGATTATGTTCTCCATGTGGGCGGCATGGTCTCTCCTCTGGCTGATACCATGCCAGAACTAACCATGAAAGTGAATGTTGGGGGAGCAAAGAATATCGTCCGTGCAGTTCTGGCCCAGCCCGATCCGGATCATATCAAACTTGTTTACATCGGTACTGTAGCTCAAACCGGCAACCGGCCTGCGCCAATTCACTGGGGCCGGGTAGGCGACCCGATCAAGATCAGCACATTTGATACCTATGCCCTCAGTAAAACGATGGCAGAGCAGCTTATTGTTGAATCAGGGCTTAAGAACTGGGTTTCATTGCGGCAAACTGGCATCGCCCGGATGGCTGCTGCAGAAGCGATCGATCCAATTACTTTCCACACCACCCTTGACGGCGTCCTGGAATGGATCACTCCTAAAGATTCTGGCCGACTATTGGCCAATGTCTGTGAGGATGCAGTCCCGGATGAATTCTGGGGAAATATCTATAATATCGGCGGCGGTTCCCAGAACAGGCTTACTAACCTGGAGTTATTTGAGAAGATGCTGGGCGCTACCGGCGTAAAGGATTACCAGGAAGTTCTCGAGCCAAATTGGTTTGCCTTACGGAATTTTCACGGCCAATGGTTTTCAGATTCAGATAAACTGGAATCGATCGTGCCCTATCGTGAACAAACCTTTGATCAATATTTGGAAGAACAAATTCCCCATATTCCCTGGTATGTCCGGTTGGGCAGCGCTTTGCCCAATATTGTTAGGCGCAAATTCGAACAGGTAGCCCGCGGACCACGGGGGACTTTGAACTGGATCGCCCAGGGTGATATCTCTCACATCAAAACATATTTCGGTTCTCTGAACCTCTGGCGAACCATCCGCGGCTGGGATAGCATTGACCTCAACAGGCCTTCCGATACTGCCCTTTACCTGGATCACGGTTACGACGAAACGAAACCCCGGGGATCATTTACCATCAAGGATGCCCTGGAAGCCGCCTTGTTCAGAGGCGGAGAATGCCTGTCCACTCGTATGGTCCGCGGAGATTGGCGGTCTCCTTTACGCTGGCGCTGTCATGAAGGACATGAATTCCCCGCCAGCCTTAATTTGATCCTCAAAGGGGGGCACTGGTGCCCGATCTGTATGGCGGACACCGATTCCTACAGCAAGCTGGCCAGTATCAGTCCCTTCTTCCAACAGGTTTGGGAACCGGATATGATCAGTGGATAAGAAAAGCTGAATGTTGGGACAATTTCTCGTGATTGTTTATTTCAATTAATCCCACATCCCTAATCCAGAGCTTCCATGTTCACAAGGATTTTCTTGCGAGGGGTAAAGTAAACCCGATAGTTCCGGCCGTTTTCTAAAACTCCGATGGCATTTTTCTTGACACTGAATCGTTGATCTGCGACCACATAATACGTCCTGGTTGTCGTCGAACCGTCATCATCTCTCGAGGTTGTGATTTTTCTCCATCCCGTACCTTCTAAACTAACAACCGCCCCGCCAACCAAATCTAAAACTGTTTGAACCAAATTATATAAACCAAACAGAGATAACAGCATTAAAACTCCCCCAAATAATAGAAGGCCTTGAGGTATATTTGATAAAACCTCAGTCAAGGGAATCCCTCCAGAAGTGATTTGTTTGATAAAACCTTGCTGATAAAGCTGAAAACCCAGAAATCCTCCAGGGGCCAGGATTAAGATCAAGGATATCAGCATGGGTGAGGTCAGTAAACCCAGCTGTCCCTGTGCAAGCTCTCCCCGAGTGTTTTCTACCAGATAACTCAAGTCGAAACGATTTGCCTGAGCCAGGGCGTTGGTCAGAGCCCCAGCAGTCATATCCGACTTCTGATCACTGCGGAAATCATTCGAACCCAAACTCAACACATCGATTTTTCTCTTCTAGTTTGCCACAATCGCACCTCCTATCTCTATCGAGTAGCTATCTATTTATTATAAGCACATTTATTAGCTATATTCAGAAGAAAGATGTCTGCAATAAGTAATTCCCATAAAAAAAACCGCCCAAAGGCGGTTTTCTGTGCGCTGGGCGGGAATCGAACCCGCACGCCCTAGGGGCATATGGCCCTCAACCATACCTGTCTGCCAGTTCCAGCACCAGCGCATTCCCTTCCCTAAAGATTTCCTACACTCCTCAGGGTGGCAGTGGTATTATAATCTTCCAGAGAGTCTTGTCAAGACAAATGAAATCCCCTTAAGGAGAACAGCCATGGCAATCGTCCTTGATGCGATGGGTAGTGATAATTTCCCACACCCGGAAGTAGCAGCTGCTTATCAAGCTGCTGCAGAACTAGATACCAAGATCTTTCTGGTTGGCCAAGAAGAAAGGATCAAACCCTTGATCACTGATAAAAGTGATCCCAGGGTTGAACTGGTCCACGCCCCTGAGATTTTAGAAATGGGAGACAAACCAGCCCGGAATGCTCGTCGTAAGGCAGATAACTCGATGGCGATCGGAATGGATATGGTCAAAGAAGGAAAAGCTGATGCATTTGTCACCGCAGGAAATACCGGGGGCGCCATGGCCAACGGATTATTTCGTCTGGGCCGCATTCAGGGAGTCAAACGGCCGGCTCTTACAACAGTACTTCCTACAAGAACCGGATTTTCCATCGCAGTAGATATCGGAGCTAATGCGGATTGTAAACCCCTCTTCTTGCTCCAATTCGGGGTCATGGGTTCAATCTATGCTGAAAAAGTACTGGGTATCAAAAACCCGAGGGTAGCATTGCTCTCCAATGGCGAGGAAGAAGGCAAAGGTAATTCATTGGTAAAGGATGCTTTTCCGTTATTTATGGAAAGTAACTTGAATTTTGTCGGCAACGCTGAGCCCAAAGAACTTTTCAGCGGAGAAGTCGATGTGATCGTGCACGATGGTTTCACCGGAAATGTGATGATCAAAACCAGCGAAGCTGTTTCCAAATTATTACTTGAGGTCATGAAAGAGGAATTATCCAGCAGCCTTATTACCAAGATTGGAGCCGGTTTGGCTATGCCAGCCTTCCGTAATCTACGCAAGGTGATGGATCCTCGCCAAATTGGCGCTGCTCCTTTACTTGGGATAGATGGCCTGGTTTTTGTAGGCCACGGACGGTCAGATACTCTCGCTCTGGTTAATTCGATAAAACGGGCCAAACAGGCTATTGACGCAGGACTGCTGCCCAGCCTTAAAAGGGCAATTAAAACCCAACTTTCAAAACCAGCAGTAGGAGAAAAATAATCCATGATCATCGTCCGCAATGAAAAATTAGTGACCCGCAACAATCGGATCGGCACTTACAGCGGGATCATATCAATTATCATCCTTGGCGCAGGTATGTATATCAGCTTCAAGTATCCAGATCTGATATCCTGGTCAGTCATCGCATTAGCAGCAGGATTCACACTCTCCCAGGTTGGTCTCTATTATTCCAATCGTTTTGGCAGATCACCGAGACCAGATGAAACGTTGGACAGCGCCTTAAAAGGCATGGATGACCAGTATGCCCTCTACCATTACCAGAGCCCAGTTACCCACTTACTGGTTGGTCCCGCTGGAATATGGATTCTTTTCCCTTTTCCACAAAAAGGAAAGATCATCTATAACGAGAAAAAAGAGCGCTGGAAAAAAGTTGGCGGGAATGCTTACATGAAGTTTTTTGCCCAGGACAACATTGGCTCACCGGATAAAGAGATCACAAGCAGCACGAACCGGCTGCAAAAAGCACTGACAAGGATCCCTGATTTTGAAATTCCAGAGATCAGATCAGCTCTTGTTTTTTCCGACGAAAATGCCGTTGTAGAGGCCGAGAATGCCCCTGTACCAACCGTGCATGCCAGGCAATTGAAAAAACTCATCCGCAAAGAAGCAAAGGGAGATCATACTCTTCCCACTTCAACCGTTAAAACAATCCAGGATTATCTCGGATTGAAGTCCATTCAATAACACAGGGATTGAGCCCTTTAGCATTGAGGGATTGAGTCCTTTCAAAAGGACTCAATCCCTTAAACAAAACAGCCTGGTTTTCACCAGGCTGTTTTTAGTTAATGAGGTTTGATTTAGTCGTTCAGGAAAGCCATTAATGCTTCTTTGCTGATCCGGAAGGCTTTGCCAAGTTTCTTACCTTTCAGGTCACCGACTTCTAACGCTGCCAGGACATCCTCTTCAGCTACTTTTAGGTACTGGGCTGCTTCCCCAGGGCTCATCACATCTGGCATTCCAGTCGCTGCGCCGCCTGCTGCTGCGCCGCCACTACCCATTCCCTGGAGGGATTGCTGGAGGATATTGCCCACTCCCATTCCGGCTCCAATACCTGCGGTCAATCCAGCTCCACCGCTGGGATTCTGGGCTGCTTCCAGCAACGCATCAGCTGCCTGCAGTCGAGTGTAAGTATCCATATCCAACACACCCATATCCCTGAGCTCTTGGACGGATTCCTTAGAAGGCATCAAGTTAGCAATCAGGAAAGTCTTTAATTCAAGGCCTAGGGCTTTGAATTGATCACTGGCTTTAGCCCGGACTGAGGCGCTGAGTTCGTTCAGCATGCCCACCAGGTTTGTAATATCGTTTGTGCGGGCGGTTTCACCCAACAGATCCGATAAATTCGTCAGCAGGATATGTCGGAGCCGAGTCTCAATATCCGCGGTGCGAAAAATGCCTCGCGCGCCTACTAACTGGGTCACAAATTGCTGTGGTTCTGAAATCTGGTAACCGTAAGTACCAAAACCTTTCAGAAGTGCCACGCCCAGTCCCATACCGGGGTTTTTGACGATGATCGGTTGGGGAGTACCCCATTTTTCATCCGGCATTTCCCGGCGGGATACAAAATAAACCTCTGCTGGGAAAGGTGTTTTTTCATCAAAAGCCTTTTTGACCAGGTCGATCAAAATCGGAATGTTCGCGGTCGTAATGGTATGGCGACCGGGACCAAATACATCCAAAGCTTTTCCATCCCGGAAAAATACTGCTGTCTGGGATTCCCGGACAATTACCTGGGATCCTATCCTGAAATCACCGGCTTCTCCTTCTGGGAAGCGATGGATCAGTTCATCCTGCATCTCATTCGGGTATTCAATTACATCAAAAATTCTGGCCATTGAGTACTCTCCTCTTTAATAGCTTTGTCAATTATTCGCTGGGAATCAAATCATCTCCCGGGATTTCCTCCTCACGGGTGATTTCTTCTTTTCGCTGATCCGCCTTGGAGACCATTTCATGGGCAGCATTTTTCAGAGAGGCAATAAAACCCTTGATCTGGTCTTCTTCAACTGCTGAGGCTAAACTTTCCAAGGTTGTTTTGATGCCGTCAATGCCGTCCAGCATAGACTGGTCATAATCATAGAGTCGTTCCAGTTTTTCCGCGTCGATCTTTATCACAGAAAAGAAACTCGAATAACCGTAAGTGGCATGTCGGATGCGGTCAATAAAGGTACGGATCTTGGTCGCGATACCTTCCATGTCGTCAACGTAATTCAGGTCACCCCGATCCACAAACTCAGTCATAATACCTGTAAGTCTGTCCAGTTCTTCCTGGTAGCGATCTGCAACAACATCACGGACCATCTTGTCTGCTGTGCGCCTATCTTCCAGTTCGATATAACCTTTGAAACCTGGAACTTTGAGGAGCAATTCTTTTAACTTGCCCCGCTCGGATTCAATTTGCCCCTGAAAATCACTCATTTTTCCTCCTCTGTGGAAAAACTAATTCTGGATTTTATTATACATGATATTCAGTTCCCCCCTCACAATGGAAGGGCGATTTAATAGAAGTTTAATACCTCTGCTAAAGGGTAAACTCCATTATAATAAACCCTTTACCTTGCCCTTGAGGGCTGGTGGTTTATAATGTACCCGTACTATGACCTAGTCATATTGAGGAGAAATCATGTATCCTGAAAAACAATCTGAACTGATCAAACTATTGGATGGCTCTGTTAAACTAAAAGATAGTGAGATTACTATCGTTGACGAAAATAAATTGCGCGGAAGCATTGAGAAACTGGTTAAGAAAGCTGTCCTGAGCGAGGATGAAGTTGAAAAATACGTCGCCCGCTACTTAGTACGTCTTGTCGCTGCCGCAGCTGGCGTGCACCCGAACTCGATCCATGACCTATATATGGCCCGGGGCCGTGGTGATGTGCCAAATATTTTCACAGTGCCCGCCATTAACCTGCGCGGATTGACATTTTATGCCGCTAAGATCATCTTTACCATCGCTCTTGAAGTCCATGCTGGCGCATTCATATTTGAAATTGCCCGCTCCGAGTCTGGCTATACTGACCAGCGCCCTTCCGAGTATGCTACCAATGTACTTGGTGCTGCCGTCGCCGCTGGATACCAGGGACCTATCTTCATCCAGGGAGATCACTACCAGATTTCCGCCGGTCGATATAATGACAACCCCGAACCGGAACTGAAAGCCCTTAAAGACCTGTGTGACGAGGCCATTAAAGCCGGTTTTTATAATATAGATGTGGATGCCTCCACCCTGGTGGATATGAGTGTGGAAGATGTTGTTGAACAGCAGGTACTGAACTCAGAGCTGACAGCCTTCTTCACCGACCATATCCGCAAGTTGGAGCCTGAAGGAATCACTGTTTCTATCGGTGGTGAGATCGGCGAGGTCGGGGAAGAGAACTCAACTGAAGAAGAACTACGGGCTTACCTCGACAGCTTAAAGATCGATCTTGAGAAAATTGCACCCGATGCTATTGGACTGAGCAAGATCAGTGTGTTAACCGGAACTTCCCACGGAGGCGTAGTCCTTCCAGATGGCAGCATTAAGGAAGTCGCTGTAGATTTCGATCTGCTTCAGCATCTTGGTAAAATAGCTCGGGAGAGTTTTGGCATCGGCGGCGCGGTCCAGCACGGAGCCTCTACACTTCCGGAATCTGCTTTCAGCAAATTCCCTGAATACGAAACCCTTGAAGTTCACCTGGCGACCAATTTTCAGAACATACTTTATGATGAACTCCCTGAAGATCTGCGCGCTGAAATTTATGCCTGGTTGGATAAGAACAACGCCCACGAACGCAAAGAGGGACAAACTGACGAGCAGTTCTACTACAAAACCCGTAAACGAGCCCTGGGTGAATTCAAACAGAAAATCTGGGATATCACTCCAGAGCAGTTGGGAAAGATCACTAATACATGGGACAAACAGTTCCGAGATCTATTCGAACGGCTCGGAATGGCAGATACTCGCCAATATGTAGATAAATTCGTCAAAGAGGTCAAGGTACAAGCCAAACTTGAGGATTACATGTTGGGCAGCACAAAACAGGAAGATACCTCCGATCTGGCAGACTGATATGCCCGTATCTGATCAGGGTGTAAGTAACGATCGATACCAACTGATTCCCCGCACGCTGATATTTCTCACGCGTGGGGAATCAGTTTTGTTATTAAAGGGTGCTCCTCACAAACGCATCTGGGCCAACCGCTATAACGGTGTAGGAGGCCATATCGAGCGGGGAGAAGATGCCCAATCCGCCGCCCGACGGGAGCTGTTGGAGGAAACCGGTTTGATCCCGGATGATCTCTGGTTAGTTGGCACTGTGATTATTGATACAGGGAAAGATACAGGCATTGGCCTATATGTCTTGAAAGGGAGCTGCACCGAAGATCAGGCTGAACCTTCTGAAGAAGGTGATCTCGAATGGGTTCCTTTTAATAAGATCCTGGGAAAACCTCTGGTAGAAGATCTTCCAGTCTTATTGCCACGGGTCCTCAATCAAAAGGTGTCAGATCCTCCTTTCGCTGCCCGTTATTATTATGATGAGGGGGAAAAACTGGTCGTGGAATTTAGTGATTAATACTAAGATACAGTTCTTTAAACTACTCCGTCTTTCACCATATAAAATACCAATTGTGTACTGCCGTAGGTCTCGCGTCTAAAAAGCTCCAAGTTTTCCAAAGGCTGATCCTTATATTCCACCTTGTCGATCTGGACAATGACCAAACTGTCCTTTATAAGCCAGCTGGGGTTCTGGTCAAGGGCCAAAAGGGCTCTGGACCAAATGTCCTTGAACTGCGGTGGCGCGATAAACACAAAATCAAATTTGCGGTCGGCCAGGTCACTCAGGACGGAAAAGGTGTTTTTTCGCCAAACTTCCCCCCATTCTGATAATGCCGTATGTTCCAAGTTGGCATGGATGGTTTTGACAGCCTGGTTCGAGTTTTCAACAAAACGAGCTATGGCTGCCCCTCTGCTGAGGGCCTCGATACCTACGCTCCCTGTTCCGGCAAACAGATCCAGCCAGCTGGAATCCAGTACATAAGGGGAAACTATGTTAAACAAGGCCGCCTTGACCATCGACATGATCGGCCTAGTCCCACTGCCGGGAACTGATTGCAGCTTGAAACCTTTAACTCGTCCACCAATTACTGACAAATTACCCATCAACTACTCGCCCTTCTTTTTCTCTTCTTCGGGAAAACAATCCTGAATAGCGTTCTCCAGTATTTCCAGTTCTGAACTCTGGTCAGCGATATATTCATCGATGAAAGTGGATTTCCGCAAGCGTAAGGCCATGGGTGCAACCACCTTAAGGTCTTCCATGGTCACTTTATCTCTTGAATCTGCGGCTGCATGAGCCCGGGCCGCTTCAAATAAAGTGATCTCCGCCCGTAGGGAATCCAGTTCCAGGATGCCAATTAATTCCAATCCGGTCTGGGCCACATCATCAGGCAGTTCAATCTCGGCCATCATTCCACGGCTGGCTTGGATCTCTTCTCTAAATATTCGGGTGGAGGGAGCGTACTGGGCCGCAAAAGACCGGCTGTTTTCCTTATATGCCCGGGTTCGCCGGTAAGCTTCCAGTCGATCCTCTTTTTCCATCAACCCTTTGACAACCACCCGCAATCCAAACCGATCCATGATTTGGGATCTCAGGTTGCCCTCTTCAGGATTCATAGATCCAATTAACGTGAAGTTAGATCGATATGTAGCGGACATTCCTCTCCGGCGCACAGTATATTGGCCCTGGGCTGCGGCATCAAGGATAGCATCCACAATCTGGTCATTCAGCAGGTTGACCTCATCCACATAGAGTAAATTGCGATCCGCTCGTGATAGAATCCCCCGTTTCAACAGCATGCGGGAGTTTGCCTTGGCCCTGGGATCTAAACCACCCACCACATCTTCCAGAGTAGCGTTAAGTGGAAGTTCTACAAGCCTGACTTTCTCCAATTTAGAGAGCGGGTCTCCCTGACCGTATTTCTTGGCGCAGTCCGGGCAGACAGCATCAATCCCACCGTTTTCCACATCTTCTTCCAGGCAGCCGTAATAACACAGGCTGCGGCGAATTTCCGGTAAGAGATCCACCAGACTGCGCACAGCGGTGGATTTTCCCGTCCCGCGGGGTCCGACCAGCAAAACACCACCCAGATTAGGGTTCAGGAGAGATAAAAGCAATGATAATTTCATCTGGTTTTGCCCTACCAGGGCAAGGAACGGAAATGGGATGCTTTCAGCCAGTCCGGCGTCCTCCTGATCATGGTCCACGACCGCCCTGACACCGGAAGCCTTTTCCAGCAGTTCCTGCAGCGATCCCACCCGGGTGATCAGTTCAGGTTCGCTTGGGATTGATTTCAGTTCATTTTCATCCATAATGGATCCTCTTTAGGTTCTTCTCTGACTCCATTATACTCAAACTAGAGACCAAACTTGCAAAGAAATCCACAATAACCTAGGATATGGACAGGATCATCGATCATTTCCAAGATCAGGAGGAATTATGATTGGCGCTGTTGCCGGGGATATCATAGGCTCAATATACGAACGTAACCCTATCAAAACAGAGGATTTTCCTCTTTTCCACACGGCCTCGCGTTTCACGGACGATTCAGTCATGTCCCTGGCAGTGGCCCAGGCAATTTTGGGAGACAAAAATTACGGAAGGGAAATGAAAATCCTGGGTCAGGCTTTCCCGAATGCGGGCTACGGGGGAAATTTTCAGAAATGGATCTTTGAATCAGAAATTGTGCCTTACAACAGTTGGGGAAATGGCTCCGCCATGCGGGTCAGTCCGGTGGGTTTTGCTTTTGACACTGCAGAAGAAGTGCTCCGGGAGGCCAGAGCCAGCGCAGAGGTATCCCATGATCATCCCGAAGGCATCAAGGGTGCCCAAGCGGTAGCCCTGGCAATTTTGATGGCCCGGCTGGGGGCCTCTAAAGATGAGATCCGAACCAATCTTACAGCTTCCTTTTTCTACGATCTGGACCGCACTGTAGAAGAGATCAGGCCTGCTTATCAATTTAACGTTTCCTGTATGGGTTCTGTTCCAGAAGCGATCATCGCTTTCCTGGATTCCACCGATTATGAAAGCGCGGTCCGTAAGGCTGTTTCCCTGGGAGGTGATACGGATACACAAGCTTGCATAGCTGGCGCTATAGCCGAGGCGTACTATAAATACATCCCTCCCGCGATCATTGCAGAAGTGAAGAGAATACTTCCCGGGGTTCTATGGGAGATATTAGAAATATTTGAAAAAGAATATCCCTGTTGTGAATTGGGGGAATAAATCAGAATCTAACATTCCACGTCGTTGTAGGTCCAGACACGGTTGATGAAGAAATTCCAGAACATAACCACCACAACCGCGACGCCCAGCGCGAATGTATAACCCAAACGGTCAGCAGTGAGTATTCCTATGGGTATGAAGGAAAATCTTTCAAATAGATTCCGGAAAGGTTCTTCCAAAGAGGTAAAAACTGGAGTCCGGATCGCCAATCCAACCAGGTTAACCAGAAAAAAGGTCACCAGCTGACGGGAAATGGGTTTGGTGCGAGAATCTGGATAGGTCCAAAACCGGTTCCAGATAAAATTACTAATAATCGCCAGGGTGAACGAGACAGCCTGGGCCCATTCTGGCGGTAATTTCAAAAGGCTCATTAATAAGTGAAAGGAGCCAAAATCGACTACAGCGCCAAACGATCCAACAACAACAAACTTTAAGAATCTCTCTCTTTCTTTAGGTTCTGTGATCAAATTCATAGGCTTATAGATTTTCCTGGAAATATGGGAAGGAGCGCGATAGGCCTTCTTCTAAATCGATCGTAGGATTCCATTCCAATACTTCCTGGGCCCGAGTGATATCTGGACGTCGTCGTTCTGGATCCCCTTCCCCTCTTCTGTCAGGATGGTAAACGACATCCAGTGGATTATCCAGCAAGCGGTTAATGGTCTCAGCCAATGTCAGAATGGTCATTTCTATTGGGTTGCCAATATTAACTGGCATATGTTCATCAGATAATAAAAGGCGATAGATCCCTTCGATCAAATCATCCACATAGCAGAAACTGCGAGTCTGGGAACCGTCCCCAAAAATAGTCAATGGTTGTCCACTGAGTGCTTGCTTTAGGAAATTTGGTATTGCCCTGCCATCGTCCAATCGCATTCGGGGTCCATACGTATTAAAAATACGCACAATCTTGGTATCGATCCCATGAAAACGGTGATAAGCCATGGTTAACGCTTCCGCAAAACGTTTGGCTTCGTCGTAAACAGACCGCTCTCCGATTGGATTCACATGACCCCAGTAGGATTCTAGTTGGGGATGGACCTGGGGGTCACCATAAATTTCGCTGGTGGAAGCCAATAAAAATCTGGCGTCATAAGCCCGGGCAACACCCAAGGAGTTTAATGTTCCTAATCCGCCGGCCTTCATGGTCTGGATAGGTAAATTGACATATCCATATGGAGAATTTGGATTGGGTGATGCTGGGGAAGCAAAATGCATCACTGCATCCAGGTTGGTATCAGGCACATCAATGAAAACAGAAACATCATGCTCAATAAAAGTAAAATTATCATTATCCGCAAGGTGAGCCAAATTTTCTGGGCGACCAGTGATGAAATTATCCATCCCAATCACTTTGTGGTCTTCTAAAAGTAGCCGATCACAAAGATGTGATCCCAAAAATCCTGCAGCGCCTGTTATTAATACATTCATCAAAATTCCTCTATTACCAATCCAGAGCCCCTACACGACCATCACCAGTGACCTGCCAAGCGTCTCCTGTTTCAGGATCCAGGATCCAGATATTGCCTTCATAAATGACTGCCAGAGGGTAAGTCCCACTAGCTTGTGTTACTATGGGTGACCAGGCTCCCCATCCTCGGGATGGCTGCAAACCAGGGCTGTCAGACGCAGGGAAAATTAGGCGTTGATTGGATCCATCCCGATCCATCATACTAACCCGGTAATTGCTGGTTGCACTCTGTTCCGGAAAGATAGCTTGCAGATAAGCGACCTGGTATGAGGCTTCTCCAGTAGCTTTGGCTGTTATCGGGGAAGGCAGCGGGTATGCGAACATACCAACGTCATATACCAACGTTTGCACACCACCACCTGTTAGCGGGATAGCCACAAGGTCGAATATTGGGGATTCCTCATCAGCTTGAGAACCATCTTGGGAAGCATGATCGACCGAAAAGATCACATTACCAAGCGGACCCATTCCGATACCCGGCATCCAGGCCCAATCCCCCTGGGTTTTAAAAGGAATAAGTTCCAGGAAAACCTTCTTTTCAGCTTCCTCATAAGGAATGATGCCAATTTGATCCGGGCTGGCATATGCTACAAAGTCTCCTCCGGGAGAGAATTGGAAATCAGTTCCCCACCAGCCATAGACACCGCCATAATTAGTTTCCTGCAATGTATTCACTCGCTGCGTCCAACCATTTTCACTAAATACTTTTAATATCAGGTCATTATTTGCCTGCCATCCCGGCGCAGACAAGCGCGGTTCCACTGATGAGAAAGCAAATTTGGGTTCAATATCTGGTACCCAGCCAGCATAATGGATGACATTTAGTGTGTCCAATCCGATCAACAAATCTTCGGGGTCATCAAGAGCTACTACCCAAAGGGAATTAATGACCTCTTCATCTTCTTCCGCTCGGGTGAATAATAACCACTCACCATCCTCAGAAAGTGAAAACACCCTGCCGTCCAGGTCCCCTGTTGCTACAAGCAAGTAGCGGTTAGCTGTTGACTGATCCATAACCCAGGCATTACCGTTGGATATATAGACCAGCGGACTTGGCAAACTAATTGGCGCGATGGAAGATTGAACGCCGACCAAGATGATTTCATTGACAGTCTCTTCCAGGTCTAGGCTGCTGATTTCACTGAAAGAGATCTCCTCACCATTTTCAAAAACACGCACAGAGATGATCTCTCGAAGTCCGTTTTTCCCTGCCTGAAGCAGCTTTTCCTGCCCGGTTGGTAAGTTTTCCGTTGGCTGGCGGATGACCTCAAAAGGTATTACGATCTGTTCAGTTTCGATATTTTCTTCCACTCTGATGACATGGATATCAGCGTCCTCTGTCAAGGTGATCACCACAGCAGGTTCAGAGCGATCTTTTCCTGTCAGGGAGATCCCAGCTAAGTCCAACGCATCCCCTACTGTTGTACCATCAGAAACTTGGATAGCCTCTTGCCGGCCATCCACATCAATCTGGATCTGGATCTCTTCCTGTACAGATGGTTGAGAGATTGTGGAACAACCAGAACCTATCAAAATCAGGATACAGGCAATGAGGACGATCTTGTAAAAATGGTATAATCTCATGACAGTTTTTTGTATATCAAATCCACTAACAGAAGGGCATTTAACCCTCCTGGATGGCTCTAATTCCAGATTATAGCATGACAGAAGAAAAATACTTAGAGACGAATGACAAGCAAGACCTAAGCCTAAGCGCGCTCGTGGAAGCGATCTTGTTTGTTTCCCCTGAACCCATTTCGGCAGCCCAAATCTCCACCTTGCTGGAACTCACTCCCAGAGAAGTAAAAAATGCCCTGGAAGAACTGAAATCGCATTATCAGGGCAGAGGTATTCGACTGC
The DNA here is from genome assembly GCA_964406305.1 of uncultured Anaerolineales bacterium. GTDB lineage: Bacteria > Chloroflexota > Anaerolineae > Anaerolineales > UBA11858 > B10-G9. Next base: position 10,320 of record CAYORF010000016.1, on the reverse strand, counting down.
AATATCACAAGAAAAAAATCCAAATTACATCGGCTCCAGAAGCAGCACCTGTTTTAGAGAGCATGTTAGAACTTGAAACTACCAGCACTCTCAGCCAGGCAGCGTTGGAAACACTATCGATAGTCGCTTATCAGCAGCCAATCACCCGCCCAATGATCGACTCCATCCGCGGTGTTAACAGCGATGGAGTGTTAAGGACTTTACTGAATAAAGGGCTGATCGATGATGTTGGCCGTGCAGATGGCCCTGGCCGTCCAATCCTTTACAGCACAACTACAGAATTCCTAAAACATTTTGGCCTTTCGTCCTACGAAGAGCTGCCCCCGCTAGATTTTGAAGATATTCAGCAAACCACGGACCCCCAGGTCTTGAAAGGATAAGCCTGGACCCATCCAGCTTTTCACCTGTTTTCCCAACCCATCTGTATGGAAAATCGCCTCCAAAAAATTCTTGCCCAAGCAGGATATGGATCCCGACGAAGCTGTGAGGTATTGATCAGCGATGGACGGGTATCTGTGAACGGGAAAACTGCGTCCCTGGGCGATAAAGCAGATCAAGAACAGGATCAGATCTCAGTTGATGGAGTTCTGGTTTCTTCCCCCGAGAAAATTCAGTACATAATGCTGCACAAACCTAAGGGAGTCCTGTCCACTGTAAGCGCGCCAGACCAGCGCCCAACAGTTCGTTCCCTGATCGATAAATCCGGCCATCTCTACCCGGTTGGCCGGCTGGACCTCAATAGTGAAGGGTTGATCCTGATGACCAATGATGGGGTTCTAACTCATCAGCTGACTCATCCCAGTTTTGGACACGAGAAAGAATACCGGGTATTAGTTTTTCCCCACCCGAATGAAGAACAATTGAATATTTGGCGTAAAGGGATGACCCTGGAGGATGGATCCTACACTCAGCCGGCTCAGGCATGGATAGAACATAAAGATCCAGCAGGCACCTGGATGCGGGTTATACTTAAGGAAGGAAAAAAACGCCAACTCCGTAGAATGGCCGAGAGCAGTGAACTGAAAGTAAAACGCTTGATCCGGATCAGAATAGGCAATTTGGAATTAGGAGATTTGCTCCCCAGTAAATGGCGAGAACTGACCGGTGAGGAAATCAAACACCTGCAAAGCCTAATCGTCAAAAAAGGATAATTATGGAAACAGGCAGCGATCAAAAGAAAACTTCCTGGCTAGACAATCCAGCTTTCTCCAATCTCAACATCTCCTGGGAAATGATCGTTTTTGGGATCATCCTCCTGCTGGCAGTCCTGTCACGTTTTTATGACCTGGGAGCTCGCGTAATCAGTCATGACGAAACCTCCCATGTATATTACGCCTGGCGCTTGTTTAAAGGGATGGGGTATAGCCATGATCCCATCACCCATGGACCTTTCCAATTTCACTTCCTGGCTCTGATCTACTTCCTACTGGGAGATAACGACTACTCAGCCAGGGTCCCGGCAGCGATATCCAGCGTGGCAGCCATCATTTTCTTATGGAAATACCGCCGGTACCTCGGCAGCTGGGGCACACTGGCTGCTTCCCTGATGTTCTTGATCTCACCGTTCCTGCTCTATTACGGTCGCTACACCCGCAATGAAGCTTTTTCCGTCCTCTTTGGAGTGATCACCATCTGGGCCATATTACGCTGGCTGGAAACTTCCTCCCCACGTTATTTATATTGGTTAACCGCAGCAACAGTGCTGCACTTCACCACCAAGGAAACAGCTTTTATTTACACAGCACAGGCGATGATTTTCCTGGGTTTGGTGTTCATTGTTGATCTGAATAAAAAAGAGTGGGAACAACCTGGACATAAAAAGATCTTTAATTCCGGCCTGATTGGTGCCGGGCTGTTCCTAGGTTTAAGCTTCCTGGCCAAATCAATCGCACCAGAATTTCCCATTGCTGATGACCAACCGGTCGGGATCGATCCCATGACCGCACTCCCCATGGCGCTGGCAGGACTTATGCTCCTTGGATCACTGATCTCCGCTATCACAGGGTATAAGTGGAAAAACCTAAAAACCCTGCCTTCCTTTAGCGCATTATTACTGCTCGGTACTCTGGTCCTTCCCCAATTAGCACCATTTCCCGCCAATATGCTGGGAATGGATTCCCTGGATTATTCGCCCAACGGGATGTTTGCAACCGGCGGCATTATTGTGGTCTTAACTGCGATCGCTGTCGCAATTGGACTAGCCTGGAATCGCAAAGAATGGCTGATCAACGCGGCTATCTTTTACATCCCGTTCACGATCTTTTACACAACCTTCTTTACCAACGGTACCGGATTTTTTACTGGTCTGGTCGGCTCCCTGGGCTATTGGTTAAAACAGCAGGTTGTCGAACGTGGAAGCCAACCCTGGTACTACTATTGGCTGATCCAGATCCCGATCTATGAATACCTTCCCGCCCTGGCTGCTTTCGCGACAGTTATCGGAGTTGGAATAATAAGCATCACTGGAAAATCAAAATCCATTCCTGTCCAGCAGGCAACAGCAGACGAAGGTCAGACCAAAGCGCCGGTATTTGCTTTATTGGCCTTCTGGTCCCTGACAAGCCTGATCGCTTACCCTCTTGCAGGCGAAAAAATGCCCTGGCTGACCGCTCATATCGCATTTCCGCTGATCCTGCTGGCAGCCTGGGGCTTCCAGCAAATGATGTCCAAATTTGATTCCAAAGCCTTTGGAGAGAAAAAGGGCTGGCTAGTGATGGGTATGATCTTGATCTTCCTGGCCGGTTTCTTTGGAGTATTTGGATCTTTACTCTCATCTAATCCTCCGTTCCAGGGAGCTGAGCTCTATCAGCTGAAGGGGACAGGGAATTTCCTGTCGGCTCTGATAATTGCCGGCGTAAGCGGTTATATCATTTGGAAGCTGGTAAAAGTTTGGCAGCCTCTTCAATTTTGGATCTCAACAGCCAACAGCGTGCTTCTTGTTTTGGTTCTATTAACCAGTCATGCCGCTATCCAGGCATCTTATATAAACTATGATGAACCAACTGAATACCTGGTTTATGCCCATGGTGGACGGGGAATTAAAGACGCCTTGGAACAAATTGAGGAACTGTCTTACCGCACTAGCGATGGCCTGGCCATGGAAGTTGCCTTTGATAACGAATCCACTTATCCCTATTGGTGGTATCTACGAAACTATGAAAACCAACGTTATTATGGTGAGAATCCGACTCGCGATCTGCGAACCGCGCCCGCAATTCTAGTTGGCAACAATAACTACGCCAAGCTGGAACCTGTGGTCGGGAACGCGTATTATGAATTCAGTTATCAGCGAATTGTCTGGCCTAATCAGGATTATTACAACCTGACCTGGGAACGGATTGGCAATGCCATAAAAGACCCGAATATTCGGGAAGGCATTTTCCGCATCTGGCTGCTCCGTGATTACCAAAAATATGCCGAAGCTACTGGAAAAACCATCAGCCTCGCCACCTGGAGCCCGGCTGATGAGATGAAGCTCTATATCCGAAAGGACGTGGCAGCTCAGGTCTGGAATTACGGCACCCTGGATTTCTCCTCTGCTCAGATAATAGATCCTTATGAGGGAAAAGAACTCACTCTGGCCGCGGAACGTAGTATTACTATGACAGACATGGTCTCTCCCCGCAACATGGAGCAAGCCCCTGATGGCTCACTTTACATCCTGGATACCGGAAATCACCAAGTTCTGCACATGACTACAGATGGACAACTGCTCAATAGCTGGGGTGAATTTGGTTCCGCAGATGGAGGAGACGCCGCACCGGGACGATTTAACGAACCCTGGGGCATTGCCATCAGCCCTGAAGGAGAGATTTTCATTGCTGATACCTGGAATCACCGCATCCAGAAATTCGATGACGAGGGAAATTTCCTGACTACCTGGGGCCATTTCGGACAAAGGGAATCATCAGATGCATTCTGGGGCCCTCGCGATGTTGTCGTGGACCAGAACGGCCATGTCTATGTTTCCGATACCGGCAATAAACGGATCGCGGTTTTTGATACTGAGGGAACCTTTATCACCGAATTCGGTGAAGTCGGTTTTGGCGATGGCCAATTTGATGAGCCTTCCGGACTGGCGCTGGACATTGAGGGCAATCTTTATGTAGCGGATACCTGGAATCAACGCATTCAGGTTTTTTCGCCTGATGTCGATGGGGTAGCCCAGTATTTCATCAATAAATGGGATGTGGAAGGCTGGTATGGGCAGTCGCTGGACAACAAACCCTACCTAACAGTCGGAACAGATGGCTTCATCTATGCCAGCGATCCGGAGCTTTCCAGGATCATCGTCTACAATCCTCTCGGTGAAGTGATTGCAGCCTGGGGTACTGAAGGTATTGATTCCACTAACCTGTACTTCCCCACCGGGATCAGCGCCGCTGAGGATGGCGGGGTCTGGGTCAGTGATACAAAGAATAACCGCGTCCAGTATTTCAATAATCCTTTCTCAGCAGAAGAATAGCCAAAGTTTATTCATATAAGCTCCCGGAGTTTTAATACACTCCGGGAGCCTGAATATATCAAAAGGAATCCTGCAATAATAACAGAATCTTTTTGGTAATATTTTCTATCGATAAGTCATCTAAATCATATTAACGAGAGAATTTTTATTAGTGATAAAGCTGGAGATACCATGCCTGATAACTTAAGAGATGAAATAACCCCTCAAAAAAGATACACTACCCGGAAAGAATTCCTGAAAACCATGGGAGTTGTGGGTGTCAGCGCAGCTGTTTTGGCTGCCTGCCAGGACAAACCCTTTATCACCGGGGAAGACCTGCCTGCATCCGGAATCACTCCGGAACCCAGTGGTGCGGGCATGACAGATAACCTGGGAGATCCGGCAACTTCCTACGATGATGTCATCAGTTACAACAATTTTTACGAGTTTACGACCGATAAAGAGGGTGTTGTAAAACTTTCGCAGGATTTTCAGTCCTCTCCCTGGGCAATCGAGATCGGTGGGTTAGTTGAAAACCCCGGCCCGATCACTATGGAAGAAATCCGGGAACGTTATACCACCGAAGAGCGAATTTACCGTATGCGCTGCGTAGAAGGGTGGTCAATGGTCATCCCCTGGCAGGGATTCCCCCTAGCCAAGCTACTAGAAGACATCAAACCTAAACCGGAAGCCAAATATGTCCGGTTTGAGTCCATTTACGACCCCAAATCACTCCCCGGCCAAGGAAATAAGTATTTCCCCTGGCCATATGTAGAAGGGCTGAGATTGGATGAGGCTAATAATGATCTTTCCTTGCTAGCAACTGGCTTATATGGGGAAGACTTGTTACCTCAGAACGGTGCCCCCATCAGGTTGGTAGTGCCCTGGAAATACGGTTTTAAGAGCATCAAATCCATCGTTAAGATTGACCTGGTTGAAGAGATGCCAGTTTCATTGTGGATGGAATCCGCGCCAAATGAATATGGATTTTACGCCAATGTGAACCCTAACGTTGATCACCCTCGCTGGTCCCAGGCTACTGAACGGCGAATTGGCGAGCTTTCTCGCCGAGATTCCTTGATGTTCAACGGTTATGAAAAAGAAGTAGGATCACTTTATGAAAACATGGACCTTGTTAAAAACTTCTAAAAACTGGAAGGATCTTAAAAAACCACTCGCATCAATCCTTCACCTTGCGGTGCATACCGGATCTGCTGTACCGCTGTTGGTGGGATTATGGGATTTCTGGCAGAGGAATCTGGGTGCCAATCCTATTATGGAAATAACTCACCGGACTGGCAAAACAGCTATCTTGCTTTTGATCCTGTCTCTGGCGGTTTCCCCCTTAAGGCAATTGCTAAAATGGAACCAAATCAACAAACTCCGCCGACCGCTGGGATTATGGGCGGGTTTTTATGCTTTAGTCCATTTTTCGATCTATGTGGTGCTGGACTATGGATTCCAGTGGAAAGCGCTGTTAGCCAACTCCCTGACCAACTTTTTTATCTTGTTCGGATTCACCACCGGGCTGATTTTACTGGTGCTGTCTATCACTTCCTTGACTTATTTCCTGAAAAAGATGGGGAAGAATTGGAAAAAGCTGCATCGGTTTGTTTACGCGGCTGGTATTCTGGCTGCCTTGCACTTTATCCTGGCGGTTAAACCTGGTGTTTTACGTCCCTGGCCCTATGCCCTGGCCATGGCGCTCCTGCTTTTATACCGACTACCTCCGGTTCAGACCTGGGTGAAAAAGACAGTCTAAAAGTAAACAAGGAGACTTTCCGTTTTCTAAATCTGTTTTGTCATATCTTATATAGGATGCTCATCATATTTCCCTTTTACAGCCGTAAAAGGGATTTTTTGTGCATGGTATAATCACCGCGCAATGGCTTATTTCAAGCCTGGGAGCTTAATTATTTATGAAACTTCATGAGTATTATTCCAAGAGGATTTTCAGCGAATACGGCATCCCTATCCCACCCGGGGAACTGGCCAAATCACCAGCCGAAGCCCAGAAGATTGCCAAAAAGATTGGTTTTCCAGTCGTAGTAAAATCACAAGTTCTCGTAGGAGGACGTGGAAAAGCCGGCGGAATCCGGGTGGCAAAAACCGCTCCTGAAGTTAAGAAATATGCTGAAGATATCCTGGCCTTGACAATCAAAGGTCTGCCAGTGCGTATGGTGCTTGTTGACCAGGCCGCGGATATTAAAACCGAAATTTACCTGGGTATAACCAATGACAGGGCAGCTCGTAAACCAGTAATTATGGCCTCAGCCGCAGGTGGGGTAGATATCGAAGAAGTAGCCCATAAAACCCCTGAGAAGATCATAAAGTGCCATATCGACCCCCTGATGGGTCTGCAAAGCTACCAATCCCGGGATCTTGCAGCAGGTATCGACCTGCCCCGGGAACACTGGCGGGCTTTTGGGAAAATTGCCCTGGGTCTGTGGAAGGCGTACGTGGGAAGCGACGCCACCCTGGCAGAAATCAATCCGCTGGTAATTACAGGGGATGGTGAACTATTAGCTGTAGATGGAAAGATGGTATTGGATGATAACGCCTTATTCCGCCATCCCGACCTGGAAGAACTCCGCGACCTGGATGTAGACCAGGAAGCCGAGATCCGAGCCCGGGAGAATGGACTTTCTTTCATCAAATTGGATGGCGATATCGGCTGTATGGTCAATGGCGCCGGTCTGGCCATGACCACAATGGACATTATCAAGTTATTTGGCGGAGAACCTGCCAACTTTCTGGACATCGGTGGTGGTGCCAGCGCAGAAAAAGTCGCTGCTGCACTGGAAATTATCCTCTCCGATCCCAACGTCAAAGCAGTCTTATTTAATATCTTTGGCGGCATTACCCGCTGCGACCTGGTTGCCAAAGGCATCTTGGAAGCACTCAATGAGGTCAAAACCGATGTGCCCATGGTAGTGCGGCTGGTAGGCACCAACGCCGCCGAAGGGCGCCAGTTATTAAAAGATGCTGAAATGGAAACCGCAGATACTCTGGCTGAAGCAGCTAAAATGGCTGTCAAAGCCGCTAAGGGTTAATAACGGCAGGGAGAAAGAATGAGCATACTAGTTAATAAAAATACACGTCTGCTTGTGCAGGGCATTACCGGACAGGAAGGCTTTTTTCACACTGAAAAAATGGTTTCCTATGGCACCACCGTAGTAGCTGGTGTCACCCCCGGAAAAGGTGGTGAATGGGTCCTGAATGGGAAAATCCCCGTTTTTGATTCCGTGAAAATTGCTAAAAATGCCACTGGTGCCAATGCAACGATAATTTTTGTGCCTGCGAGATTTGCTGCTGACGCCATGTTCGAAGCTGCCGATGCTGGTATGGAGCTGATTATCTGCATCAGTGAAGGTGTGCCAGTTTCTGATATGATGCGGGTCAGGAATTTCATGGATCAAAAAGGTGTCCGGTTGGTTGGTCCCAACTGCCCCGGATTGTTAACTCCAGGGGAAGCCAAAGTGGGTATCATTCCCGGAAACATCGCCATTCCCGGCAATATCGGCGTGGTCTCCCGTTCTGGTACTCTGACTTACGAAGTGCTCTATGCCCTGAAAAACCTGGGGATGGGTGTTTCCACTTGCGTGGGCATTGGCGGAGACCCCATAAACGGCACTAACTTCATCGATACCCTGGAGATGTTCCAGGAGGACCCCGACACAGAGAAGATCGTCCTGATCGGCGAGATCGGAGGCACAGATGAGGAACAGGCCGCAGAGTTCATTACTCAGTTCATCACTAAACCTATAGCCGGATTTATCGCCGGCCGCAGCGCTCCTCCAGGTAAACGCATGGGGCACGCCGGCGCCATTGTGCAGGGCGGGACAGGCCTGGCAGAGGATAAGATCAAGGCCCTGGAAGCTGCCGGAGTCAAGATTGCCCAGCATCCGGAGGAAATACCAAGCTTGTTGTAGAGATTTGAATCCCACTCACGAGGACGGGAGTGGGAGCATTTTTTGCTCGAAGGAGAGCGCCAGCTCTGCCGTACTTGAAAATCTCTAATATGGGAATATAACTATTGCACAAATCAAAAAAGCCCGCTATTTAGCAGGCTTTTTTTGTTTCATTGTAATGAATTTCTCTTTACATTTTCTCTTCTAAGAAAGCTACAGCGTCACCAACTGTGGTGATCTTCTGGGCGTCCTCATCTGAGATCTCACCACCGAATTCATCTTCAAATTCCATGATCAGTTCTACCAAGTCCAGGGAGTCCGCTTCCAGATCTTCCCGGAACCGGGCTTCTTTAGTAACCTTGGCAGGATCCACTGCCAGTAATTCTACAATAATGCTTTTTACTTGTTCAAATGCGTCGGCCATAATGATTCCTCCTTAGTTCAAAATTCATCCCTTCTATGATATCTTATTTAACAATAATCGGGGCAAATGGTTTCGCTCCCCGGATTAATAATTATTGTAACTGCAGGGGGAGCTTTGTCAAGGTTGAGCCTTCCTGAGGGGAATTTTGTTGACACCCTGCCAGCAGACTGTTACCATACCCAAAGCAGAAGGATATTTTATGCCAAAAAAGACCTCCTCCACTAGTTCCCGGAAAGCTGAACATATCCACATCAATCTTAATGAAAATGTGGAATCAGGTTTATCTTCTGGACTGGATTATTATCATTTTCCCCACCAGGCCCTGCCAGAAATCGATCTAGATGAGATCCAAATAGGTTTCAACTTATTCGGGAAAGAAATTGCTGCCCCGCTATTTATCTCTTCCATGACCGGCGGCACCGAACAGGCTGAAAAGATCAATCTCAACCTGGCTGTCGCCGCCCAGCAGAGCGGAATCCCCATGGGGGTCGGTTCCCAGCGAGCTATGCTGGAAGATCCTTCCTTGGCCCGCACGTTCCAGGTTCGGAAAGTCGCACCTGATATCACACTTTTTGCCAATCTTGGCGCTGTCCAGCTAAATTACGGTTTATCTGCCGAAGATTGTCAACGGGCTGTTGACCTGATCGAGGCTGACGCCCTGATCCTCCACCTCAACGCCTTGCAGGAAGCAGTGATGGCAGACGGGAACACAAACTTCTCCGGCCTATTGAATAAAATTGAGGGAATCTGCAATACCCTGTCTGTTCCTGTGATTGCCAAGGAGGTCGGCTGGGGGATTTCTTCCCAGACCGCTAAACAGCTGGTTGAAGCCGGAGTATCAGCTATCGATGTAGCTGGCGCCGGTGGAACCTCCTGGACAGAAGTAGAAATGCACCGATCCCAGACAGAAACCCAACGCCAGGTAGCCGCGTCTTTCATTGATTGGGGCATTCCTTCTGCTGAAAGTCTCCAATTAGTTAAAGAAGCTGCACCGAATATCCCGGTATTTGCTTCAGGCGGAATTCGCAATGGCGTTGATATCGCCAAATCACTCGCCCTGGGAGCGACAATGGCCGGCCTGGCTGGACCATTTCTCAAGGCGGCAGTGGTCTCACCTGAAGCAGTGTTAGAAATCATCCACATACTTGTCAGAGAAATTAGAATTTGCATGTTTGCCGTCGGAGCCGAGGATCTTAAGACTTTGCAGGAAATTGACCTACTGGAGATATTTCCTTCATGACTGAAATATCAGGATTCAAAAGTTTCTCAGAATTAGCCCGACCTTCCCTGCGGCAGGAGTTAGAACGGGCAATTGCCGCATCTGCGGAACACGGCACTCCTGATCTGCATGAAATGATCACCTACCAGCTGGGCTGGAGTGGAGAGAACGCCGGCCTCAAGGCGGAAGGCAAACAGATCCGTCCCTTACTGGTCCTATTAGCCTGCCAGGCTGGCGGCGGAGATTGGAAAAATGCCCTGCCCGCGGCCGCTGCAGTTGAATTGATCCATAACTTCTCCCTCGTTCTTGACGATATTGAGGA
>CAYORF010000015.1:0-43789 GCA_964406305.1 uncultured Anaerolineales bacterium | reverse complement strand
CGCTGCATGCCGATTAATATACCTATCAATAATGATGCGCCAAAGCGAAGGAAAATTGTCTGATCAATCATTGTTGTGTTTAATCAACCCACGAGTGGAATGCAAATGACAAATTGCGACCGCCAGAGCATCAGCAGCGTCATCCGGCTGCGGAATATCTTTTAGGTTTAACAAAAGTTTTACCATTTTCTGAACTTGTTTCTTATCTGCTTTTCCGTACCCAACAACAGCCTGCTTTATAGCTAAAGGTGTATATTCTCCCATTTGCAATCCTGCTTCCGCTAAAGCGATCAAAGCTGCTCCGCGGCCCTGTCCCACGTTTAAAGCAGTTTTGACATTCTTCTGGAAGAATAATTTCTCGACGGCACAGCAATCCGGTTTCGATTCCTTAATGATCGCTAATAGAGATCGATAGATGTACAGCAGCCGGCGGGGTTCATCCCAATCACTTTCCGTGGTGATAACACCATGTGCCAACCAGACCAGATCACCGCTCTTTGATTCTTTGATCAGTCCATATCCGGTTATAGCGGTACCCGGATCGATTCCGATCACTACCCTCGATTCAGTCATCTAAGTTATGCCAGCCCTTCCAGAGCTTCATCACTTATCTTTAAATTCGTATAAACTTCCAGAATATCATCCAGTTCTTCCAGGACATCGATCACTTTCATTACCTGAATGGTACTCTCCAGGTCGAGTTCAACTTCCTGATTTGGGTCCATTCTTAAACCTGAGGCTTCCGGAACGATAGAGGCAGCTTTCAACTTGTCGAAAATTGTTTTAAAGACTTCAACCGGACCTATGATCTCAAAATAATCATCTTCCTCGATCACATCATCCGCTCCTCCCTCGGCCGCAATCTCAAACAAGTCATCAAAACTCAGATCGCCGCAGGGGATATTAAAATAAGATTTCCTGGTGAACTGCCAACCCACAGATCCTTCCTGCCCCATGGTTCCCCCGGATTTGGTCAGAACATGCCGGATATCAGCCACAGTTCGGTTGCGGTTATCTGTAATGCAGTTCAAAATCACAGCAATCCCATTGGGAGCATAACCTTCATAGTGGATCTTCTCCATCTGGGCAGCATCTTTATCTTCACCAGTGCCGCGTTTGACCGCCCGCTCGATATTGGAACTGGGCATATTCGCGGATCTGGCCCGATCCATCGCCAGGCGCAGTCCAAAGTTGGATTCTGGATCTCCGCCACCTTCCCGGGCCGCGATCTGGATCTCTCGGGCTAACTTTGTATATGCAGCACCACGGCGGGCGTCGGTGGCCGCTTTTTTATGTTTGATGGTCGACCATTTTGAATGTCCAGACATGAGAAACCTCCAAAAAACCAGGGGATATATAATTGCAATGAAAATTCCCAAAAAGGTATTGACTTACAGCTTTTCGGGCTGGTCGTATTATAACATCTGGTACCGATAAGAAAACGATAAAAATCAGGTATATTAATTCAGGCGAGTCATTCCCAGACTTTCTGCATAATGGATAATATCTGTGTATTCTGCCCTTGTGATTCTCCGATTAATATCAATCTTGCGATAGGCCTGATAGGCAGGTCGATATTGATCCATTATGTTAAGGTATGTATCTACAGAGATCTTCTCGGCAATGAAGCGAAGGACCTGTTGTGATCCAGCCAAACCATTTGGCAAAACAAGATGCCGGATCAACAATCCCCTCTCCGCCACTCCGTCACCTGATATTTTCAAATCCCCTACCTGGCGGTGCATTTCCAAAACGGCTTTTTGATTCACTGCAGGATAAGAAGGAATATCGGAAAGATCACGTCCGACTTTCTCATCACTGTATTTCATGTCTGGCATATAGATATCAATGATCCCATCCAGGTATTGCAGTGTTTGTAGAGAATCGTACCCGCCACTGTTATACACAACAGGAAGAGTTAAGCCATCCACTGCTGCCAGGTAGATCGCTTCTGCAATTTGAGGAACTACGTGAGTCGGTGATACAAGATTGATATTATGACAACCCTTCCCTTGCAGCTCCAGCATCAGGTTCGCAAGTTCTCTGGTTGAGATTTCCATACCGGTCAGCTTTTGGCTGATATCCGCGTTTTGGCAGTAAAGGCAATTCAAATTGCACCCACTGAAGAATATCGTTCCTGATCCGTTTACACCGCGCAAGGGATCCTCTTCTCCGTGATGAGGACCATAACTGCTGACCCAAACTCGCTCACCAACACCACAAATTCCAACTTCTCCAGCAATCCTGTCTACTCCACATTTTCGGGAGCAAATGGCACAATTTGACAATAGTCCAGCCAGGGCAGTAGACTTTTCTTCCAGTTCCCCTGTTTGGAGTGTTTTACGGTATACGGGAATATACAATTGATTCCTCCCTGATCCTTTTCATTATAATGGGGAATAAAAACGATTCACGACACATCAGGAACTTAGAAAGCCGAGCTTGTATTTCCTGGGACTCTTCGATAGAATCTTGTTTGGAGGTGTGGATTGAATTCCATCACGCGAAAAAACTTTCTCAAATTATCCATGTTGGGACTATTAGGCGCTGGGTTTACGCCTGGTTCTTCTCTACCTGGAACCAAAATGACCCGGGGAATCATCGGCAGGATCGCTGCCGATGAAAAAGTCATTCACATTTACAAGGAACCGGATTACGATAGTGAGATTGTCCGCAAAACCAGCTTTGATGAACTCGTTCACCTCTACTACGAACTAGAAATCCAAGATGGAGATCACCCACTGGCATACTGGTACCGCGTCTGGGGTGGATATTTGCCAGGTGTGTATGTTCAACATACTCGCTACCGTCTCAACAAACCTGCTGACAAGATCTTCGAATGCGGCAATTTAGCTGAGATAACTGTCCCCTATACCGAAGCCTATAAATTCAATGAATATCAGGGCTGGAATAAGAAATACAGGCTGTATTACGAAACCACTCACTGGATCACAGGCATAAAAACCGGTCCTGATGGAAAACCCTGGTATGAGCTGACCTCTCAGCTCTCGATTAATCAGGTTTATTATGTGCGCCAGGAGCATCTGCGCCTGGTTCAGGATGTTGAATATCTGCCAACCAGCATCCATGTCCCTCCTGAGCAAAAACACATCATGGTCTCTCTAAAAGATCAAATGTTATCTGCTTTTGAAGGCGATAAACTTGTCTTCAAGACAAAGATCTCCTCAGGCCTGGGCCATAAGGAAGTCGCTCTAAATAACCCAAAAGCAACAGCCACCCCCCGGGGAGTTTTCAAAGTCACCTCAAAGTATCCTTCTAAGCATATGGGGGATTTGATCCCTACCGGCGCTCCTGGCAGTTATGCGCTACCTGGTGTGCCCTGGGCAACATTCTTCATCTATGATACCGGTGTCGCATTTCATGGCACCTACTGGCATAATAACTTTGGAAACCCGATGAGCCATGGTTGTATCAATATGAGAAACAGCGACGCAAAATGGATTTTCAGATGGGTAAATCCTGCCTACGACCCTCCTTATAAAAATCACTGCGATTGGTACAACATTGGCTACGGTACACGGATCGTGATAGATTGATGAAATTCCCGAAAAGCAATCTGTGTTAAAATGAGCCCATGAGCGGCAAAACAATTTCCAAGAATAAAAAGGCATATTTTAACTTCCACATCCTGGATACCTTTGAGGCGGGCCTGGTTCTCCAGGGCTCCGAGATTAAGTCTATACGCAATCACCAGATCAGTATCGATCAGGCTTATGTTCACGTAGATGGTGAGGAAGCCTGGCTGGTCGATTCCTACATCCACCCCTACGAACAGGCAAGCGCCTTTAACCACAACCCAAATCGACGCAGGAAACTCCTTCTCCATAAAAAAGAGATCCTCGACATGTGGGATAAAGTGCGTATTAAAGGCCATACCATCATTCCCCTCCGGGTCTACTTATCTCATGGGAAAGCCAAAATAGAAATTGCCGTAGCCAAGGGTAAAAAGCTCCATGACAAAAGGAGAGATATCGCGGAGCGGGATGCAGAACGTGATAAACAAAGAGATCTCAGGCAAATCGGGCTATAAATTCAGCCTTCCTTTTAAACTTGGACAATAAAAAATGAGTTTTCCTTCAACCATCGCTGGACTTAATCAGCTTCCTGCCGATAAAAAAAGGGAGACGTACGCCCAAATCATTCCTCCTGGGCTCCTGTCCCAATACAAGATAGGGCAAGATCTAAAAGACTCTCAAGGGCAGGATCTATTTGTAATGCACTGCCCTGCTGGCTCATCGAGCGCAGAGCTTGCGTTCTACCACCAAGCTGACGCAAAAGATCCGATATTATTCGGACATATTACAGATACCATCCATGGACAGCTGCACATCTTACTGTATGGGATGAATGATGTACAATCTCCTCGATTTGATGTTGACCGGCTTCCGGACGGCACAAAAACCAGTTTCGGTACGAATCATCGAAACTTGGAAGCAGAACAGAAAGCCCTCAAGGCTGGATTGGCTCCCGGTCAGATCTATCGTGGTCCCCATTTATTCAAGGAATCTTTACGGCAGTTTGAAAGTTTTGCTGCCTGCATGGGCCAGGATCTGTTTTTTGTAGAACCACTCTTTTTTCACGTGGCAATTATCTTCGAGAAATACAATTTTCACTACCAGACTGGCAAAAAATTCATGTCCAGGATCAATGATGGGTTTTCAGAAGATGGCGACCTGCTGCCATTACTTGACAGCAGTACACCTTTCCGCTCACCCAAAGCGGCTAGCCAGATCCGTTTACGTTCCTGGGCTGTGCATGACAATATCCTCGGGGAACCCTTTACCAACGTTACTATGTACAGATATGTCGAAAAAGAAACTACACCCTGCCAGGACCATAGCCTGGACTGGTAATAAATCCAGTAGGTTGAAAGGTCGAACACTATGATCCAGATTGATGGGAACTCTCTCACTATTAACGAAATACACAAAGCTGCCGTCGATCAGGAGAAAGTAATTTTATCTCCTAAGATCATTCAAAAGATAAAGGAATCACGCCAATGGGTTGAGGGGATCATTTCCCAGGGTGAGCCTGTATATGGAATCAACACCGGATATGGAATTTTCGCTGACAAACAAATTTCCAGCGATGAAATCCGATTGCTCAACCGCAATCTGATCCTGAGCCACGCAGTTGGGACAGGAGATCCGCTCCCAACTGAAGTAGTCCGGGCAGCGATATTGATCAGGGCCAATACTCTCGCTAAAGGATATTCCGGAGTTCGGCTGATCCTGATCGAAACCCTGCTTGAAATGCTCAATAAAGGCGTTCATCCTGTAATTCCCTCCCAAGGATCGCTGGGGTCATCGGGAGATCTGGCACCCCTCTCCCATTTAGGATTGGTTATGACCACTGATGACCAAGACTTGGAGGATTTTTCGGGTTACGCAGATTACCAGGGCACTATTTTGTCTGGAAAGCAGGCAATGGATCAAGCAGGTATTCCCAGAATCATCCTGGAAGCCAAAGAAGGCATTGCCTTGAATAATGGCGCTACTTTTTCCGCAGCTATCGCTGCCCTGGCATGTTTCGAGGCTGGAAATTTGTTGGAAATCTCAGATATCGCATTATCGTTGAGCCTAGAAGCTTTACTTGGAACATCTGCTGCTTTTGACCCTCGTATCCACCAATCTCGTCAACACCCGGGTCAGATCGCCACAGCTGAACAGGTCCTCCGACTCACCAGGGAGAGCACCTTGCTCGATTCTACCGATAGAGTCCAGGATGCATATTCCTTACGCTGCGGCCCCCAGGTCCATGGCCCCGCCAAGGAAACTTTGGAATTTACCAGTAAGGTCATCAGTCGTGAGATCAATGCGGCCACTGACAATCCCTTATTATTTGCCGCAGGGGAAGCCGTATCAGGTGGGAACTTCCACGGGGAACCGGTGGGCATGGTGATGGATTTTCTGGGAATCGCGATGACAGAAATCGCCGGCATCTCTGAAAGAAGGGTCTACCGATTAACTGACGGGCGGCTGAATGAAAACCTCCCCGCCATGCTAGTGGATAACCAACAGGCCGAAGGTCTAAACTCGGGAATGATGATGCCCCAATATACCGCAGCTTCCCTCGTCCTCGAAAACCGATCCCTGGCAACTCCTGATTCAGTTAATTCTTTACCCACCTCGGCCGCGCAGGAAGACCACAACGCCAACGCAATGACTGCAGCCAGACATTCCTACCAAATAATCAAAAATACCAGGCATGTTCTGGCCATCGAATTATATACTGCCGCCAGGGCCTTGGATCTGCGCCTTAGAGAAGAATCCGATAAGAGCCCCGGTGTTGGAACTATAGCAGCCTACCAATCGATCCGGAAAACAGTTCCATACCAGCCGGGAGATACATTGTGGGGGCCAGAGATCGACCGGGTCAGGGAAATGATCGTAAGCAATCAACTAATAGATGACGTCAGAAGCGCACTAGATCAGGGTTAACCTTCAGCCCTGATCCTTGCTGAAGGAGGATCCCGTGGATAAATGCCCATTTTGCAATATCCTATCCGGGAACTTAGAGGGGACGATTGTTTATCAGGATAAGATCTGCACGGCCATCATGGATATCCAACCCATCAATCCTGGTCATATTCTGGTAATTCCCAATCAACATATTCCAGACCTGGCTGGCTTGCCCCCGGATATAGGAAAGCATATCTTTGCTATAGGCCAAAAATTAGCTTCTGCATTAAGGCGAAGCAGTGTTCAGTGTGAAGGTGTAAACTTATTCCTGGCGGATGGGAAGGCGGCAATGCAGGATGTCTTCCACACACATTTACACGTCATCCCGCGGTTTGAGGGGGATGGCTTTGGCTTCACATTCAGTCCCAGATATGCCGAACTGCCCACTCGTGATGAACTGGAAAATATTGGATATTATTTGAAAGAAGCAATAAAGATCGTGGAAAAACTAGAAGGACAAGACGAAACGTTATCATGAACACAACGCAAAACTCGGATCATAAAATGCTCTCCACGGCTATCCTGGTTTCGGTCTTATATGTAGCGGCCCAGATGATGGCAGATATCGGTAGCTTACGCATCGTAATGGTTGCTGGCTTTTCCATTGATGCTGGAACTTTTATATATCCCCTGACCTTTACATTGCGGGACATGGTCCACAAAGTTGCTGGCATCAAGATCGCTCGTATGTTGATCCTTGTAGCAGCAGCTATCAATTTAGTGATGGCCCTATTCTTTAAAATCGTGGCGATCTTACCACCTGACCTGGCTGTTGGGTCGCAATCCGAATTTGCCTTGGTCCTCGCTCCTGTCTGGCGCATCGTTGGCGCGTCAATTATCGCTGAAGTGATCAGCGAGCTGATCGATACAGAAGGTTATCGTTTCTGGGTTGAAAGAGTCACCCGAAAACACCAGTGGGCCAGAGTGTTGGTCTCCAACGCTCTCAGTATCCCAATTGACAGCTTTATTTTCAGTTTCCTGGCATTCTGGGGCAGTATGCCAACAGCAGTGGTTATGTCGATCTTCTTTAGTAATATGATCATCAAAGGGATAACAACCCTTGTTAGCATCCCAGGAATTTACCTTGTACCTGAAAGATCTTGAATTGTAACATTTTTGCGTCTGTGTTCGTTTATACTATATATCAAATACTTTTATCCATTGAGGTACATCATGCAAAGACGATTTCTATATAAAATTGTTCTGATCCTAGTGGTTTTCATCCTCGGCGCCTGTAACATGCCTAACGGTTCTCCTTCCTCGGCAGAACAAACCGCGATCATTGATAGGTCAGTGGCAGAGACTGTGGCCGCAGGTCCTACCTTGACTCTCGAACCTGGAGCCCCAGCAGTGTCAGATACACCTGATCCCGCTGGTGAAGAAATCACCCCTACAGCCACAAACACACCTGAAGCTGACACACCCACACCGTCCAACACACCTATCCCATGCAATATGGTAAGGTTCGTAAAGGACGTCACAATCCCCGATGGAACAAAATTTGAACCTGGCGAGGTATTTACCAAAACCTGGCGCTTAAGAAATAACGGCTCTTGTGCCTGGACCTCTGGATATGATATCGTGTTTTCCGGGGGAGATGCCATGAGCGCACCTGTTTCCGTCCAGATCACTTCCGGAACTGTTAACCCTGGACAGGTTGTCGATGTATCCGTGGATCTTACAGCCCCTGCCTCAGAAGGTACCTACCGGGGGAACTGGCAGCTTCGGGACCCATCAGATTTAATATTCGGGATCGAGAATAGCACCAGCGGATTTTTCTATGTAGAAATTAAGGTCAAGGAACCGGCACCAACGGAAAATACCGTAGAGATAACCTCTGCAAGTTTCGGCATGGTCGAAGATGGGGTTGATGTCCGCACCAATGCAAATAATGCCGGGGATACTGGTATTAATGTTGGCCTGCAAGGATTTGTAACTTTTGATGTAAGCGGTATTCCTGATGGAGCAACAATTAAATCTGCAAAACTGATCTATATAAGCCATGATATTTTAGGCGATCCATTTGGCAATCTTGGATGCCTTCGCGCATATGTACATAATTATGGCAACGTTAGTTTTAGCGATTTTTCACCAGTTGGTGTCACTGGAGCATTGGTCAGATTCTGCTCAGAAGCTGAATTAGGAACTAATAGCATACAAGAAATGAGCAGCGCTGGTATCGCCGGAATCCAAAATGCTCTTGCCAGTGATGATTTTCAAATACGACTGCAATATAAAGATATGCATACGAATGGAGATGGTATTGCAGACGTGATCCGGGGTAGTTTAAAAATTGTTGTGACGTATCAAGAGCCGTAAAGACTTTATTTCACAGCTCAATAACAGACACCTCCTGGGATTTCATTTCAGGAGGTGTTTTTTATTAGCTTGGCTATTGATCGATTTACCTCAGGGTATCAAAGGACGGACTTATGCGAACAAATCTTCTTTGACACTCGTTGGATTAGGCTCAGGATAGGCCTGCATAAACTGGTCCGCAGATCTTGCTCCCAGCAGCCATGACAACCAGCGCATAAAACCGCGAGTCAATCCATGACCACCCTGGCTGGCGTGGCAAGCAGAAGCGGCTGTTTTTTTATCTTTGAAATCATCATATTTGATTCGGGCATGAACAGGAAACTCATCCACCGCCATTTGGGTGAGATCGATATCTTGATTCTTACCAAATTTACTGGGATCTTTTCCAAGCAATTTCAACAGTCGGACATTAAAACGAATGAAATAGCGCGGGATGGTGTGGTAGAACAATCTGGCAGCCTGAAACGGAGGGAGATCACCCTTATAGGCTGGATCCCCTGCAAGGGTAAATGCCTTGGTCGCTGCCTCGTGGATAAAGATATGATCCGGGTGCCTGTAACCGCCGATTGGATCGAAAGTTAACACTACCTGAGGTTTAACCTCACGGATGACATCAGCGATTTCACCGGCTACTTGATCTAGAGAAGTATTTATCAATGCCTGGGGATGTTTATTATCCGCTGATCCAGTCATACCTGAGTCCCTATAATCCAGCATTCGAACCTGTTCGATGCCCAGTTCCTTTACCGCACAGTTAAGTTCATCAACCCTGAGATCAGCAATAGATGAATAACCTTCCAGGTACTCCGGATCCACCTCACCGGCCTCACCTCTTGTTGCACAGATTAGATGGACATCCACTCCACTGGCTGCATATTTTGCCAGGGTTCCACCCATACCAAAAGATTCATCGTCTGGATGCGCCAAAACTGATAATATTGTTCTTTTCACGAAATAGACTCCCGTTAATAAAAATCCGCATGGATTATAACAATATTACTGGATCTGATATCTCAATCTCTGATCTTCTTACAAAGATATAACTAAATAGCAAACCCAGAACCGGAAGAATATCACTTTTTTCTAAGAAATTGTGAACAACCCCTTATTAGCAGTTGACACCTTCCCCAATCCTGCTACAATGCAGAAAACAAATTTATTCTTTTCAAAACACGGGAAAAATATGGAAAATACGGATAATATCATTTTGACACCGGAAGCAGCCATCGCAATCAAATCGCTGATGAAGGAACAAAACCTAGAAGGAAAATCCCTGCGGATATTTATCGCCGGGGTTGGTTGAGGGGGTCCCCAGTACGGCATGTCACTGGATGACAAGGTCAGCGATAGCGACCAGATATATTCCAGTCTTGGCGTAAAGGTCATCGTAGATGATCAAACCCTGGCTTACCTGCAAAGAGCAACCATCAAATTTGTTGAAGAAAATGGACAAAGTGGTTTTCAGATTGAACAAACCGCACCCAGCACAGCTCCTGCTGGCTGCGCCGGCTGCGATCCCTCCACGGGTTGTGGATAACTGAGAAGAACCAAATCACAAAAGACCAGGCATTTTACAATGTCTGGTCTTTCTATTTAACAAGTTCTCAATCAGGATCGTCTGAGGAATGATACGATCAAACCGAAGATACCTACAGACACTAACCCCAATATGATAAAGCCGCTTGGCAGGCCCCCGGTTCCACTTGTAACAGGAGCACTCTCATAAGTTGGAACAACCAAGGGAGGTGGTGGTGTATAGGTAGGTTTACGGGTAGGCGGTATCTCAGAAATAAACTGAGAAGCCAGGATTGGATCAATGGTTGGGGTTGTTTCAGGAGTAGGCGTAGGCGGTTTGGGAACTACGGGAAGTTCACCAGTAACTCTAACGTAAGGTGCATAAACCCAGGCAACTCCCTCAGCTACACCAGGATAGACAATCTTGACCCAGGTTCCACCTTCTGATTTTGCTAAAGCAGGAACTTCTTGACGGTTAATCAAAACTCCTACTTTTGGATAGAAAACATCTGGACCTGATCGAACATTGATCTGATCTTCAGGATCGGAATAAACAATCGCGATTGGCCCTTTGGGTGTACCTGTCACTGTCGCGATGGACACCGTTGGCTGTTGATATGATCCAGAAGCCTGTGCCTGGTTTGTTCCTTCTAAGAACAATACCAGCGCCAGAACAATAAAAGCAATTGAAATGACAAGGGGAATTTTTTTTACCATGACTGGATCCTTCAAGCAGGTGATCAAGATTTCAATTTTTCCAATGCAGAGATAACAAATGGATATAAGAACTCTTCATCACGACTTTTCTTTCTCTCATGGCCTTCCCCAGACCTAGTTCTTGATTTATCAACACGTTGAACGAGGTTTTGGAGTGTAGGCCTTGAACTCAAATAACCAACCTCTCCGCAGTAAAATACTGCCTGTTGGCGCAATGAGACCGGTAATTTCCGGTCGTTTAATATACCACTCAAACCAACCCCTGCATAGGAACTCAATTTCAGGATATTTCGTATCGCTCTCTCAGCAGTTAAATAGCTATCTGAGACTTCTAATATCCTAATTAACTGGATTTTTTCCATCTGATCAAGGGCATCTTTTGCAAAAACCAGAGCCTGATCAGCAAAGTGTTGGTCTGAAGAATCAAAATCCACCAGGCTGCCAAGGAGCTGGATAAGGTGGAAGCGGATTTCCAGGTCTGGCTCGGAGATTCGCGATACTAACAGGGAGGCAACCAAAGGAGACCGATAAAAACCATCGATCTCTTTTAAGGTATCAAGTGAACTTTCTCTAATATTTGGATCGGGAGATAACAAACCTTCTGCAGTTTCCCACAGACGTTGATCAATATTAAAACCGGACTGATGCTGATGATTATTCATTCTAGTAACAATGCCAAAATATGGCGTCGAAGGTCATTACTCAGATCAGGATAGGAAATCAAGCATACGAGCCTGGAGTGAATCTAAAAGGGACGTAAACGCGACTGCAAACGATTGGACTCCTTCAGATTCCAGATCCTCAGTAACCTGTTCCATATCAATTCCTGCTTTGGCTAGATTCTCAAATACCTGTTTGGCTTCGTCAACTTTGCGGTCGATGGATCGCTCTACAGTACCATGATCAAAAAATGCGACCAGGGTTTTTGGTGGAACGGTATTTACTGTATCCGGCCCAATCAGTTCGTCGACATACATGGTATCCGGATATTGAGGGTTTTTAGTACTGGTTGAAGCCCAAAGAGCCCGCTGTTTATTTGCTCCAACTTCCACCAGGGCTGCAAACCTGCTAGCTCCTTCTCCAAATACTTCTTCATAAGCCTCAAAAGCCAATTTCCCGCTTGCCAGGGCGGCTTCGCCTAAAAGATTCTTGACTTCTCCACCTGGGGTTTTAGAAAGGATTTCTTCTAATTGGCTATCTACTTTGGCATCGATCCTGGAAATGAAAAATGATGCCACTGATGCAATTCCTCCAATTTCCTTTCCCCCCTGGACCCTTTTTTCCAACCCTGCCAGATAAGCTTCCATCACAGCCTGATAACGAGTGATGCTGAAGATCAATGTGACATTGACGTTAATGCCTGCAGAAATCACTTCTGTAATAGCTGGTAAACCTTCCAAAGTCGCTGGTATTTTGACCATCAAATTCGGACGATTGACCATCTTCCAAAGTTTTTTCGCATCAATGATGGTTTTTTCAGTTTCATACGCCAGGAATGGACTTACTTCCAAACTGACATAACCATCCCCGCCATTTGTTTCTTGATACAGAGGTAAAAACATATCAGCTGCATTTTGAATGTCACGAATAGCCAGCTGTTCATATACATCTTCCCGAGATAATCCCTGCTTGGTCAGAGATTCAATTTCCTGATCATACTCATTTGAATTGCTTATGGCGTTGTTAAAAATACTTGGGTTAGAAGTGATACCCCTGATCTCCCCTCGCTCGACCATACCCGCCAACGTCCCATCTTCTAATAATTTTCTTTCAATGTTGTCATACCAGATGGATTGACCGTTATTTTTTAGCTCTCCAATAATATTAGTCATCAATTCATTTCCTCTTCTTCGATTTTCCTAATCTTGGTTACTCGTCTAAGATGTCTTTCATTTCCAGGGTCATTGCCGGAAAATTTGGCTTCCAGGAACTCTTTTACCAATACCTTTCCCAGCTCCGCATCAATAATTCGTCCACCCAGGCATAAGACGTTCATATTGTCATGCTCAACTCCCTGCCTGGCACTGTAAGTATCATGGCAGGTAGCAGCGTATACACCCTTCATCTTATTGGCGGCTATACAGACTCCAACACCAGAACCACATATTGCAATACCTTTCTCAACTTCCTGATCCTGGATAGCCTTGCCCAACTTCTCCGCAAAATCCGGATAATCAACACTTTCCTCTGAATCCGTGCCAAAATCCACCAAATCATATCCTAGACCCTGGATGTATTCAACTAAAGCCATTTTAAGCTCTATACCACCATGGTCAGTGCATATGGCTATACGCATTACTCCACACTCCTTAGAAGATTTTCAGTTATTTTTATAACGTTTTCAACTGTAAATCCAAATTCCTCAAATATTCTAGCAGCGGGTGCTGATGCGCCATAACGGTCGATTGCCAGGATCCTACCATTGTCCCCCACCCATTCTCTCCAGCCCTGGGAAATACCTGCCTCAACAGACACTCTTTTTCGTATCTTGGGCGGCAGCACCAGATCTCGGTACGTTTGGTCTTGTTCTTTGAAAAGCTCCCAGCTTGGGAATGATACCAGACGCAGATTTACTCCCTCAGCTGCCAATCTTTCTCCTGCTTTTACGATCAGATCAACTTCCGATCCTGAAGCCATCAATATCACTTCCGGCTCCAAATCACCCAGATCTGCCAGAACATAAGCACCCTGTTTCACACCTTCTGCGCTGCTGTAGATATCTCGGTTCAGGGTGGGAAGGGATTGCCTGGTTAAAGCCAGGGCAGTAGGTCCATCCCTGTGCTGGATCGCATAAGCCCAGGCCTGGGCAGTTTCATTTGCATCTGATGGCCGGAGAACCACTAATTCTGGGATGGCTCTTAATGCCGCCAGATGTTCAATTGGCTGATGGGTCGGGCCGTCCTCACCAACTCCAACGCTGTCATGAGTATAAACCCAGATACTTGGGATTTTTGATAAAGCTGAAATTCGGAGGGCCGGCCTCATATAATCAGAGAAAACAAGGAAGGTGCCGCCATAGGGAATCACTCCACCATGAATGGCCATACCATTGATGATCGATCCCATTCCATTTTCCCGAACACCAAAATGGAAGTTCCTTCCAGAATAATCGTCCACGCTGAATGCAGGTGAGCCATCAATCCAGGTCTTATTCGACGGCGCCAGATCTGCTGATCCTCCAACAAGTTCCGGGATCTGTCCTGCCAGGTTATTGATCACTTTACCAGACGCGGCCCTGGAGGCCATTCCCTTTGGATCTGCTGGATAAGTTGGTACAGTCCAGTTATCTGGCAGTTCTCCACCAAGGACACGTTTTAATGACGATGCCTCAGTAGGAAAATCCTTCTCATAACGGTTGAACATTTCATCCCAGTTTCTTTCTGCTGTTTCGCCTGCAGTAACCGCTGAAAGGAAATGTTCCTTAACTTCATCTGGAATTAAAAATCTTGGCTCAACAGGCCAACCAAGGTTTTCCTTAGCCGCATTTAGTTCTTCATCACCGGGGGGCGAACCATGCGCCGCAGATGTATCTTGTTTATTGGGCATTCCGAAACCAATGTGAGTCCGGCAAATGATCAATGAAGGGCGGAGATCAGACTTGGCTAAAGTTATTGCTTTATTTACCTCGTCGATATCATTGCCATCAGCTACATTTAATACCTGCCATCCATAGGCTTCAAATCGCGCACCCCTATCTTCTGAAAAAGCAATTTCTGTTGACCCCTCAATTGTTATCCGATTGTCATCATAAAGGTAGATCAGTTTTCCTAACTTCAAATGACCAGCCAGGGAAGCGGCCTCAGAGCTTACACCTTCCATCAGGTCGCCATCGGTAACCACGCCAAAAGTATAATGATCAATGATCGGAAAGTCTGACTTGTTATATACCGCCGAAAGGTGAGCCTCTGCGATTGCAAAACCAACGCCATTGGCAAATCCCTGGCCTAACGGTCCTGTAGTGGTTTCCACACCAGGAGTAAGGCCGTATTCGGGATGGCCGGGAGTAAGGCTATTCCACTGGCGGAAATTCTTGATCTCGTCTAACGAAAGGTCATATCCCGTAAGATGCAGGAGAGCATACAACAACATCGAGCCATGTCCGCCAGATAATATGAATCTGTCCCGATCCGGCCAGGCAGGATTGCGGGGATTATGTTTAAGGTGCTCCATCCAAAGAGCATATGTCATGGCAGCTGTTCCCATCGGAAGCCCAGGATGTCCTGAATTTGCTTTCTGGATTGCGTCAGCGGCCAAAAAACGTATTGTATTTACAGCATTATTTTTGATTTCGTTATTCCCGATCACAGGTCTATACTCCTCAATTGATAAGTTTTACTGCTCCAATTCTACCGTAATCCTCTTCTGCTTAGACGATTTGTTGAAGGAATTTATTTCCATATCCAAAAAGGATCGGACTTTATCTCGATTAATCAAATTTACCATATCACATTTTGTGTACAGATAGCATATTTCGTCATTTATATATTTCATTAATCAACCGATTAAATGACTTTTTATCCAATTTTCCATATATTGTGATTTTAATCACTATGTGGAAATTTACCGATTCCCTATACTACTCAGGTACTTTTTATTAGTTTCAAAAACTCAGACTTTTATTAATTTAATATTCAAGTAAATCTCATCTATTTTTGAGTTTTGAGGAGGCTGGTATGACCGATACTTTCACGTCTCGCCCCCCAACCTTGATTGATAAGATTATCGCTGAAACACCTGGAAAGGCAAGTAATCTATATGCCTGCCTCCAGTGTGGGACCTGTTCTGGATCCTGCCCATCCGGGCCAGATATGGATCACAGCCCGCGGACCCTTTTTGCGATGATCGATTCCGGGATGGAGGACCAAGTATTGATGAGCAACACTCCCTGGTATTGCCTCTCATGCTATTACTGCATGGTTCGCTGCCCCCAGGAAATCCCAATCACGGACATCATGTATACATTGAAGCGCATGGCCATCGAGGCGGGGCACTTTAAGGAGGTTGACAAAGACAAAGCTCCTGAATTCTCCGAAACCTTTATGGACCTGGTTGAAAACAACGGACGCAGTTTTGAACTGGGTGTAATAATGAGACACCATTTGCGCTACCATCCGCTGAGTGCAGTAAAACTGGCTACCGGAATGGGGTTAAAAATGATCACAAAAGGCCGGTTGGATTTTACACCCACTAAGATTAAAAATCTTCCCCAATTGAAAGCCATCCTTAAAAAGGCCAAAGAGCTGGGAGGTGTAGCATGAAATATGGATATTATCCGGGTTGTTCGATGGAAAAAAATGCCCGGGCTTACCACACCTCAACTCTCGCCGTTGCAAAACCGCTAGGTATAGAACTAATCGAAATCGATGACTGGAATTGTTGCGGTGCCACAGAGTATATTGCCATCAACAAAATCCCAGCTTACGCTCTGGTATCCAGAAATCTAGCCCTGGCAGCTGACCAAAATGGAAGCGAGAATTTGATCGCTCCCTGCAGTGCCTGTTTCTTAAATCTCAAGAAGGTTGACCATTACCTTCAGGAAGATGACGAGCTGAAAGAAAAAGTTGACATTGCCCTTAAAGCGGGAGGACTAAGTTATGAACCCGGTTCTATCAATGTTCAGCACCTTCTGGAAACCATGGCAGTTGATATCGGACTTGAGGCCATCAAGGCCCAGGTAAAAAAACCTCTTTATAACTTGAAGGTAGCGCCCTACTACGGCTGTCTGGTTCCCCGTCCAGGTTCAATGGAAAGCTTTGATGATCCTGAACACCCAACTTCAATGGATAAGATCCTGGAAGTCCTGGGTGCGACAGTAATTGACTACCCACTCAAGGCACAATGTTGCGGCGGCCATATGACTCAGATCAGCGAAGATACGGCTCTCGAGCTAATAAGACGTCTATTAAAGAACGCCGCGGACAACGGAGCAGATATGATCGCCACCCTGTGTCCTATGTGTCAGCTGAACTTAGATGCCTATCAGGATGCTGTCAACGCTCATTTTGGTACAAAATTCAAAATTCCTATCGTTTACTTCACCCAACTTATGGGGCTGGCATTTGATATCCCTGCTAAGGAGCTTGGGTTTGGTAAAGAAATCGTTTCTGCCAAGCCAGCATTAAATAAGATCACTGACGAAGCACCCAAGCCAGTACGCACCCGGGAGCGCGGCAAGAAAACCGGTTTACCAATGCCAATTATGGCAGAGGAGGGATAATCCATGACTGATATGAAAAAATCCCCCATAGATCAAGAAAAAGTAGGTGTTTACGTTTGTCATTGCGGTTCCAATATCGCAGGGACAATAGATGTTGAGGAAGTCGCACAGTGGGCAAAGAAGAATCCCAATGTAGTTGTTTCCCGCACCTATGAATTCATGTGTTCCAGTACAGGCCAGGAGCTGATCGAAAACGACATCAAGGAAAAAGGCCTAACAAGGATCGTTGTTGCCTCCTGTTCACCACACATGCATGAGAAGACATTCCGGGAAACCACCGAACGCGGAGGTTTAAATCCATTCCTTTTCGAAATGGCAAATATCCGCGAGCATGGATCCTGGGCAACCAACGACAAAGAAGCTGCTACTATCAAAGCCAAAGCGCTGGTTAATGGCGCCGTTGAGCGGGTCGTCCATCATGTCCCCCTCGAGAAGATACCGGTCTCCATCAATCCCAATACTTTAATCGTCGGCGGCGGTATTGCCGGCATCACAGCAGCGCTTGAACTTGCAGAAGCTGGCCATCATGTCTATCTGGTGGAAAGAGAAGGCACTATCGGCGGCCACATGGCTCAGATCGATAAAACCTTCCCAACTCTCGACTGCTCTGCTTGTATCTTGACCCCAAAGATGGTGGATGTTGGACAGAACGACAACATAACCATGTTGACATACAGTGAAGTTGAAAGTGTTGATGGTTACATTGGTAATTTCAATATCACTGTCAAAAAGAAAGCTCGTTGTGTTATCGAGGAATTATGCACTTCCTGTGGTATTTGTGAAGAAAAATGCCCCCAGAAAGTGATCGATGAAAATTACGGCGCTGGTATTGGCTACCGAAAAAGCATCTACCGTTCTTTCCCCCAGGCAGTTCCTGGGTATCCAGTCCTGGATAAGGAGAGCTGCATTTATTTCCAAACCGGAAAGTGCAAAATATGCGAGAAGGAATGCCCCACTAACGCAATTGATTACGAGCAGCAAGACGAGATGATCAATTTCAATGTTGGTAATATCATCTTAGCAACCGGTTATGATCTTTTTGATGCCCGGAGGATCCCCCAGTACGGCTACGGTAGGCTGCCCAATGTATTCTCCAGCCTGGAATTTGAACGGATGGTCAATGCATCGGGTCCAACAGAAGGACACATTGTCCTCCGAGATGGAGTCACTCATCCTAAAAGCGTGGCAATCGTACATTGTGTAGGGTCCCGTGATCAGAACTATAACGAGTACTGCTCTAAAGTCTGCTGCATGTACTCACTCAAATTTGCACACCTGGTGCATGAGCACTTACCCGAAGCAGAAGTCTACAACTTCTATCTCGATATGCGGACACCTGGTAAAGGTTACGAAGAGTTTTATCATCGTCTGCTAAAGGAAGGAACACACTTCATCCGCGGTCGAGTAGCAGAAATTACCGATGCTAATCGTAATTCAGCCGAAGAGGATAAACTGATCATCCAGGCAGAAAACACTCTGCTGGGTCTCCAACAGAGAACTCCCGTGGATATGGTGATACTCAGTTCTGGAATTCAAGCCAGGCATGACGCAAAGGATGTATCAAAGCTCTTCAAGATGGGCTGCGACTATGACGGCTTCTTCAATGAGCGGCACCCCAAACTTGCTCCAGTTTCCACAATGACTGATGGAATCTTCATAGCCGGCGCTTGCCAGGGACCTAAAGACATACCTGATACAGTGGCCCAGGGTGGAGCTGCAGCATCTCAAGTAGCTAAACTCATCAACCAGGGTACGGTGATGATGGAACCAGTGCGGGCGAGTATCAGAGAGGATGAATGTTCTGGTTGCCGGATCTGCAACACTCTCTGTCCTTACAACGCGATCGAGTTTGACGAGGAAAAGGAAGTATCTCGGGTCATCGCAGCCCTGTGTCAGGGCTGCGGCACCTGCGTCGCGGCCTGCCCATCAAGTGTTATCGACGGCGCTCACTTCACCAACAAACAAATTTTTGCTGAATTAAATGGAATCCTCTGGGATGTTCAAGATGAGGTCTCAGCGAAGCAGGAGGTAATATGAGTGATCAATTTGAACCTGTGATCGTAGGGTTTCTATGCAATTGGTGCTCCTACAGAGCAGCCGATCTTGCAGGAACAGCCCGGATCAAATATGCACCAAACTTACGGCCTATCCGAGTGATGTGCTCCGGTAGAGTGGATCCACAATTTGTTCTCCAGGCTTTGCGAAGCGGCGCTGATGGCGTCTTGATTGCTGGATGCCATCCGGGCGAATGCCACTATGTCAACGGCAACATCAAAGCCTTACGTCGTTTCGTTCTTTTGAAGAAGACCATGGAACAATGGGGCATAGAAGACGAACGTGTCCAGCTCTTATGGGCTTCTGCTTCAGAAGGAACTGTCCTTGCAGCAACTGTAGACCGGATGACTGAAGAGGTTCGAGCCTTAGGTCCGCTACGCTGGGGTGAGAAAGTACTAAAAGATAACGGGGCTGCTCACGCGGTTTTACAGGAGGCATAACATGACAGGTAATGGAAAACCAAAACTGGCCATGTACTGGGCGTCATCATGCGGTGGCTGTGAGATCTCGGTATTGAACATTCACGAGAATATCCTGACTGTAGATGAGGTTTTTGACATCGTCTTCTTCCCCTGCATCGCGGATTTTAAAATCAAGGATCTGAAATCTTATCCCGATGGCCACATTGATATTTGTCTATTCAACGGCGCTATCCGCAATTCAGAAAATGAAGAGATGGCTCACCTGCTCCGGCAGAAATCCAAAGTGTTAGTGGCTTTTGGGTCATGTGCTTACGAAGGCTGCATCCCTGCCCTCTCAAATCTAACGACCAAGGAAGCGACTTTCAATAAGGTTTATATCGATAATCCCACGATTGACAATCCAGAAGGGATCTTCCCCCAGCTGATTACCACTGTGGAAGAAGGCGATTTGACCCTTCCGAATTTTTATCACACCGTAAAATCCCTCGACCAAGTTGTTGATGTAGATTATTACGTTCCGGGATGTCCTCCTGAACCCCACCAGATCTGGGCTGTACTGCAGGTTGTTGTTGGTGCCCTGACTGAAGGGCTCCCACTACCACCCGCAGGCGCGATCATAGGCGCCGGAACAACCGCTCTTTGTGAAGAATGCAGCCGCGAGAAACACGAGAAGACTATCAAACGGTTTTACCGGCCTTACGAAATCCAACCGGACCCGGATCAATGCCTGCTGGAACAGGGAATTGTGTGTCTGGGTATAGCTACCCGGGCTGGATGCGGCGCATTATGCCCATCTGTTGGTATCGGGTGCCGTGGTTGTTATGGTCCCCCGGATGGAGTAGAAGACCAGGGAGCCAAGATGTTGTCTGCAGTCGCTTCAGTTCTTGATGTGGGTGATGAGTCCATGGAAGAAGACGAATTGGAAGAATTGATCCAGGAAGCGGTCGATACAATCGCCGACCCAGCTGGAACATTCTACCGCTTCAGCATGGCACACTCTATCCTTAAACGTGTCAAGAATGGCAAAGGAGCAGTTTAATGGAACGGATAACCATTGATCCTATAACTAGATTGGAAGGCCATGGAAAGATAGAGATCTTCCTCAACGAGGAAGGCAATGTAAAAAATGCCTACCTTCAAATCCCAGAATTACGAGGTTTTGAGCAGTTCTCGATTGGCCGGCCTGCGGAGGAAATGCCCCGCATCACCAACCGGATCTGCGGTGTCTGCCCTGAAGCGCATCACATGGCTGCCACAAAAGCTCTGGATGCTCTATTTGACATCGAACCATCACCGGTTGTCAAGAAACTGAGGGAGCTGTTCTATTCTGCCTTTTATGTCACTGACCATACTGTCCACTTTTACGCCCTGGGAGGTCCCGACTTTGTTCTTGGCCCGGACTCGAATCCCGCAGAACGGAATATTCTGGGTGTGATTCATAAGGTGGGCGTTGATATCGGAATCCAGGTAATTGAGTGCAGAAAGAGAAATCACGAAGTTATTAAGATGCTAGGCGGACGTGGCGTGCACCCCGTTGCAGGATTACCCGGCGGCTGGAGCAAATCCATGACCAAAGAGGAACGTGAGATCATTCTTGATTACTCTCAAAAGAATATCGATTTTGCCCTCTTCAGCCTCAAGCTCTTCGATGATATCGTGTTGGCGAACCAGGCTTATGTGGACCTGATTGTCTCTGATGCATTCACCCACAAGACTTACTACATGGGCACAGTTGATGACAAGAATCTGATTAATTTTTATGACGGATTGATCAGGGTAACAGGACCGGAAGGAGCAGAACTTGTCAAATATCCTTCCAAGGACTACGCGCAGCATATCGCGGAACGAGTTGAACCATGGTCCTACTTGAAATTCCCCTATCTGAAAGATGTGGGATGGAAGGGTTTTGTAGATGGCGTGGACAGCGGTGTTTATTGTGCCACTCCCTTATCCCGGTTTAATGCGGCTGATGGCATGGCAACTCCCAAAGCCCAGGAGCATTTTGAACGTTTTTACGAGACTCTGGGTTCAAAGAAAGTGGATGGACGCTTCACCCCAGTCCATCACCGTCTGGCCACACACTGGGCTAGATTGGTAGAGATGCTCTATGCCGCAGAGCGAATGCAAGAACTGGCCAATGATCCGGAGATCCTGGATCCGAATGTAAGGCCGATCGCAACCAACACTCCAACTGAAGGCGTTGGAAGTGTGGAAGCTCCCCGCGGTACATTAACCCATCACTACAAGACAGATGAAAATGGAATTTTGACAGACGTCAACCTGATTGTCGGCACAACCAACAACTACGCCCCGATCGCCATGTCTATCAAAAAAGCAGCTGAAGGTCTCATCAAAGGCGGAGTAGTCAATGAAGGTCTTCTCAACACAATCGAGATGGCATTCAGGAATTACGACCCCTGCATGTCTTGCGCGACACACTCTTTACCCGGCCAGATGCCCCTGGAAGTCGAAATCAAGGACACAGACGGTAATTTGATCGATACCCAGCGTCAGTATATTGATTAATGGGATAAACGGGTAAAAACCGAGTAGAATTATGAGTAACCAGTGACCAGGGAATATATTCTGGAAGCTGGTTACTTATTTATTATGGATAAAAAAACACTAATTATCGGTCTTGGTAATCCAATTCTCACTGACGACGGAGTCGGTGTAAAAGTCGCCCGCGAACTGGAAGAGCAGATCAACCTGGAAGCCCATCCTGAGCTGACCATCACCGAGGCCAGTGCCGGGGGTCTGCGCTTGATGGAAGCACTATTAGGGTATGAAAGGGTGATCCTGATCGATGCCTTTTACCTTAATTCTGAGTCAACCACGCCTGGAAAGATCCATCACCTAAGCCTGGATGATCTGAGGTCAATATCACCGACCCAGCACAGCACTTCTGCACATGACACTTCATTGATCACTGCATTGGACACTGCGGAAGAGCTTGGTTATCAAATTCCAGGAGAATTCAGCATCTATGCGGTTGAAGTTGAAAATATCCTGGAATTCAGTGAAACCCCCACACCGGCTGTCGCAAAAGCGATCCCTATCGTTGTATCTCAGATCCTCAAGGAATTTTCTTTTACAACACACTGAAGGTAATGAGTTTTTATCATCCTTATGAAGAATGACACATGCACTGCTGTGCGGAATATGTTATATTTTCAACATCTATTGATGGTTCCATTTTGATCGGGGAATACAAAGCCAACCTGGGTTTCCTTTGATCATCAATCCAGGCATTGCTCAACAGAGGGTACCTTCTGAATGGATAACATCAAACTCATTCCTGATTAAAATCTTAATAGTTGCGGTTTAAGTCTCACTGTATTCAGCGCAGACGAGGTTTTGATATGAAATCTATTTACCGTACAATCCTGATTGTGGCTCTCAGCTCAATATTGGTGTTGGCTACAGCTGCAGGCGTTCACGCCTACACAGCATCAAATCAATCTTCTCCTGGAGATGGAAGTGATCTGATCTCTCTAGCCCCACCGGAGCCAGAGGAAGATACATGTTTCCAATGCCACGTTGATGAAGAATATACTAATATCTGGACGCCGCTAGGACGCTGGGCCCTGTTTGGTGCAGCCGGACTGATCCTGCTCTTTGGGGTTGCTCGAAGTGCCAGTGTTTGGCGATCCAGATCGGAATGGGTTCCAATTCCAACCAGGATCCTCGCCTGGATTGACGAGCGTTATCAGCTATCTGATTTCATGAAGCCAATCCTTGCAAAGCCAGTACCAGATTGGCAGCGCCGCTGGTGGTACTGCCTGGGAGGATTAACTTTCTTCCTCTTCCTTATCCAGGGAATAACAGGCGTTATGCTGGCCTTTTATTACAAACCAACTCCAACGGAAGCGTATGCCAGCATCCAATTCATAGAAAATGAAGTACTGCTCGGATCAGCTTTTCGCATGATTCACCACTGGTCTGCCAACGGTATGATCGTTATGGCATTTGCCCACATGCTGAGGGTATTTATTATGGGAGCATATAAATCCCCCAGAGAGTTAAATTGGGTTTCTGGAGTAACACTATTAGTGATGACCCTGGCCTTTGGATTCACGGGTTACTTGCTGCCCTGGGACCAGAAAGCCTACTGGGCTACTACAGTCGGTACAGAAATTGGAGGAAGTATTCCAATCATCGGAGACCTCGCCTTAGTTTTCTTAAGAGGTGGATGGAGTATCACCAGCCTTACGTTAAGCCGTTTCTTTGCAGCCCATGTCCTGATCCTGCCCCTCGTTACCGTTGGTTCCATGGGGCTCCATTTCATTATGATCCGCAAACAAGGATTGATGAAACCCCTTTAGCCACGTGTAAAGGTTAGGGAAAATGAATAAACAGGAGTAAGCTGATGTCTGAAAATAATCAAGAAAAGGAAGTTCCATTTTACCCGGACCACGTAGCCCTCGAGGCCAAAGTTGCTCTGGGAGTGGTCATTCTGGTTGTTGTGATCGGTGTTATCGGCCTGTTTGCCCCCGTCGGCCTGGGTGCACCCGCAGATGCGATGGACACCCCACTTCATATCAAACCCGAATGGTATTTCCTCGCCTTATATCAACTCTTGCGTTTCATCCCGAAAACAATAGGTGCAACCGCGCCGGTCCTGGCAATCGTCCTGCTCGCGATCTGGCCCTTTCTCGATCAAAAACCAGACCGGTCGAAAAAAACCACCAGGATTAGATTCTGGTTATCTCTCGTGGCGGTCGTGGTTATTATTGCCCTAACTATCTGGGGGGAGGTGAGCTAAATGAGTGAGATCTCACGTCGTGACTTCTTAAATATGATCAAAAAGGGATTGGCAGCTACTGGATTCACCGCATTATTGGCACCCTTTATTGCCTATCTCTATCCTCCCAGCCTGGAAGAAACCCCAGCAGATCCCGTAAGGGT
This sequence comes from uncultured Anaerolineales bacterium, assembly GCA_964406305.1. Lineage (GTDB taxonomy): Bacteria > Chloroflexota > Anaerolineae > Anaerolineales > UBA11858 > B10-G9. The sequence goes on along the minus strand of CAYORF010000015.1, from coordinate 19,154 downwards.
CGGCACAATCGATGATATTCCACCAGGAGAAAGCCTGACAATTCCTTTTGGGCGCTACCCAGCTCTCGTGATCAATACAGACCAGGGTTTCCGGGCTTTTTCAGCAGTTTGCACACATTTTGCCTGTATCTGCAAATGGGATGTTGCTGACCAGGTAATCCACTGCCCCTGCCATGAAGGTTTCTTTGAACCCTATGAAGGTGGAGTTATCTCAGGTCCGCCACCAACACCGCTGGAAAAAATTCCCCTGACGATTACAGATGGTGAGATTTTCATCGGAGGATCCGTATGACCACTACAGAACAACGGATTTCTAAACCCTGGTCCCGAATCGGCGATGTGCTTCTCTATGCGCTTGGCCAGCTCCGAACGATTAAAAAGATCTATCCTGGAATAATGCATTTAATGATCTTCTGGGGCGTTATCATCCAATTGATTGGAACAGCCATAAAGATCATGCAGATGGGGTTATTTGTTCCCTTCACCTGGCCTTTATTTTCAGAAGGATTTTATTTTGCCTATGAACTGATTATGGACCTTGCCGGAGCTGCCATCCTGATAGGCGTGATTATGGCCCTGGTCCGCCGTCTTGCTATACGACCGGACTATATGGAGAACTCCTGGGATGATATTTACGCATTGATCTTACTGGCATGTATTCCCCTGGTAGGTTTTCTCACAGAAGGGATCAGAATTCTCGTCTGGGATCCCGCCTGGGCAAGCTGGGCACCAATCGGAAATTGGGTCGCAATACTTCTTAGATTGACTGCCCTTTCTCCTGCCGTAGCAAACTTGATCCACTCTTATATTTTCATATTGCATGTTGGGTTGGGCTTACTGCTCGCTGCCAGCATTCCTTTCACAAAAATGCGCCATATGATCTTCACGCCAATCCATATATTTATGAAATCTGATAGACCTTCAGGTGAGTTGGAGACCATCCCGGATATCATGGACGTGGAAGTTCTTGGCACTTCTACCATTGATGAGTTTTCCTCACTTAGTTTGCTCGCCTTCGATTCCTGCCTGCAGTGCGGCCGGTGTGAGGAGGTCTGCCCCGCTACGAACAGCGGATTGGCCTATTCACCCAGAACTTTACTGCTCATGCTCCGAGAAAACATGGCTTCTGTTTTGATATCCCCTGACAAAGACAGCAAGAATGAATTTCAATCCCAATTACTTGAGGAAGAATTCCTATGGTCATGCACAACCTGTGGTCACTGCCTGGATGTTTGCCCAGCTTTTATCCGTCCTCCTGAGCAAGTTATAGATATCCGGAGAGCTCAGGTTTTAATGACAGGAGATGTTCCTCAGACTGTTGGTGAAACGCTAAGGAATTTTGAACGACAGGGAAATCCCTGGGGTATGCCAGCCCAGAATCGCATGAGCTGGGCTGACGGACTGGATGTCAAGGTTCTCTCCCCGGGAGATAAAGTTGATGTTCTCTATTTTGTCGGCTGCGCTGGCGCATTTGACGATCGCAACATAAAGGTCACCCGGGCATTTATTGAGATCCTCAATAAACTTAAAGTTGATTACGGCATTCTTGGAGATGCAGAAATGTGCTGCGGTGAAACAGCCCGCAGGATGGGAAATGAGTACTTATTCCAGGTAGCCGCAGAGGAAAATATCGGCGTATTCTCCGAGATCCAGTTCCAGAAGATCATCACCCTCTGTCCACACGGTTTGAATACAATGAAAAATGAATATCCTGCATTTGGCGGAGATTTCCAGGTCCAGCATGCTGTGGAATTCCTGTCTGAACTGCTGCCCGAACTCAAGTTCCAGGGTTCAGACAATAAAGATTTAGGAAGACTCACTTTCCATGACTCCTGTTACCTTGGCCGTTATAACAACATCTATGATCAACCGAGGGAACTGCTAAAGAAAGCCAATCATTCCCCTCTGGAAATGAAAAAGTCAAAAGGCGAGAGCTTCTGCTGTGGTGGTGGCGGAGGTGCCATGTGGCTGGAAACAGCAGCAGACACACGCATCAATCAACACCGGCTGCAGCAAGCCCTGGACATTCAAGCCGATACCATCACGACTGCCTGTCCTTACTGCCTGATCATGTTTGATGATGCTTTACGCTCAAAAGGCCTGACAGACGAGATACAGGTGCTGGATATCATAGAGATTTTAAATCAATCGCTTGTGTAAAATAAATACGGCATCCAAGAGGATGCCGTATTTTTATTTACCTGATAGATATTTTGTTAAGGGCCTACTTATTTTTCTTCACCACTCTATCCGCTATCAACAAGAATATTATGATCAGTAATACAGGCACCAGCGCCCCAAAAATACATACCAAACCAAAAATCCCGGCTTCTTTGCCGTAGAATAAAAAGATCAACCCATCTCCAACCAAGAATACCAAGGCTAAAAACCCGATAACCAGGCGGACCTTGGTGTTTTTTGTATATTCCCTTAAATCCCTACTCATCTTTGAAATCCCCTCTTTTCCAAATCCCTGACTACACCCAGATGGGCGTATCCTTTCGATCCTCCTCCACCTAAAGCCAGAGCTACATCAACCATCTTTTTTTTCTCTTCCATACCAAATCTGAAGGATCTCTGCCATGATCCCCAGTGCGATCTCTGGAGGGGTTTTGCCCCCCAGGTCCAAGCCAACAGGAGCATGAATTTGATCCAGCTTCGATTGAGAAAGGCCGTCATTCTGGAGTCGGTCAATCCTTTTTTGATGGGTCTTTCGGCTGCCTAGCGCGCCTATATAAAACGCTAGAGAGTTAAGGGCAATCTTCAGGGCCGGATCATCTATCTTTGGATCGTGAGTTAACATCACAATCGCCGAAGATTCAGTGATGTTGATCTTCTGAAAAGCCCCCTCTGGCCATTCTGTCAACAGCAATTTGATATCCGGGAACCGATCCTCTGTACTGAATAATCTTCGGGGATCGATAACGGTCACTTCATAACCGACAGTTTTTGCCAGAGATGCCAGGGGGATAGCAATATGGACGCCGCCCACCAATATCAATTCAGGATCTGGTTGGATTTTTTGGATAAAGACTTCTTTGATTTCAGGGGATTCAATCTGGTGAATACCGCCTGGCCGTTCTTTGCCAGAGATTTCTATAAGCTTAGTGATTGTTTCCTGGGAAAATTCAAGGAGCAATGGGTCAGAATTTTCGATGATCAGATCTACGCCTAGATATTTTTCAATCCCGGCTAATACCAGAGCCACACATACCGAGCTCGTTTTGGATAGAGCGGTTTTCCATATCTCGAGGTTCTGTTGATCGAATTGGCGGATGAAAACATCGATTTCTCCCCCACAGGACAGACCCACATCCCAGGCTTGATCGTCTCCTACTCCAAAATGTAGTCTCTCTGTTTGACCAGATCTCAATACCTGCATTGCAGCTTCAATTACAGCGCTTTCAACACAGCCACCGCTAACTGATCCTGCAATTTCACCTGCATCTGTGATTGCCATCCCTGCGCCTGCGGGGCGCGGTGAAGAACCCCAGGTTTTAATTACTGTTGCCAGGGCAACCGATTGACCATTCTTTAACCAGATCTCAATTTGATCTAACAGATCTCTCATTTGGGCACTCCTTCAAGCGCGGCTTTTATTCCGGATTAGAAACTGGCTGAGTCACCTGATAGGTATACCCTTCCGTCAGTCCACCGCTTTCCAGAATATGTTTCTGGACGTACTGCCCGCAATTTGAACCTATCCGATTTTCTTCCTGATCACCGATGCTAATGATCACCTGGTATCCAGCCTCACGGATCTTTTCCAGTTCCGGATAGACCGCAACCTTATTATTAGGATCTATATAGGAAGTCAGACCGGTCGATTCAGCCTGGTAGGTGGGATTCAGCGGTGTTACTTTGATCAAGAATCTATCAGGATCGAAATAACGCAAAAGCTCGTCAGCTTCTACTGGGCTGTTTTCAGCCAACGCGAAGTTCAATGTGATCTTCCTATCACCGGTTCTGTGATAATCCTCTCCAAATTTTGCCATACGCTCAAACCCCCATTTCTTAACGGGAATGATCTGATCGCGCAGGTCGGGATCGGTAGTATGGATTGAAAACTGGAACTGAAAACGGCCAGTAGGATATACCTGGTTCTTTACTTCGATCAATCTTTCAAAAAAGTTGTCTGTGCCATGTGGAGCGATAGTGGATACTGACGGCATCAAACCGGGGGCATTTATCCTGCCTGGGAGGTTTTCCAGCAGATCAATTACGTCCATGTTTAGGGCCGGTTCACCCATTCTGGCAAATTGAATCTTGAACTGCTCAGATGGAACAAAACCATTCGGATAGCGTTGTTGAATAAGATACTCGATTTGAGCGAACATTTCAGGTTCAGTCAGTTTTCCCCTGTAATGCCCGCCGGCATCACACATTTGGCAGGAGATCGGGCAGCCGAATAATATGGATATCATCAAAACCCATTTCTCTTCCCGAGAGCGAGGTGGTTGAACAGCTTCAACACATTCCACCAATCCATTGGGGAATTCCACCACATAAACCATAGCTACTTCAGGGTGTCCAGCAGATGCGACAATCTTCATTATTTATCCTTTCTCCAGAATTTGGGCAATGAGCATTGCAACCCGGATGCCATCCGCTACTGCAATTGTGGTCTGTCTGAAAGATCCATTCTGGAGATCACCAATCAAAAATAGTTTTTGATCTTTCATTAGCTTATCCAACTCATCTATTATACTTGGGTCTGCAAAACTATACTCTGGCTCTCTACCAATTGCTGCCAGTAGGTAATCACATTCAATACTCCGTTCCGGAGATGTACTTTTTATAGAAATATTCAACTTGCCCGAGGTCGTTTTTGATACGCCTGTTATTTCAGTATTAGTAAGGTATCGAACCGCTTTATTATCCTTGATCCTGTCAAACAACAGTGGCAGCGCTTTGATCTTTGATCCCCTATTCAGGATCGTCACCCGGTTATTAGAAGAAAGATTGAGCGCGTAATCAAAGGCTGCGTCTCCAGCACCGATAATGACGATCTCTTTGTCCTTTTCCTCGATTAGTGGATAAACCTCATAAAATAGAGATTGACTCCAGTCTTCTGAGTATAGATCATCAGCTATTTTCCTCGGTTTTGTACCACTCCCGGCGATAAGGAGCTGCGAGTTTAGTTTTCTTATATTTGTGACTATGCGAAAAAGATTGTCCTCAAAACCAATGGATATCACTTCTTCATTTTCAATCACCACTTCTAACCGCTCTGCCTGGTCCTTAAACAGGGACACTAATTCTGGTCCTGATATACCATCTACAAAACCGGGATAGTTTTCTACCAAATTGGCATTCAATAGCAGGCCACCAACTAGTTTACGCTCAAGCACCAGAGGATCGATCCCCTGTCGCTTTAGCTGCATGGCAGCCGCTAAACCCGCTGGTCCTGCACCAATTATTACAACTGGATAATTTTCCATCTGATTGGGATTCATTCCTCGATTATCTGGTTTATGGTAGTCAAGACTGCAACTCCATGGGCCAGGTTAAGTAGCGTGGCTTGATGATAATCCTGATTATATGTCGCTGTGCCATCCACCAGGAAAAACACCTCAAATCCGCGTCCAAAAGCGGCTCGAGCAGTTGTTTCACAGCATAAATGAGTCATGACTCCGCCAATCACAACCTGTTTTACACCGCGCTCCACCAGCCGGGATTCAAGTTTGGAATGAATAAAAGCATCGTACTGGGATTTTTGTAGGATTTCCTGCGGTTGGATTTCAAGATCAGAGTCAATATCTATCAGCGCATGATCCTCAAGGAGCAATTCAGACCACCATGACTCCATCATCCCAGCATTATCGGTAGTATTGATATGTTGTGTAGCTATTACCGGTCTACCAGCGTCACGGAAATATCTGGCCGCTTTATTCAAACCGGGAATGATAGCTTCCCCACTAGGGATCCAGGCATGTGAGTTTTCATCCAGAAAATAACGCTGCATATCCAGGATCAACAGACAAGCATCCTGAATTTTGAACGGTTGACGGAGGATTTTATTGGGCCTTCCAAATTTTTCCAGCCACTGACTGGAAAGGAATTGAAGGTTATCAGGCTGAAAATAGGCTTCCTTCATAAAAAAAATTGTAGCATGAAAAGGGTTCTGAAATTCCCTGAAAACAAAGGTTTTATCTAATATATATAATCTTTAAATAAAAAGAAACGACATCAAACAGCGATGCCGTTTCCAGATATCTTATATTTGGTTTTACCGGTAGAACCTTAGGCTGTAACTACCTGCTGTCGTTTCCGTATTTTAGGCAGGTTCTTGGAAATTCCCTGAATGATGCCTGGCCAGGTAGTCAAGGAACGAATGATGGTAATTACCATCACTGCCAAACTGACGATGCCGCCTGCGACCAATATACCGGTCTGCACCTTCTTGGTCTTCATTCTCTTGATTATTTCCTGATCCAACGTATTTTGAAGCTCAACCACAAAACTCGCTCGCGGTGTGACTGGCTTTAAAACATCTTCCAGCTGACTTTCGATCCTGAGTAAATCCTTTGTCATCTTCATACTTTTCTCCATTCTCAATTCAATCCTTCTTCTACTGGATAAGCAACGATCCCGACCGTACCCGGGCCAAGGTGTGATGCTATTCCTATTGATAATTCTTCCACAAATAAATTTTTCACATTCAATATCCCTTTGACCTTCTCAGAGATTTCAAGTGCTGTTGCTAGGTCATTGGCATGCATGATCGCCGCATTGATCAAATTCTTACCCATTCTGCGGGACATTTCCTGGAGAATGTACTCCAGGGAAGCTTTCCGCGTCCTAACCTTGTTAGCAACTGCCATCGTGCCTTCTTTTATTGTGATGATCGGTTTGATCTTCAAAACCGTTGCTAAAATCGCTTCTAACATTTGGACCCGACCGCTTTTTTGAGCAAAGTCCAGGGTATCCACAGTAAAGATCACCTGATTGTTATCCCTGATCTTTTCTAAACGTTCCAGGATCTCGTCCACTGAAGCCCCTCGCCGATCCATTTCCCGGGCTTCCCGACACATATATCCCTGGATGCCAGTCCCCGAAAGCGTATCGAATGGGATTACCCTGAAGGGGGCATCTTGCAACTCTCTGGCAGCCAACACAGCGGATTTATAAGTGCCCGACAATTTACTGGTCAGGTGGATCGATAGGATCACGTCACCTGGTTTGGCAATATCCTTGTATAGTTTAATATATTGCTGGGGAGCAGGTTGAGATGTTTTAGGTACCTTTCCCGTCTCTTTGACCCAGCTGTAAAATTGATCAGGAGTCAGATCCACACCCTCCAGAAAAACCTCATTTCCCAAATGGACATTGACCGGTATTACATTAATATCGTATTTACTAATCCATTCTACCGGCAGATCACCGGCGCTATCCATCACAATTCGCAACATAGGTTTCTTCTCAAATTCCATAATCATCCCTGAGCGATTCCAGAGTCCGGTGATAAAGGGCTTTTATGGCCCCTTCTGTCCGGTCCATGATTTGACCGATCTCAGTATTGGTTAATCTTTCCACATGTTTCAGGATCAAAAGCTCCTTTCGATCCTCTGGCAATCCTCGAATTACGGATAGCAGTGATTCTGTTTCGTTTTCTTTCTCTATACTGTCCTCAACATCCCCATCCATTGTGGGTGGAGGGTACTGCTCTGACAGAGAAATCTCATCCGACCGTTCTCTATCCCTGTACCAATTTACAACCAGGTTATGGGCTATTCGATACAGCCAGGCCGAAAAAGGATATCCCCGATCCTCGTACCTTTTAATGTGATGCAGTGCTCTCATGAATACCCGCGAGCAAATATCCTCTGCATCTTTGACATTGCTGGTCCTAAAATATATATAATTATAAATCTGATCTATATACTTTTCGTAAAGAGCTCCAAAAGCATCTGTGTCTCCATCACAAGCGAGGGAAACCAGTTCACTTTCAGATATCAGCTCTTGATCAGAACCAGTAATACTACTCATAACACCATCAGCCCTATTAGGTTACTCATCATGTGAAAGTATATCACAGGCAAAAGAGCCTGATTTTAAGTTTCAGAGGGAAAAAAGCATCCGTCAGGTATACTTATAGCTAACACTGACTATCTTCTTTATTACCTAAATGAAAAAAATATTGACCTACCATTCTCAAGAAGAGATGATCAGCTCAGCAGCTGCTCAATTCATCTCGATTGGATTGGCTGCGATCCAGGATCGGGGCCAATTCTCTGTAACCTTGTCTGGAGGAAACACACCGAAACCTCTTTATGAGATCCTGGCTGGTCCAGATGCAGATTTACTGGATTGGGATAAGGTCCATTTCTTCTGGGGAGATGAACGCTGTGTCCCACCAAATCACCCGGATAGCAATTACAACCAAGCCAACCAGGTCCTGCTCTCACCCAGATCGATCAAGGATGAAAATATCCATCGTATCAAAGCAGAGCTGCAGCCCAAAGAGGCAGCCCGGCAATACCAGGAAGAGATCCTCTCTTACTTTCAGGGAAAAATTCCCCGATTTGACCTGGTCCTGCTTGGCATGGGCAGCGATGGACACACAGCTTCTCTTTTCCCTGGATCGAAACTCGTAATTGGGGACCATCTAAATGAGGATTGCCTGGTAGCTTCCAATTGGGTGCCAAAACTGGATACCTGGCGGATCACATTCACTCATCACTTGATCAACATTGCCCATAATGTTCTTTTCCTGGTCAGTGGAGAAGATAAAGCCAAGACTCTCAAATCTGTTCTCGAAGGACCACCAGATCATGAGCTTTATCCATCTCAGTTGATCGATCTTAATGAAGGAGATTTGACCTGGTATATCGACCATGAAGCAGCGGCAAAACTATCAGAGATTAACTGAATATATCTTCATTTAGCCTTGATCCTAGAAATATTCAAGGATCAGATGAGGAATCTAAATTAATAATGACAAAAGGTAAAATCACACTGAGGTATCCCCGAAGAAGGTTGATACGCCTTATTTGCAAGGGGATATTTAGAGCGCTATTGAATTTTCTCTTCCGAATCGAGGTTGAAGGCTTGGAAAATTTCCCCCAAAATGGCCCTCTCCTGATTGTTGGCAATCACACTGGTGCTATGGAAGTAGTTCTGCTCAATGCATATGCTCCTTGCCAGATCGAAATGCTGAGTGCCGCCGACATGCCTGCTGAAAGGATCACAGAGATTATGGATACCATATACGGATCCATCCCTGTCAAACGGGGATCGTACGATCGGGCGGCATTACAAACGGCATTGGATGTTCTGGAACAGGAAGGAATGGTGGGCTTATTCCCGGAAGGCGGAGTTTGGGAGGTAGGCAAACAGCGAGCCTTACCTGGTATATCGTGGCTGAGTTATCGATCAGGTGCGCCGATCCTGCCGATTGGTTTTAATGATACTGCTGGAGCGATGGGCGCTGGTTTGAGCTTCAAACGTCCCTACCTGAAGATGTTTGTTGGTCAGGTACTGCCTCCAGCTTCAATTCCCGAAAGAATGGCCAAGAAAGTTTACTTCCGGGATCACGCTGCCCAGGTCATGGAACAGGTTTACAAATTGGTGCCAATAAAGGACGCACCTCTCCAGGAGGACATTTCTGACGAGAGTTTTGACTTTGAGATCTCGTTGAAAGACATAGCTGGAACTCAAGTTGAGCTCCCATCCAATCTTCAACTACAACATAATGTCGAACTCGGTAAATTTTTCTTGCTGCCTCATATCTTGGATGTCTTCCTGGTCAATCTTGAACTCCCAGTATTGCCCATCAAGAATCTCGCTGCGGATCCCGCCCTGGATGAATTAACGAAAGCCATCAAGGCTATGATAGATTATCTTGTAGATGAGAACCCATATATGCTCACCTACCGCTTTGGCGTTCGTTTTGGGCTAGCCATGCAGAAAGGGCTGGAAGAACTTTTGTCAGTTCTCGAGTGGAGCTCTAAAAATAATTATCAGCCCTCTCTGAGAGCTGTCCGACGTTATTATTCTGTCGCTGATCAAAAGGAGATCATCCAGCGCGAACAGGAATCAGCTCAACCCTGGATGTGAACACTTTCCGCCCATTAGCCATCGGTCCCCCAGAACGAACCGGAGGGTTACTTAGGGATTTTTCCCCTATGATAAAATTACCCATGTTAGATCAGCCCAAACTCGGAGCTAAACTTTGGCAAATACAAACAACAAATCTGTGATCCAGGCTGCTGGGGGAATCATCTGGAAAAAAGAAGGAACCGAGAAAAAACTCGCTGTTGTCCACCGCCATAAACATAATGACTGGTCTCTCCCTAAAGGGAAAGTAGACCCGGGTGAAAGCTGGAAAAAAGCAGCATTGAGGGAAGTTCTTGAAGAAACCGGATACATCGGAAAACTGAAAAAATATGCTGGAAGTATTTCTTACTTGCTGGATGGCAAACCCAAAATTGTCCTTTTCTGGCATATGGATGCCAAAACTGAGGATCTTGAGAAAATGAACGGTGAAGTCGACGAGGTCCGTTGGTTGACAGTTGCTGAAGCTTCAGAAATATTGGATTACCCAGATGAAGTCCTTATGATCCAGAGTGGTCCTACTAAACGAAAAAAAGGAACCTGATCTATGTTCGATATTCTGGTCCTCGGCGCTACAGGTTTTATTGGTGGTCATATTGCCAAAAAAGCACAGGCTGTTAGCTGGAGAGTGCACGGCTTTCGGAGGAATCCAGACAGCGTTGGCCACCTGCAAGACCTGGATATCAAATGGTTTGACGGAAGCCTCGAAGATTACCCTTCACTATTACAAGCAATGACAGGCATGGACTACGTATTTCACGCTGCTGCCAGTTATCCAGGTGTCTGTGATCCTGCTCTTGTCCAGGAACGGGTTCAATCTTCGATGGATCAAATGAAAAATGTGATCCGGGCCACTCGCGAAGCCCGAATCAAACGATTGATCTATACCAGCAGTTTAACTACGATCGATACTCCCCCAGAAAATGAAACTCGGCTGGCAGATGAACGGGATTTTTACATCCCCGGCACCCTGCCAGATAATGCTTACCATGAGATGAAAGCCGCCATGGAAAATTTGGCTCTGCAAGCTTCCGGAGTCGGCTATGATATTGTGATCCTCAATCCTACCTTAGTCTTAGGCCCCGGCGATGTCCATCTCAGCACGGGGGAGATACTGTTAATGTTTGCCCGCGGTAAAGCCAAAGCCTTACCTCCGGGAGTATTGAATATCATTGACGTAAGAGATGCTGCTGAAGCTCATATTAACGCGGCCAGGACCGGGAAAAGGGGCCAGCGCTATATCCTGGGAGGGAGCAACTATCCAATCGAGGAAGCTGCTGCAATTTTTGCAGATATTGCAGATGTTAAACCGCCGCTTCTGACACTACCAACCTGGTTAATGGATGCCTATATCAAGGCAGGAGATAAACTGCCTTTTGTTCCATTTGTGCACGACCACGTCAGGGCTTATAAACACTGGCAGGGATACAACACAGAAAAAGCCCAGAAGGAATTGAACCTGAAATCAAGATTTCTCGAGGAAACAGTGCGGGACAGCTTAAAATGGTTCAGTAATCAGGGGATCGAATAACAAAGAAAATTATATCTATCCGTTTAGCCTATCTGCCAGATTTTTCTTAGATTGGCCATTAATATCCCAGATTTAAATTTACAGAATTTGGAATCTGCTCATCTCTGGCTGCTGCATTAAGTAAAACCGCCAGGGCTTTCATTCGGAGTAATTCTGTTTCTCTGACCAACCCTCCCCGGTGGGGACTGAGAACCAGGTTTTCCAGCTCGTGAAAAGGAAAATCTCCTGGAAAAGTATTTGATCTGGATTCCTGGTCTGCTGGATAGTTGTACCAGACATCCAAGCCGGCGCCAAACAGACGTTTCTCTTTCAAAGCTAGATATAGCGCTTCTTGGTCAACGATTTTACCCCGTGAAATATTGATCAGAATGGCAGGATCCGGAAGCAAAGCCAATTCATATTTACTGATCAATGACTCTGTCTCAGAAGTAAGAGGTAGGGTCAGGAAGAGAATATCAGTCTCTGGCAGGAGATCTCTCAACTCATCAGGTCTATGAATATCTGTACCTGAATCAGGCACGGGAGTGCGACGGATGGCTTTGACCTTGATATCCAGAGCTTCCAGAATTGAACGGATCCGGCGGCCAATCTCGCCATAACCAACGATAAGTGCCCTTTTTCCCGCCAAAAGCGGTACTACTTGTTCCTGATAGCGCAACTCCCAATTTCCCCCTCTTAAGTATTGATCAAAAGGAATGACTCTCTTAGCAGCGGCTAGCATTAGGGTTATCGCCATTTCTGAAACCGATATAGCATTGTGATGCAAGTTATGCAATTTCAAATGTGGAAGTCTTTTGACTGCCGCAAGCGTTTCTGGTGGGATCCCAGTCCAAGGAACGATCAGGATTTTCAGATCATTGAATAGCTGCAAATCTTGATAGGTAGGTCGCCCAGCAACCAATATTGTCGTTGGTTGGTCCGGTTGGATCTCGCCAGTTGTTATGAAGATATCTTTATCTAATAAGGTATTTAGCTCATTAAGGTGTTCCAGTTCAGGAGGATACAGAAGATGGACATGCATATAAAATTCCTTCAAACTTAACCGGCCAAGATTCGCCCGGGTTTTAGATATATCCTTCTGCAGATAGCACACCAGTAAATGCCTGCCGGCAATCTACCAAAGCCTTTTCTCTCCATTTTCCTGGTGTTGGATAGAACATTTCCACAAATTCGTTATGGATCCGGGATTTTGTTTTTGATGAACTGGTTCCTGCTTGATCAGCTTGATTTATGTAGATCATGGTTCTTAAACTTTTTGTCTCTTGCAATGTCCCATCTCCGTAGGTACCAAACTCAAAGGCTGTTCCATAGAAATTGAGGTCTGGATATTTCGTTTCCTTCAAGTGATAAGTCCAGTTGATCATGTCACCCTTCATGGCGTAGAACTGTTCTGGATCAGCCTGCACGATTAGAGGATAATTGAAATCTTTCAATAACTGCCCAGGCTTTTTGCTCTCGGCAGGAGAGTTCACCAGGCTCATTTGGTAACGGGGACCATACCCTGTATGCATGTCCACAAACATAACTGACTCATAGGAGGAAAATACTTCGCTCATCAACTTTTGTAGCCAAACGGCTTCCGGTTGATATTCCCTTCCAGTGTAATATAACCCAGCAGGATTACTTTGCTGCCCTAAAAGAATTGCCCCCCTCAAGCTTTGAATGCCATATCTTGCAATACTCACAATAACATTTTTATAAAACTTTATGTCTTCTAACAAGAAAGGTTTTAACGGGTGAGTAGGATTTAACACCTGATCGAGTTTGAGATAATCCTGATTGAATTCGACCGAAAAAACATCCTGATCCACCATGAAATTACGGTTTAAGTCGATATTATCCTTAGTAAACCGGCGCTGATTCGCCATCCCCCAGGGATTGAGAGCGTGCACAAGTTTCAATCCTGTTGAGCTAGGATCCAATTTTTCTGCGTACTCCTTGATAAATAGGTCCAGCATGGCAGCACCCACAAACCCCTCCACCCCGTGCAGCCCTGTCGTGATCATGACCAATTTCTCTTTCTTTTTGATCGGTTCTGCTGTGATCCAATCGATGGATAGGTCTTCGGTTTCCGATATGAAATGTTTATCGAGCGCTGCGGTGGGCCAAGCCTTTTTTACTTTCTTTAGTTGACCGCGAAAATAGCTTCTAGATTCCTGGTATGTGGTCGGGAAGTGTATTGAAGTGTAATTATTCATTATCAGTCCTATATTCTATTTATCTCAAAAAGGTCCATATCCAATTGCCACACCGAGGGCTAAAAAGGCCAGCGTGATCAAGACGATCACACCCCACAGCGGCAGCGTCCACCGCAGCCATTTGGGATAACCCACCACGGTCAGACCTAACACGATCAACAGCACTGGATTGGTGGGATAGATCATATTCGAAAATCCATCGCCAAAACAGTACGCAGTGACGGTGATCTGGCGGGTGACGCCTACCAAATCAGCCAGGGGCAGCAGGATGGGCATCATTAAAAACGCCTTAGCTGATCCTGAAGCAACGAAGAATTCGATCAGCAAAGCCAGCAAATAGATCATAACAGTCGAAATAAAGGGATTGGCGCCCTGGAACAGGAGGGAAGCCTGGAATAGAATGGTATCCATGATCCCCCCGGAAACCACGATATGTTTGATGCTCATGGCCATCAGGATCAGGATAATGCCAGGGGCAATACCGCTGATACCTTCACCCAGAGATTTCCAGACATCCTTTTTTTCCGGGCTGGCAATCAATCCCGCCCCCACCCCGCCCACCAGGAATAACAAACCCACCAGCGGAAGAGCATAATTGGATAGAAAGGAAATAAATGGCGATCCGAATAAAGTGGCTACGATTAGGATGACAAAAACAAAAAACCAGATCATAGCAGTTCGCATGTCCGTAGTGATTTCTCCTTGTTGGGAAAGATCGAGGGGTTTAAATTTCTGCTGGTTAGCCCGGGTCTCATCATAGACCAGGGAAGCTTCAGGGTTCCGCTCTACTTTTTTGGCGTAGCGAGTCAAAAAGACAGCAAAGGCAGCGTAGATGGCGATGAAGATCGGGATGCGGAACCAGCTGCCGGAGAAAAGGGGCAATCCGGCCAGCTCCTGTGCCACACCGATCGTAAAGGGATTGGTGATGGCTGCCGAAAAACCGAGGTTGGTGGCCAGGATGCTCATACCCAGTCCAACCAGAGCGTCCCACCCCAGGTAATAGGAAAGTGATAACACCAATGGAACGAGGGGTACTACCTCCTCAAAAATGCCAAAGAACGCCCCCAAGGTCATAAAAAATAAGGAGATCAGAAGCAGAAGAGTATATTTCCTGCCGCCAAATTTAGCAACGATCCGGCCCAGGCCAGCCTTGAGAATGCCGCTTTTATCGAGTACCGCAAAGGCCCCGCCCACCATCAGGATGAACAAACAGATCACGATCACCAGCAGGCTGTCCGCACCCCACAGCACTTCCACTGGCGCGGTGAACCAGCGCCAGATCGGATAATCGGGTTTGTCAGTGAACCGGAAGCTATCCGGGGAGATCAACTCCCGGCCGGCTTCGGTTAGTCTTTCGTATGCGCCAGCGGGAATCACCCTCGTCAACACACCGGCAACCAGCATGATTACTAAGAGAATGATCACTGATTGGATGAAAGCTTTTTTACTTATCTGGGCGCCTGATTTCTCTTCCATGGAATTCTCCTTCCACTCAACCTGGATTATTACAACTGATTTTATCCCAGTTCTAATGATTTCAAATAACCCCGACGCGAGCAAGATACTTTTTTCAATTCCATACTCCATTAAATATTCACTGTTTGTTTTCATTTAATTGAATCTTCATGCAACTCCACTGATATTTCCCCGTATATATCTCTAATGTATAGTTATCATATTGAACATTTCTTAAGGAGAAATCATGACTGAAAATAATATTCCCCCTGTTCTTACGGACAAACCCAGACGGAAAAACCACCGGTCTTTCTTCTGGCCCATCATGCTGATCTCGCTCGGCGTCCTGCTGCTCTTGTCCAACCTGGGCATTGTCGCCTGGAGCACCTGGAACATGCTGTGGCGTTTCTGGCCTTTGATCCTGGTCGCGGTGGGTATTGATGTACTCTTTGGCCAGCGTTCGGCCTTCGGAGCTATCATCAGCGCCTTCCTGGTCCTGGCTTTGATCGCCGTAGTGGCCGGGGCGATCTTTTTCGCCGACAAGCTGCCAATCCTAAACAACCTCACAACTGAAGCATCCTGGCAATCATCCCATGTGGAGCACGAACTGGATGATTATGAATCCGCTAATGTATTCATTGACTGGACCAGTCCTCCCGGGTCCTTATATGCCCTGAGCGACTCAGATACTCTCATCGAGGGTGATCTGACCTATCAAGGTGAGTTGATCTTTGATGTGGATTCCCGGGGTGATGTCGCTGATGTCAATCTCGACACCCGACTGATCAACAATTGGAACATTACTCTCTTCCAGGGCAGTCCGCGGGCAGAATGGGAAATCGGTTTAACGCCTGAAATCCCTCTCGATCTAAGCCTGGATACAGGTTCCGGCAGCTGTGATTTTGATCTGTCCGAATTGATGATAGATGATCTTTATCTGGATAGCGGATCAGGAGCAATTCATATTGCTCTCCCAGAAGATCAATCCTTCCATTTCGAGATGGATAGCGGTTCAGGCAGCGTACAAATTGACCTGCCAGAAGACACAGGCGTCCGGGTTGACCTCGATTCCGGTAGTGGCTCTTTCAATCCCGGAAATGACTATGATCTGGTCAGTGGAGAAAAACGCGGGGATGGTACTTGGGAATCCGACAACTACGATTCTGCCAAATATACCATCGATATCGATATCGATCAGGGTTCCGGATCGATCACCTTCAAATAAACACAACCTGTCCGGCAGGTGTTTGGTCTTTGATCAGCACCTGCCGGTTTTTTTTGTCTCAGATTCCCCGTGTTATCATCAAGACATGCAGTATTGTACAAGAGGAAAGTTTGTATGGCTAATCCTGCCTCAACATCAAACGTCTGGGAGGCAATCAACAAAGAACTTTTTGCAATCTTAGGCATGGTAACTGAAGACAATCAATCTCGGACAGTGGGCATTGTCTATCTCGTCCAGGACAATAAACTATATATAGGCACAGGCCTTCAGACCTGGAAAGCCCGGCATGTTAATAATAACCCCTCAGTATCCATGACCATCCCAATCGCCAAACGCGTTCCTGTAGCGCCCTGGATCAAAATTCCCCAGGCAACAATAACATTCTCCGGAACCGCAAAAATCATCCCAGGTGAGCAAGCTCCCCGGGAACTACTCAAGTCCGTTTTCCGCCACAAGGCAGATGATAAAGAATTCATGAAAGATAACTGCCTGATCGAAGTAACCCCAGAAGGCGATTTCATCACCTACGGTATTGGCATTCCATTGATGAAAATGAGGGAGCCTGAATTGGCTCGCGGTAGAGCATCAGTCAGGTAAATTCAATCCGTTCTAATAATTACAAAAAATCCCTATGAAAAAATATTCTTTTCCTGTAATCATTTCTTTGGCCCTTTTATTTGGTACGAGCTGTGGATTGATCCAACCTCCAGCGCCGCAGCCTTTGTTATCCGCCACGGATATTCCTCCTCTGGTAACCGCTATGTCAGAACTGCCACCCACGTGGACTCTAATCCCAACCTTAACCCCTTCACCCACCCTGCCTCCCAGCCCGACCCCCCTACCCACTCAGGATCCGGAAAATTACCAGATCAACCTGGTTTTGACACCAATGTCAGTTGATTTTCCAGTGGATCCAGCTGGCAGGACAGGCTGGAAAAGGTTGGAAGGTAAGACTGCCAGTATATCCATTCCCCCATCATATGAGGTGCTGGATTTTGCCGGGGTCGTTATTGAGCTGATGTATGGAGTTATGGAAGCTTTCGCGGAAGGATTCACTGAAATGGCTCTTGACCTTGGGGAAGAATTGGGAGTTACACCTGAAGCTGAGCTGGAAACACCCGATCTGGGTGAAATGCCGGAGATCGATTTTTTGATCGCTATGGAAGAAGCCAGCCAATCAGCTATCATCCTAGTCTCGGTGGATATCACGCCTTCAACCACCACGGAAGATCTGATCAATGAAGCCTTATCAGACAGTGAATCTGATTTTTCTCCCTTGGATAGGCAGTATTATTCTGATGCGCCCTTCCCAATGGAAAGAGTTATCCTCGATGTTGTGGATGAAGAACATGGTCGAGGTAAACAGATCATTTATGTCATTCTTGGTGAAGAGATGGGCTGGAATGTGGTCTTCACGACACCCGCTGATCTTTACGAACAGAATCTGCCGTTATTTGAAAGCGCAATCCACACCTTTAAAACGACAGAATAAATCTCAAATCAAATCACCAATGAAAAGAGGCCATTCTAGATAGGGAATGGCCTCTTTTATATCTATACGCAATACTCATTAATTGGGAGTTTTCTTTCAGCCCATCCGTCCCGTGATGTATGATTCGGTCAATTCATGATCAGGATTTGTAAATAATTTATCCGTGGGATTAAATTCTATCAATTCTCCTAACCAGAATAATCCGGTCCGATCAGAGACTCTTGCTGCCTGCTGCATATTGTGGGTGACGATGACTATGGTGTAGCTCTCTCTTAGTTCACGGATAAGCCCTTCAATTCTGCCGGTATCAATTGGGTCGAGAGCTGAACAGGGTTCATCCATCAAAATCACTTCAGCTTCAACCGCCAACACTCTGGCAATACACAACCTTTGCTGTTGTCCTAAAGAAAGACCGAACGCATCCTGATTCAAGTTGTCTTTAACATCTTCCCAGAGGGCAGCTCGTTTGAGGCTTTTCTCAACAACATCACCGAGATCCCTTTTATGTTTAATCAAACCAAGCACGCGTGGGCCATAAGCCACATTATCAAAGATTGATTTAGGAAACGGATTCGGTTTCTGAAAGACCATTCCAACTCGCTGGCGCAGTTCAGCCAGATCCAGATCATCACTGTAAATATCTTTCCCCTCCAGACACACCTGACCTTCCAACCGCGTACCGGAGATAGTGTCATTCATGCGGTTCAAACAGCGTAAAAAGGTTGATTTCCCGCAGCCAGAAGGGCCGATCAAGGCCGTCACACTCCTGGCCATGATATCCATATTTATCTGGCTCAACGCAAGGGATGAGCCGTAATAGAAGTTCAGATCTCTAATCTCAAACGTGTTATGTTCTTCCACCATAGGGAAAATTATATACCATTTACTGAACACTACCTGTACCTGTTGCTGAATATATATCAGAGCGATCCGGTTATTCAGGTCAGGATATTCTATCCCAAGATTTTTAACCAACTTTTTAATGGATTTACTTGTATCAACTCTTCTTTCACCATATAATTTGGATGTGAAACTTTATAGATTGGTTTTATTACTGGTTATCATCATTCTTCTTGCAGGTTGCTCCGGTTGCGGATCTTCGGCAGAGAACACTTCCGAACAAATCAAAATCATTGAAAACAAAGGCTCTGACACAATAGTCAACCTGGCACTTGCCTGGGCGGAAGAGTACCAGGT
>CAYORF010000014.1:0-44506 GCA_964406305.1 uncultured Anaerolineales bacterium | reverse complement strand
ATTCTTGGAAAGGTAATTTCTATTGGGCTGTCCATGGTAATAATAATGCCTCTGGATGCAGCTTTCATAATACGACATATTACGGTTTTTATCTTCCTGGGAAATCTTTTGATCATAATAAATATAAGGGTCCGCCTCATCTTCCATGGAAGCGAACGACCAGATCTTCAGGGTGGAAAAATTATGTACAAACAAATATTCGTCTTCCTCTGGGGCCCGAAGTCTGAAGCGGTGGATCCTATCATCCTCCTTCCAGAACTGCTCCATTTTTCTGATCCTTCTGGTGACCGACATGCCAATTGACCGGCTAAAACTGATTGCAGCTCGGATTAGTCTTCTTGAAATAATGGAAGGTGATCCAAAGATCTCCCAGGTCCTCATCGAAAGGAAATTTACGGTATCGCGAGCCATGAGTCGCTGAAGAAAAGTTGTCTCACTGCGTGGATTTCCAATGATGAATATTGGCTGGTTTATCTTGATATCGTGAAATTTCGGAAAGAATATCTCATCTAGAATAAACCCGGTCCAGACGATTAATTCAATTGGAATATAGATAACCAGAGCCAATAGAAAAACCCCCAATCTTTTGGCTGTGAGTCTATATTTTGTCCTTCGATTATTAAATAATACATTGTATAAGAATCGACGAACCGCTTTACAGTTGCTGTAGGACACCAATGTCTTACAAGCTCCCAGGATTTATATCTTGCCAAGCCCTCTTAATACACGTTCCGGTGTTAATGGGAATTCATCGAACCAAACACCAGTAGCGTCATGAACTGCTGCTGTTATCGCCGGAGCCAGAGGAATAAAAGGCATTTCAGCCATCCCCAATGCCCCTTTGGGCCCATTAGGATCAGGTGTTTCCATCACAATTGATTCCAAAATTTCGGGGACATCCTGTACAGTTGGAATCAAATATGTTGACAGCCTATCTGTCTTCACATATCCACCTTCCTCAATAAAATCCTCTGTAAGCACATAACCAAGCGTTTGGATGACACCACCTTCTATCTGCCCTACTACCTGGTCAGGATTAATTGCTTTACCTACATCATGGGTAGAGTAGATCTTCTCCACAGTAATCTGGCCGGTTTCGGTATCTACAACTAGTTCCACTGCCTGGGCTACATACCCATAAGCAACGTTTGGAGAAGAAGCACCAGTTTCTGGATCAAAGTTAGTCGTTTTCGGTGCCAGGTATTGGTGAGTGGCTATTGCCGGCCTTTCTTCATCAGCCCATTTCTCAAGAGCTTTTTCCCCAGCTTCGTAAACGCTGTTGCCTGCCATAAAGGTCATTCTGGAAGCGGATACACTCCCTGAATCTTTAGTCTCACCTGTATCAGCGCTGATTAGCTCAACCATCTCAATCGGGACGCCGATTGCATCAGCCGTCATTTGCACAATTGCTGTATGTGTGCCTTGCCCAACTTCTGCAGCGGCATGGCGCACGATCACTTTTTCGACTATTGTGTCCCCATACAATTCAACTGTTGCCCAGGAATTTTCCTGGTACCCGGCTGAAAAGCCAATATTCTTCATCCCGCAAGCATAACCGAAGCCGCGTTTCAGGAAATCATTTTCTTCTTCAGATTTGACCTGTTTTTTATGCCATTTCCCATCTTCCTTAACCCAGAAGGATTCATCAGCACAACGTTCCAAAACCTCAGCAACATTTGCCACCCCCGGCAAAGGAGTCTGCATAGAAGTCAAAGATTCTTTGTTCATGGCATTTTTCACTCGTAGTTCTACTGGATCCATGTCCAGTTGTTCAGCGATCTTATTCATCTGACTTTCTGCTGCAAACGCTCCCTGAGGGCCGCCGAAGCCGCGGAAAGCACCGCCAGGCACTTTGTTAGTCGCTACGACCTGGGCATCAACCTTCACATTAGGAATATCATAGACACCCGTACAAGCGATCAGTGCATTTGCAAGCACTTTGTTGGAAGTGTACATGTAAGCGCCGCCATCCGCGAGGATATCCACCTCGGCAGCAGTTATCAATCCATCATGGGTCGCTCCCCAGCGGGTTTTGATATGATAGGCGTGCCTTTTATGATGACCGATAATTGATTCTTCCCTGCTCCAGACAATTTTCACAGGACGAAGGATCCCTTCTTCCCTCAGGCGATATACCGCAAGGCCTAAAACTAGCTGGACGGATAGGTCCTCACGTCCGCCAAAAGCACCGCCAATGGCCGGGTGAATGATACGAACCAGGTCCCTCTCAAGACCCAGAGAATGGGCGATCTGTTTTTGTTCATCAAAGGACCATTGCCCACCCGCAGCAACAGTAACCCTATCCTGGTCATCAATATAAGCCAGCCCAGCTTCTGGCTGCAGATAAGCGTGTTCCTGAACTGGTGTATGATACACACCCTCTACAATCAGGTCTGCAGCTTCAAATCCTGCTTCAAGATCCCCTTTCCGGATGCGCAGGGATTTATAAACATTGTCTTCTTTATCTGGATGAAGCAGTAACGAACCTTTTCGGGCTGATTCGTAAGGATCTAATAACAGGGGTAAATCTTCATATACCACTTCGATCAGATCACAAGCAGCGGCAGCAATATCCTCTGTTTCTGCAATGACAGCAGCAACCTGGTCGCCGACAAATCGCACTCGGTCTGCAAAAGGTTTATCGGAACCAGGTCCACAAAGAACTGGCTGGTCCGGAATCTGCAGGCCATATTCATTAACAGGGACATCATTAGATGTCAGCACCAGAACTACCCCCTCCAATCCTGAAGCTTTTGAGGTATCAATTGATTTAACTATCGCGTGGGGACGTCCGGCAAAAAGGATTTTCATAAAAAGCATATCCGGCATAACCAAATCCCCGGAATAATCTGCTTTTCCCAGTACTTTGTCGAGAGCATCAATTCTTCTGTGTGATTTACCTATTTCGCTCATTTCTCTTCTTTCCACATTGATATGATATTGGTTCAGCTTTTTTGCAGTCGCTTTTGTTCCAATTCAAATATCCGTTTGATGATTGCCAAGGAACAAGCATAAGTCGGATCCATGCCATAATAAGACAGCGTACCTGCACCCAGGTTCTTTCCTTTACTGAGCGGTCGATCTGAAGCATAGTGAAGAATACCCAGGTCAAACGGCGCCCTGTCCAGATTTACGATCTCATCCACAGGATGGCGATAGGGTCGGAACATTTCAAAAACCGCCGACATATAAGGACCAGCTTCCATTTCAATCCCTGTATATCCTTCCCGATAGAAAACATCCATATATGTTGGGTTTTGCAGGAAAGTTCCCTTGACGGTGACAGCCTTTTGATTATCCAGTACAGTTCCGTAAACCAGGTGAGGCCGCACGTCCCTGGCTTTAAATGCCTGGGGACATAAATAGGTATTCCGGGAGTGTTCATCATGTACTACATAAGGGATCATTACATCCCCAACCACACCATTGAGCGTCGCGGCTTTCCCGAGTATATAAACACCAAGAATATTTCCCGCATTTTCAGCAACTTCCATTAATAAGTTATATGCTGCCAATCCCAATGGATAATCGATATTTAATATCAAAGCATCACTTTGAGGTAGAAAATCCAGATCAGACAGACCCTTTGTAATCCTGGGATCCAGCCAATCTGGTTTTAGTTTTGATAGGTCAAAAACCTGGGCTGCGACATCAAAGGAATGCTCGCTGGATATTCGATGAATACCACAGGATTTTTCATGATCTGCTCGCCGTTTGGCGATCTTTTCACTTCCTGGTTCCTGGATGTATTTTTTCAGGGCATAATACAGGAAATTTTCCTCGCTGGAAAGAACCTTCTGAGCCTGGATCTGGCGCCATTCGTCTAGCAATTCTTCCTGACCTGCATCAACCAGATACTGATTGATCTCTTTTTGATTCTTCAAGGCAAATCCAGAAAGCAGGTTTGCAAAACTATGGGTATTGCTTGAAATAAAATAAACTGGACGATCTAAAAGATCTGGAACTCGTTTTTCAATGACCTTCCACCAATCACTCGTTGCCCTGTTATATTCGATCAAAGAGCCATTTAACAACCAAACCAGGAAATTAAGTTCGCGAGATTTGATCTTTTCGATCCAATTGATAAAGTCATCTCCACAAATGGAGCGCCAGCGTGTCAGGTCGCTCACAGACATCATTAAAGCTTCAGCCAGGTTATACCAGGCATCGTGATGTTTATGGACCTCGGTCAGATCGATATCATCGGGCAGATACTGCAGCAGTTGATGGATCTTATTCCATTCGATCTGATAGGCTGTAAGCATGGGGATGACATCATCAATATCTGAGCGACTGGCGATGATGCACGCCAAGATATTCTTGTCGTTATTGTAAAAACAACGGCGGCGGCGTGCTTTTCCATGGACCTGCTCCCAATCCCAGACATTACCCAGGCCCGCTTCCTCGAAGACAGTTCCCGTTTGTCCAAGGACAATCTCTTTAGTATCCCGGACACATTCCGGAAGCCGCAAAAGAGCGTATATAAAAGCCGTCATATCCGGCTCTTGATGCCTGGCATGCTGATGGAGAAGTGAATTCATCCCTGCATGAACTTCTTCAATGGAACGGATCTGAACAGTATCAGATGTTCTGAGCAGAGAATAATAAGTCCGCTGATAAAGTTCAACTTCCTCTGAAGCGGTATGAGGTACAGTTCGTTCCATATGTTATCCCTTGACCTTCGCAACCAGATTTTCAGCCTTCTGCACATTATTCTGATAGGCTTTCAGATCTGGAGAAAATTCTTTTTTGAGAGATTCAATATCTACTCCCATTCTATCCAATGAATAATTCCCATGACTAGTATAGTTCCTGGATTCAACAGTGACATTTTTAAGGATATCGTGGAACTCATCCGAACGCTCCAATCCTATTTGATTGTAAATCCTGTTTACTTCAGCTTCGGGATTCCTAACAAGATTCTCAAAAAACACAATCTGATATCGATCAGGCGGCAGATTAGCTAAGATCTGGTGCGGATAACGATACCAATGACTGGCGTGTTCCTTGATCACATCTATCTGGGGATATTCTTCTTCTGGTGTCCCGTACGCCCGCCAATTATGAGCCCAAAGATTAATTGAAGACGGAATCATTTGTTCTGGTGGACGAATCAGGTTTATGAATTTTGCATTTGGAAAAATTTCCAACAAGGTTTCAACCGCTGGAGAAAAATCAGGGTTTTTAGCAAGATAAAGTTGATCCGGATGGAGATACATATGTCGCTTTAGCACTTCCCTGTAATAACCAAACTGTTTCTGCCGTTCCTTATGTGGTACTTCTTGATCATAATAAATATACCTTCTGGCCAATTCGGGAAATGGAGAGACCGCAAAAACATTATAGGATGACCAGGTGTGATAGAAAAGTTGGGAATCTTGTTCGTAGGTATATAAACCTGTTTTATGCATGGTGTAAATTTCATTCATCATGCCGTCGAACGCAGCCACAGCTTTCTGAACTGGGCTTCCGATAAATTTGCTTACTTTCAAGATAAAACGGATCATGCTTCGATGAACCAGGGCAGGAGCGAAATATATTTCCCAGGCTTTTAAGCAAGTAAACTGGTCATCTCTTAATAACAAACGATGTAAAAACGTGGATCCTGACCGGTAATTACCAATGATAAAAATTGGATCAGGGGATTTATTTTCTTTATATTGGGGGAAAAAGACCTTGTCTAGAGCATATCCAATCCGGATATATATATTCCATAGCGGAAAAAAGAAAAACAAGAACAACAAAAGGAACACCCTTTTTCTCGATAACCTGGCAGGTGTTCCCTTGGAGCGAAATAGGCTGTAATAAAAATCTATTAAATATAAACGAAAATTGAACGGCATAACGAACCAACATTTATTGAATACACTTTCTCATCTAACTAACAGGTAAAAAAACCCCGCAGCTTCTAACTCCATTCCCGGTAGAAGACCTTATTTGAGCAGTTTGAAAAGGTCCCGTGGGCGGGAGATCTTATAAATAATTGAGTAGACTATAGTAATCACGCCAAACCCAATCATCATCAAGAAAAACATGACAATCAATTCGGTATATAAATCAGGAGCCCAACTGACTCCTCCCCGAATATCTGTCGGAACAGTTATCCAGCCCTTGGTTTTATTTGCTTCTACAAGCAAATTTGCTCCTGCATAAGACATGATGGCAATCACTCCCAGCAGTAAAAAACCTATCCCCCGCCAGATCGGGTGAACACTCGCAGGTTCATCCTGGATGTCTCTTTGATATTGTAGTCGTCCCATTAAGCACCTTCTTTATGACTAGCTTCCTCAATTGCCTGGAGGATCTTGTAATAACCCGTGCATCGGCAAAGATTACCAGAGATCGCTGTTTTGATCTCTTCCTCCGACGGATGAGGAATTTCTTCCAGAAGTTTCGCGGCGGACATAATAAAACCAGGAGTGCAGTAGCCGCACTGGACTGCTCCTTGTTCAATAAACGATTCCTGGACTGGATGAAGGTCTTCTTCCGTGCCCAGTCCTTCAATAGTTATGATCTCAGCCATGTGAGCTCGGGGAGCTGGAACCAAACAGGACATAACTGCCTTTCCATCCAGATAGACCGTGCAGGCTCCACATTCTCCTTCTTCGCAACCAACCTTTGTTCCAGTCAGCTGAGCAAAATCTCGTATCAGATGAAGAAGAGTTCCCCGGTGCCCTTTATTAAACGTAAATTCCACACCATTGATACGGGTGATGATCGGGGTTTTCCCCGGGATCAACGGTTTATCATCCAAAGCTGGTTTATCTTTATCGGTATCCTTACTCACTAATAAGACTGGAGAATCCGGCAACCTTGCCCCTTCCTCACCCGCCATAATGTGGGTAAGGCCTCTCTTTACCAACACTCGTGTAATCTCCTGCCTGTAATCTGCGGAACTTCGAATATCATCAATCGGCCGGGCTGCTTGCTTGGCAAGGTCAGCCGCTTTATCGATAATATTTTCGGACAGTTCTTTTCCGACCAGGAAATCTTCAGCAGAAGAAGCATGGATGATCGTTGGCGCAACAGCACCCAGGGTGATGCTGGCACTAGTGATCTTTCCTTCATCTAATCCCAGCAGTACTGCCATATTCACCAGCGAGATTGCTTGGGCTTTTCTGAGACCCAGCTTTAGATATTCGCCGTGTTGATCAGCTTCCATAGAAGGAACGATTATTTCTGTAACCATTTCATCTGGCTGGAGCACATGTTTCCGGACACCGGTATAAAAATCACTGAGGGCGACCTGACGTTCTCCATCCAAGGATCTGATATTCAACACAGCTTCCAGCGCTACTAAAGGAACAATGGTGTCATTCGCCGGAGATGCAGTTACAAGATTGCCAACAATCGTCCCTGTATTCCGTATCTGGGGAGCGCCCACTTCCAATGACGCCAATGCCAACGGAAGAGCTCCATCGCGAATAATCTCCGAAGCCACACATTGATTATGCGTAACACCGGCACCAATATGAATGTAACCAGCCTCATCGAGAGTTATCTCATCTAATTTTTCAACCCTGGAAATATCTATCAGGATTTTAACTTCCTGGTGAAAGTCTTCCCGCATTTCCAGCACCAGATCCGTTCCACCAGCAATGATCCTGGCTTGACTTTTTTCAGCAGCCAGCAGAGAGAGTACCTGTTCTATTGAAATTGCATTGATATACTCTTGCCACATAAATCCTTCTTCGTCAAATGCTTTTGACCATTCAACTTTCTGTTATGATAAACTTTTCCCAGATCCACCATGAACGACCTGGAAAACTTCCGCCATGATCCTGAGGGCAATTTCCTCTGGTGTTTCAGCTAAGGCTGAAAATACATCACTCATTTCTTTGCCTCTATTCCAAATCAAGCTTCAAGTAAACTAAGTATGACCGGTAGGAGCTGTTTCTTTCTGGAAACCACACCTTTTGCGAACCGTGTTCCATCCGAACTGGCTGGATAAGGCAAATCATCAAATGTTGGAGGAGGGTTATTGATAACTAACCGGCTTGAACTCTGAACAACATCTGTAACCATCAGGATAGTGAAATCCAGAGCCCGATTTATACGCAGACGTTCCAAAGCATCTTTCAGTTCCACTAAATGTTTGTCCACTTGCACCAAATCAGTTACTTCCGCCTGGGCAATTCCGAAATTCAATTCACCTGAAGTATAGGTTTTAGTATCCGAGGCAACGATCTCATCTGGATCCCGGGTGGAGATACCTGCTCCCGCTTTTATTACTGCCTCCCCGTAGGTTTCTAACGATTCTCCCTTCAGGGGACTATTAGCTGAAAAAGCACTGCGCCCCAGCCTTTCAGCAGCCTTTCTGTCGCGGTCGGTTGTTGTGGGAGAGGTAAAAAAGAGAGTGTCAGAAAAAATGCCGGCCATGAGTATACCCGCTATATCTGCAGGGGCACTCAAACCTGATTCAATAATACGCTCTGCGATAATAGTGCTGGTGCTTCCTACAACTTCAGTGGTAAATCGGATTGGCGCCCGGGTAAAAGGGTTGCCAAGCCGATGGTGGTCAATGATTTCCAGCAATTCTGCTTCTTCCAGAGCGCCGACAGCCTGTTCTTTTTCATTATGATCCACCAGGACGACCTGAACCCTGGGGGGATTGAGGATATCCCGCTGACGCGAGAGCCCCACATATTGCCCATCATCATCCACCACAATGAAATAATTGCGCTCCTGCCTTAGTATCCTATTCACGGCATCGCGGATGCGGCTGCCCGCTTTGAATTGAGGAACTTCCGTATCAGCGGCTTCATGACAGGGCATCTCAAGCAGTTCTGCGATACGCATATCCTGACCGCCTGGATGGGGACCAACCAGCTCAGACAGGAATGAAAACAGGGTTATGCCAGTGATCAAGCCATACGGAGTGCCGTCATCATTCACAATAGCAGAAACACCACCCGTCCTGCTGGCGATTTCCCAGGCATTTCTGAGCGGCTCATCCGGTGTTGTAGTATCCATACGGCGAGCAACAGCTTCAAACCGGGGAGAGACATCCGTCAACAAACAGGGTGCATCTAAATTCAACCGGTCCAGGACCCAGGTAGTCTGGGGGTTAGTTGTTCCAGCTCTGGCAGCCACAGCATTGATCCCATCCCGTTCCCGAAGCAACCAGGCATATCCAATTGCAGAAGCTATTGAATCAGTATCTGGATTAACGTGTCCAATCACGTAGGTAATCATTTCCATAAGCAAAACCAACCTATTTTTCTAAAAAAGAGGCCTTTCTGCCCCTAATTTTCATCCGGTTGATAACTACTAAATTATAACAGATTGGCAGTCTACTCGCCTTCCACCACCTTCTATAAGTTAGTGAAAATGCCCAGGACAATTCGCTCCTGGGCATTCATTCTATCTTGGCCGGCAGGCCTAGTTTCCTTGCAGCGCCGTCCAGATCTTTTCTGGAGTCACCGGATTATCAAGGATATTTGCCCCGCAGGCATTAAATACTGCATTTCCAACTGCCGGAGCGACCCCATCCATTGGTATCTCAGCTACAGCTTTGACTCCGAAGGGATGGGAAGGTTCAAAAGTTTCGATAAAAATTGTGTCCAGGATCGGCATTTCATGGGCTTCAAAGATATGATAATCCCGAAAATCCTTCTCGCGAGCCCTGCCCTTCTCGTCATAAACCATTTCCTCTGAAACAGCGTACCCAAGAGCCTGTGTCATACCGCCTTCGATCTGACCGGAGGCTGTCACAGGGTTAATGATCACACCCCCATCCACGGCCATCACCAGGTGATCCACAACAACCTGGCCGGTTTCAATATCCACAGTCACTTCAGCGAACTGGGCCGCAAATGGTGGAGGAGAAACCGGGGACACATAGGATCCGACGGCCATGATCTGCTCCTGGTTGGCATGGTGGAGTGAATGAAGGGCGATATCTGCCATGGAGACTGCATGCCCATCAGATGCAATTGCGCAGCAGTCAGTCAACTCTATCTCACTGGCTTTGAAACTCATCCCATCCAGGCGGGATTCCAGAACCATCACGGCTCTCTCTCTGATCTTTTCGGCCACTTTATTTGACGCATCAACAACTGCTGCTCCGGATATGTAAGTCGTACTGGAGGCATAGGCGCCCTTGTCAAAAGGTGTGAAATCCGTATCCGATGAGTAAACGATTATGTCCTCCAGGTTCACACCCAAGATCTCGGCCGCCATTTGCGCCAGAACGGTATCTGAACCTGTTCCAAGGTCAGTTGCACCTACTAGCAAGTTAAATGACCCGTCATCATTGAGTTTGATACTAGCGCCTCCCATATCCAAGTACGGAATTGCCGTTCCTTGCATGACCAGCGCAACCCCTAACCCCCGTTTCAAGTAAGGTTTTCCCGGTACATCTTTCCAATCTTTATCCGCCAGTTTTTTATCCCATCCAATGGCTTCTTTGCCTTTCACGACACATTCCGCCAGTCCATTTGTTTGGATCATCTCCGGGACCGGCTCTCTGCCTTCGCTCCAGGCAACACTAAAGGGATGGATCTCTCCAACCTGCAGAGAATTTTTCATGCGGAACTCCAATGGATCCAATCCCAGTTCATGGGCAATAAATTCCATATGGCGTTCAACAGGCCAATATCCTTGGGGAACACCGTACCCACGATAAGCGCCCGAAGGCGGGGTGTTTGTATAGACAATATCGGCATAAAAGCGAATATTAGGAGATTCTCTGAAAGGTCCATCTCCAACGTATAAAGCCATTGCTTTTGTAGTATTGCCGGTCACTGTCAACGCATGAGCGCCATTGGCGCCAGTATCACTCAATGCATACATAGCATTAGCGGTCAACGTTCCATCTTTCTTCACGCCTGTTTTTAGCTTTATTCGCATAGGATGGCGGGAGCGGGAAGCGATAAATTCCTCTTCCCTGGTGTATACAAACTGAACTGGCTGACCGGTAACGATAGTCAGGTGAGCTGCAACATCTTCAATTAACATTTCCTGTTTTCCGCCAAAAGCACCACCAACACGAGGTTTAATGACACGGATCCTTTTTACTGGCAGATCCAGGACAGGCGAGATCATCCTGCGAACATGGAATGGGACCTGGGTACTAGTTCGAATGACAAGGCGGTCATCCTCGTCCCAATAAGTTACTACTACATGAGGTTCGATGTGGGCCTGTTGTACCTTAGGTACTTCATATTCTGCCTCGAAGATCTCGTCAGCCTGCTTAAACCCTTCCTCAACATCACCAATATCGATCCGGATCTCTGCGGCCAGATTTTTCGATGGATCAGAGTCCGCGAAATTGACATAATCATCCTGATCATGGATTACCGGTGCGCCTGGCTTCATAGATTCTCGTGTATCCAGGATCGCTTCAAGCATCTCGTATTCAACTTCGATCGCATCGACTGCCTTTTGGGCGATCTCTTCAGATTCTGCGGCGACAAATGCTACCCGGTCTCCCACGAAACGAACCTTGTTATCAAGGGAATAGCAATCCAGCGGACCTGGAATTGGATCGGATTGACCCGCCGTAGAATACGGGACGCGAGGCAGATCTTTATGGGTTAGCACACATCGCACGCCAGAGATCTCCAGGGCTTTGGCCGTGTTTATAGTTTTTATTCTGGCATGAGCATGAGGGCTGAACAGCACTTTAGCAAATAACATATCCCGTCGTTCAAAATCAGCAGCAAAAGCTGGTTTGCCCTGCACTAGCTTAACGGCATCTACTTTTTCCTTGGGTTTTCCAACCTGGCGCCAAGTATCCGGACTGTTACTTACCTTTAATTCAGTGATCACTCTCTCTGCAGTTAAAGTCGACCCATCAACTTCGACCGTTCGTGTCGGTGGAATGGAATCATGAACGTCACTGTCCATCCATTCAGGCGGGACCTGAATTGGATCTTCAATTGGCGGTACTTCCTCTCCCCTCAGGCGGGCTGCTGCTCGTAGAACAGCTTCAACGGGTTTCAAGTAACCAGTACAGCGGCATAAAACGCCAGACAGGGCATCTCTGACCTGCTCCTCTGTCGGATCTGGCTCCCGGCTTAATAGCTCTTTGGATGCCAGGATCTGGGCTGGAGTGCAGTAACCGCATTGGATAGCACCGGTTTTTACAAATTCCTGCTGAAGAATATGAAGTCCCCTGCCCTCTTTCCATCCCTGCTTGGGATGTTCACCCAGCATCTCTATAGTCTCTATATCGTGTCCATCAGCCTGAGCTGCCAGCATCACGAAGGAGTTAACAGGTTTTCCGTTGAGCAGGATCGTATCTGCACCGGATTTTCCGTGTTCGTCACCAAATTTAACGCTTCTATAACCTAATCTCCGCAGCACATGATATAACCGTTCACCCGGATGGATATTAAGCTGGTAGGCTTGATTATTTATTGTAAGTTCAATATCAATCATAATGATTAATCCTTAACCGTTCTCAGCTATCTCTTCTAAACAGCGCTTCACAAGAATCCCGGCAGCGTCTGACCGATAAGCAGCGCCAGCCCATTGATCATCTGCACCAGAATAAGCATCTTTAGCGGATTCAACCACTCCATCGGCTTCAGGACCATCCAGTACCATCACTGGTTGGTCTCCATACCCGATCAATACGGCCCTAGTCCTTCCGGATGGCCATTGCGTGACTGCTGCACCAACAATAGGCAAATCTGCTGGAGATCTGGCAACATACTGATACGAGGTGCGTACATCCGTCGGGATACTGATTTCTGTAATCACCCGACCGGCTAATTTTTCCTCCCTCACTGGCAAGAAATCCCCCAGCCTGACCTTTTCAATATCAGACTTTGCCTCGCTGATAACCAATTCTGCATCCAGAGCTAAAAATACTCCTGCTACTGCCGAACGTCCATTAGCGGCAACCAGAGTCCCAGCAAGCGTTGCAACCTGGCGTCTGTTGTAAGTTTCCTGATGTTTTATGCTCTTCGATAGAGCTGATGAAATATGGTCTGAATCAACCAGATTCTGAAGAGTGACCGCTGCCCCAAGTTGGAGGTTCTTTCCCTTTTTCTGAATTTCAGTCATATCCAAATTTTGCAGATCAGCAACAGCAATTGGTTCTTTGATAACCTCATTTATGTACAATCCGCCTCCCAGTACAATTGTCCGGGGAGATTTTCTGGAAACCAGGGATAATAGTTCTTCAAGGCTATCTGGGCGATGGTATTCAGTGATCATAATCAATTTCCTCATGCAAAGAGCCCTGGAAAAATAATCCAACTCCAGGGAGAAAAATCTCTCCAGGGCCAAGATAAATCAAGTAAGTTAATCCGTGGTGAAAGTATCCACCAGTAGTTTTACTTCTCCTCCAACAGGATACAAAATTGGTACTGTGCATCCTTCTGCTCGATACTGATCTACTTTTTCGCGTGCTACATCTGGTGTTCCTGAAGCGGTAATGCGATGGATCAGATCATCCGTAACAAGATGTTTGGCAGCCTGGATCTGTTCATGGGTTGCCGGCCAGCCTAGGATCGACTGGATTTCAGCTACGACGTCGTTCGAGACCCCTGAAGCAATCGCGATATGTGGCTGCTGAGCCAGGTACTGAGTCAGCAATTGCCTTGTGGAGTCCATAGCTGCGTCATAATCTTCTGATACTGAACAAACTACCAGTTGGGGGCGATCGATATCATCAATCGTCTTCCCAACCCGCTTGGCGCCAATTTCAATATTTTCCATGGCCATCTTGTTATATTCCACAGGAACACAGTAATTCATGACCACGCCGTCACAAATCTCTCCAGCTAGCTGAAGCATTTTCGGACCAGTCGCGCCGATCATGATCGGCACATTACGGGGATTAGTATTTCCATGAACAACATCCAGTTCAATACCCTGAACATGAACAAATTCACCATCAAAGGTCACGTTTTCCATATTCAACAATCGGCGCATGACCTCTACGGTTTCCCGCATGGCTGTCAGTGGTTTGCGTCTGTTAATGCCAACATTTTCTGCCAGGGGATCCCACCAGGCACCGATACCACAAATCATCCTGTCAGGTGCAAGGTCATCCAGGGTCAGGAAGGTTGATGCCAGCAGGCCTATATTCCGGGTCCAGTTATTGATCACACCAGAGCCGATCTTGATCTTCTCTGTGACGGCAGCATAAGCCGCCATCGGAACAATGGCATCTCTCACCAGGCGGGACTCAGCCTGCCAAACGGCGTCAAAGCCTTTTTCCTCTGCATAACGAACGTACTCGAGGCCGTCCCGCAGATCATGGGCATCCTGTAAATATAGTGCAGCTGGTTTAGTCATAGTTATCCTCCATAGATAGTAATTATGATTTCCATTATTTGTTAATTCTTAATTCTGCTTCGATCAATGCTAGATCTTCAGGCTCATCCAAATCCAATTCCAAAGAGGCCAGATCACATACCTCGAGGCGTGCTCCGGCATCCAGAGCCCCTTTGCTGTGTTTCTCAAATGATCCTATGCCATACTCAAAATCGATCAAATCTGGTGGGCAGACAAAGAGCGCATTGGTGCCTTCCTTTTTCCGGTCCGGAGCAATCACCACAACTGGTGGATTTTTTCGATGAACGAGTATTTTGCGGATATCTTCCGCGTCCAGACGTGGTAAATCAGCCGGTAGAACCAATATCCCACAGGTCCCGTAGGATTTGGCTATTTCCACTCCCCGGGTTAATGCAGTATTCAGACCGGGGCTGCCATATTCCTGAACTGTCCTTGCTCCCAAATCACGGGCCAAGGCTAGAGCTTCAGTGTCCCGACTAATTACCAGAACATTCTCGATCTCATCTATGGTAGATAAGACCTGGATAGTATGCTCAAGCAAATATTGATTTAAATCTGCCCTTTCTTCAGCAGAAATCACCTTTGCAAGGCGAGATTTCCCCCTACGAAGCGGCTTAACAGGTACGATTGCCCATAAAGCCATCCTTAAACCTCCTTGATCAATTGATTGCCAAATATCACTACTTCACCCGCTAGCCGAATGCGATCCTGACGGTTTTCCATCCAGGTATTAGCTTGCAGGATCCAGATCTGCCCATCAAAGCTTGATACTATATCCTTGATCAATTTCTTATCCTTCTGATCTATGACAAAACCTGTGATCAAGTCATCATATCCTTCTGCAACAGATAGAGCAGAAGGCTGGAGACCCATTTCACGGTACATTTTTGCTGCCGGCCCTTTAACTGCTTCCCCTCCTATAATGGGTGATACTCCCACGACGATCTTCTTCTTTAGAGCGTCGAGTATTCCAGGAACTGACAAAATCGGGGCAATACTCACCCAAGGGTTTGAAGGACAGATCACTACCAGATCTGCACCCTCTATCTCGGATATAACACCGGGAGAAGGGGTGGAACTTTCAATACCCTGAAAAACGAATCCGCTGACCTCTGGTTTTGTCCCGAGTTTGACAAAATACTCCTGGAATGGCAAATAACCACCTTCTGTTTTTACCAGTGTGGGAACCAGATCATCGGTCATTGGTAGAACACGGGCAGATATTCCCCAATGCTCACAAAAATCTGCTGTTATCTTTGAGAGCGGGTCCCCTTCATTTAAGCGCCGGGTCCTCTCCAGATTTGTAGCCAGATCTTTATTACCCAACGAAAACCAATCCGGGCCGCCGAGTTTTTTGATCAGATCCATCGTTTCCCAATTTTCGGATCCCCTGCCCCATACAGTCTCAGGATCTTCCATTCCCGCCAGGTTATAACAAACTGTATCAAGGTCGGGGGAGATATTCAAACCAAAATGCGTAAAATCATCGCCTGTATTCACGATCACAGTCAATTCAACTTTTGGGATCAAACGATAGATCCCATCCGCTAATTTTGCGCCACCAACTCCTCCAGCTAGAGCTACAATTTTCATTCAGTGATCACCTTTAACACTTATCTTATTCCATTCTAAAAATTCATCAGCGAAATAAATCTTTCTCTAAATCTCGCGGAATTTCCTCAAAGGAACCATCTCGAAGTGGATACGGAAATCCACGGACATGCACAACAGGAAGGCCTTCATCAGCCTGTCCCATCATTAATGAGGCAGCTGCCGCAAGTTCATCTACCACGGCAATTTGAGTTACTTTCAACTCATAGCCAAATAAATCCGGCTCTCCCCTTAAATCCACGATACCTGGAAGACCTGAAAATCCGATTGAGATCCCGACTGTTCCATTGCGCCAGGCTCTCCCATGGGAATCAATGATCAGAACCCCGACACTCTGGTCCCAGGTCTTTTCCAACGACAGGCGTATTTCTCGTGCAGATCGGTCGGGATCTTCTGGGAGTAAGAGCACGCTTTTGTCTTCTGAACCGTCTCCCTGTTTGACATTCGAACGATCAATTCCAGCATTGGCGCACACAAATCCAAGTTTATGCTCCACCACGATCAAACCTGGTCTATGGCGCAGAACTTTATTGCTTTCCTTGAGGATCAACTCCACAATCCGGGGATCCTTATCAGCTTTTTCTGCCAGTTCTTTTGCCTCTGCAGAGACTTCTACGGATTGTAGGTCCACCTTGCGCCCTTCAGCTTTTGAGATCACCTTCTGGGCGATCACCAGGACATCACCATCCTGAAGGTCAATCTGATTCACATTCAGGTTGTTATGTATGATATCTGCCAGATTATCCCCTTTCTGGATCATGGGAAAATCTGCCAGTGTGACCAACTTCAGGACGCTGCTTGGTTTTGAAGCCACAAATCTCCTCAGGAACCTACGATCTTAATGCTGGCGTGTTTAATATCATTGAACTTATTCAAATAAACAAGCACAGCTGTAATACCTTCCAGGGTGATGGCAATGTCAAGATCACCCACATAAAAGGCATTCATACCGGCTTCCCTGATCAACTCGCTAACCTGGTCAGCATCTTCGCGTTGGTCTGCGCAGACCAACACATCGCTGTCCAGCTCCTTATCTAGATTCTTAAGAGCGCTGGCAGGGATATTCTGGAAAGCAGCCACAACCCTGACACTTTCTCCAAGCAAATCCTGGGCCAATCGTGCCGCCGATGGAGGGGCTGGAGGTTTAGGATTTGGAAATTTGATTCTGGCTGTAGCATCTACCAGGATTTTCCCCTGCAGATCATCCTTCAATCCAGTTAATGCCGCCTCGTGTGCAGTAGCAACCACGGTAAGCACATTGATATCCGCCTCTCGGGCTGCAGCACCATTTTCCATTCCGCGGACCAATTTTTTTCCAAGGATTTCATTGATCTCATCGGTTACTTTTAGGGCTTTATCCTCTTGCCGGGAGCCAATAATGACATCGTAGCCATTTGAAGCCCAGCGCAGCGCCAGTCCTGTTCCTTCATGACCTGTCCCTCCCAGGATGGCAATTGTAGGTTTTTCAGACATTCACACCTCTCTTATAAATACTTACTAATTGGAAATTCCTTACGAATACTTTCCCACAAATCCTTCATACCGTTTCCAGATCTCCGGGGCTATTTTTTGAGCTTCCGCTGCAATTTTCTCTTCATCCAGAGTCAGAATTTGATTATCCTTCATTAAGAATTTTCCAGCCACCATCGTAGATGTGATCATGCTTTCCTGGATTCCAAAAATTATCTGCCAGGGAAGATTGCCAGCACTTAATGGTGTGAAGGGATGGAAATCCACAAAGATCAAGTCCGCGGCCGCACCGGGCTGAATGGTACCCACAATTGTATCTGGTAGATAGAGATTTGCCAGAGCAGCGTTGTTATAGATGCCCATCTGTACTATATCCATGGCGCTCATCTTGCGTGGATCCAGGCGGTGAATTTTGTGCAGGAAATATACGAGTTTCCACTCCTCCCACATGGCATGATAAAAGCCATCTGTACCCAAGCAGACAGGAATACCCAAACGGAGGAAATCCTCAATCGCCGCCACACCAACCGCGTTGTTCATATTCGATCGGGCCTGATGTGTCAACCAAGTGCCAGATTCTTTCAAGAGAGCAGCTTCCTGCTGATCGATATGCACTCCATGGGCCACTATCGATTTCGGTCCAAGGATGCCAAATTTCTTCAATCGGTCAACTACCCGTAATCCACCTCTTTTGAGGCTGTCGTACTCATCCGCCTGATGCTCACCTACGTGAATGTGAAATCCTGCTTCATCACCAATTGCCTCACGGCAAGCTTCCAGCGTGTCATCATCAAGTGTTAGACTGGCGTGCAGCCCAAATGCCGCACCCAAGCGATCAATACCGGCCGCTTTCTTGATGAAACGCACATTTTCATCGATGCCCTTTTTAGCCCCTTCCTTACCATTGCGATCAGTCACCTCATAACATAATACTCCGCGCAGGCCTGCATCCAACACTACATCTCCAATCACATCCAGCGAGCCATCAATATAATTAGGGGAAGCATGATGGTCAAATAGAGTAGTTGTTCCATTCTTGATGGCATCCACTGCAAATACGAGGGCAGAATAACGTACACCCTCTTCATCCAGCGCCATATCCAGCGGCCACCAGAGTTTCTCGAGGATCTCCGGGAAATCTTTAGGTGCATCACCAGGAATACCCATCCCACGGGCAAATGCGCCGTAAAAATGAGTATGGGCGCAGATATTTCCGGGCATGACGTACTGTCCACCGGCATCCACAATTTCCTCATCAGGATAATTCTTCTCCAGATCAGGACCTATCTCCTTAATCAATCCATCCTGGATCAGTAATTGGTTATCTTCAAGGATCTGATTTTCTGGTTCCCAGGTAATTAATTTACCATTTTTGATGATCATTTTTCTCTCCCGTCCTAGTATGATTTCTAATAGCTATGATCGGATTGATAATTAACCACAAATTCTTCTTGTCGCAAACTTTCTAACGCCCCAGGCACTGATTCCCTGACCCAGTGGATGGCATCCCAGCTCTCGAGGTCTAGGTAATCCTTGGCAAGGCAAGCCAGGAAAGTGCCTGTTCGTCCTATGCCCGCCAGGCAGTGAACTGCGACATTTTTTCCATTCTTTGCAGCTGAAACTGCTGCTTTCAAACCTTCCTGCCATTTTTCCAGGTCTTCCGGGACACTAAAATCAGGCACCGGGATGTGCAGAACTTCCATACCATTGGAACGGTAAAAAGCTGGCAGGTCTTTTCCCGAATAAACTAGGTATTCCTGCTGTTCAGTTAAGATCACTACCAACCCGATTTCCTCTTCTAGAAACGACGACCAGACATCCTGTTTATCAAACCGGCTGAATGGCATTGGGCTGCGGAATATTTTCCCGGGCATTGAAAAAGGCAGTTCAATCAACATAATGGTTTTGCTTAAACAAAAAATTCACAGGTGTTTATCCTGTGAAACATTTGTACAAGGCATTTTGGTGATAAGTGGAACGAATTAAATAGTTATCAATATTAATATCGATTCTAGTCATGGGATCGGCGACCTTAGCTCGAAAGGACGGTAGCACTTTTCGCCAGGTTATCCTGGCGCCGCCGGGGTTAATCCATAACCACCAACGACCACCGATCCATGTTTCTAAAATTGTACCATGAGGTCAGTAGGGACAGAATATGTAATTTATCCTGTCCCTTTGAAATCTCCTCAGAGCTTATTTCTTGTTCTTAATTTCCCCTGCCAGCCAATCCTGGTCAATCGGTATGGTATGGAATCGAACACCACAGGCATTATAGACTGCATTGACGATCGCAGGAGGAACCGGCATGGTAGATATTTCTCCCACTCCTTTCCCACCGTAGGGACCATCTGCTGTGGGATCCTCAACGATTATAACCTTGATCTCTTCCGGCACGTGATGAATGGAGGGCATCCTATAGCGAGATAAGGAATCTGTAAAGATCTGCCCCTCTTCAACAATGAATTCCTCAGTGAGAGCGTGCCCGATCCCCATGATCAATCCACCTTCCACTTGGCCTTGTAAACCTAGAGGATTAATGGCTTTGCCTACATCCGTTGCGCCAACAGCTTTAATCACACTAACTTCTCCTGTGTCAAGATCAACTTCCACTTCAATAGCCTGGGCCGCGAAGGAATAAGCAAAATGTTTATCCCCTGCTTCTCCCAGTGGCGTCGTTTTGGGCGATTTGTAATCATAAACCAATTTAGGAACTCGTCCCTCCCCTCGCATTAATTCACCAACCTCTGCGAAGTTTAATTCCTGGCCATTTACATGGACAATTCCTTTATCAATTGTGATCTTCTCTGGAGGTAAGTTATATTTCTCTGACAGCGAGGCAAGCATGCTGTTCCTCAGAGATATGGCAGCGAATTTGGCAGCATTTCCTGAAATATAGGTTTGCCGGGAGCCTGTGGTAGGCCCACCATCCGGTGTAAGGTCTGTATCAGATAGATAAATCCTGACCTGATCAATTGGCAAGTTCAATTCTTCAGCAGTGATCATCTGTAAAACGGTGACGAGCCCCTGGCCAATTTCCGCTGAGGAAATCCTAGTTTCCACAATCCCGTCTTCCAGCAATTCAATTTCAGCCGAAGCGTTATCTGGTGCACCCTCCCCCAGCCCGGTATTCTTAAAGGTAACTGCTAGTCCCCAAGCCCTTCTTTTTTGAGGCTGGTCCTCTACGGTTCTGGAAATGAAGGGGTCTTCACCACCAGTTATCTCCATGACGGCTTCCTGGGTCTTATCAATGCATTCAAGCAGACCAACGCTGTCTTTCAGATGTTGTCCGGTGTTGGTGATGGATCCTTTCCTGAGGGCGTTTTTGCGCCGTAATTCAACTCGATCCATTCCCAATCCTTCAGCAACCTGATCCATCAAGCATTCAATCGCAAAAGCAGCCTGAAAAGCGCCAAAACCACGGAATGCACCCGCGGGAGGATTATTTGTATACACGGCATAACAATCGATCTTTACATTGGGAACGATGTACGGACCTGTGGAATGGGTAGTTGCCCTGCCCATCACCTTGGCGCCCAGAGAAGCATAAGCGCCAGTATCTCCATACAACTCGGTTTGCGCTGCGGTCAAGGTGCCATCTTTTTTGAACCCCAATTTGACCTTGATCTGGGTAGCATGCCGTTTAGGATGAACAATCAAACTTTCATGGCGATCATACAGAACCTTCACTGGTTTTCCAGTTGCATTGGCCAACAGAGCAGCGTGGATCTGGCCCGCGATATCCTCTTTCCCGCCAAAACCTCCCCCAACTAACGGGCTGCGGACACGCACTTTCTCGAAAGGCAGGCCAAGAGCTGCCGCAACCTGGTTCCGGTCCGAATATGGGATCTGGGATCCAACATAAAGTTCCATTTTTCCATCATCCAGGGGTCTGGCAATGCTGCATTCCGGTTCCATGAAAGCATGGTCATAAGAAGGTGTGAAATAAGTGTCCTCAAAGATAACCTCGGCTTCTTTGAATCCCTTCTGGATATCTCCCCTATCAACTTTAATGTGTTTCAGAAGATTCCCACTCTCATGAACAAGAGGAGCGCCATCTTTTTTCGCATCCACTGAATTGGTTACCATGGGTAGTGGTTCCATTTCCAGATCAATTAGATCCAGGGCTTTTTTAGCTATTTCCTGAGTATCAGCTGCCACAATGGCAATGGCATCACCAACATAACGGGCTTTTTCACTAATCCCAATCAATGCCGGCCAATCCTGAATGATCTCTCCGTGATTGACCCTTCCTGGAATATCCTCTGCTGTCAGGACAGCCTGAACACCCGGGAGCGACTGGGCTTTGGAAATATCAAGTTTCTTCACCCGTCCGTGGGGAATTCCTGCCCTAAGGGTTGCGCCGAATAACATTTCAGGAAAACTGATGTCGTCAGTATATATCGCTTCGCCGGTGACTTTTTCATTGGCTTCTGGCCGGGGAACTACCTGGCCAACCACATCCATTCCTCCACCAAAATCAAAAGTGGGGTATTCGATTGGTTTATCTTTGTTGATCTTGTCCGCAGCTGCGTGAATGGCATTGGTAATCATCGGGTATGTTCCGCAGCGGCATAAAGTGTCATTTAGGGCATATTCAATATCTTTATCTGTTGGGTCTGGTTTTTCGTTCAATAAAGCCGCAGCGGTCATGATTTGACCTGGAGTACAAAATCCACACTGCACTGCCCCTTGTTTTATGAATGCTTCCTGAACAGGATGCAGTGTTTCACCATCTGAGAGACCTTCGATGGTTGTGACATTTTTTCCATGAGCTTTCAAGGCTGGATAATTGCAGGACAAAATTGGTTCCCCCTCAACCAGCACAGTGCAAACGCCGCATTCCGATTCCCCGCAGCTGATTTTTGTGCCCGTTAATCCCAGGCGATAGCGTAGGACATCGGACAGCATTTCCTCAGCTTCTATTTCCAGCTGATGTTCCTGATCATTAACAACGAATTTTAAAGTAGACATAAAATATTCTCCCTTCTCGGCCGGCTAGAGCCTGGCCCTTTCCACTGCGGTATCCATGACTATCTGGAGCAATACCGGTAATAGTTGATGGCGATATTCTTTTGTCGCCCGATGTTTGCTAGTCCTCAAACTGACTTCATCCGCCAGGATCTTCGAAGCTTCCTGATTAACAGCATCATCCCAGACTTTTCCAGTTAGATATTCTTCCATTTTCAAAGCCCGGAAAGGTTTGGGACCAGCAGGACCACAGGAAACCCGGACTTTCTCAAGATTTCCACCTTCATCCAGTTTCACCCAAGCTGCCATATTCAGGATAGCGATCGCCACTCCCTGAGGGCGCATAACCCGGTGAAAAGCGGATCCTTCCTGATCTCCTTTGGCCGCGAATCGGAACCGAGTTACAAATTCTTTGGAGCGGTCGAAATTAACTTTCCCCGGCCCAGCAAAAATGTCGATCAGAGGCTGCCAGGAAACACCTTCCAATGAAGCGATCTCGACTTCAGTGTCCAGAGCCAGGAGAGAAATGGTCCCATCTCCTGCTGGCAAAGCGTGAGAGATATTGCCACCAATAGTTGCCACATTCCTGACCTGGGGGCCACCAATTAAACCGCAGCCCTCAACCATACATTGAGCATGTTCCTGAAGGACAGGATCAGAGATGATCCTCTTATGGGTTACTCCTGCTCCGATGATGATCTGGTCCCCTTCCTTTGTGATCTCTTTTAATTCCGGGATCTCTGAGATATCGACCAACCGATCAACTGCAGAATGGCGTCCCTGCCGGAGTTCAAGCAGCAGGTCTGTTCCACCGGCGATCACAGCTGCTGGACCTGCCCCTACGGTCAGATTTTGCAGTGCTTCGGAGATGGATTTTGGTTGAAGATAGTTTTGAAAATAATTCATATGTACCTCATTTTTCCTACTATACCGGTCAAATTTCAGGAAATAACCTTCTTCCCAAACAACTATTGTACTCACATTCCATTTCAATTACCAATCAAGATTAATCACTAATGATTTATATTTGAATTTTTAGTTTAAACCATTATACATGATGCCGGAAAAATGACATGAAGGAATGTTTTTCCAAGGTTAGTTTAGGGAAAATGCCCCTATCTGACCGGTCTGCGGTAAAATTGTGCCAGCGAATAACTACTGACTTGAACTGGAGGAACACCTCATGTCTAATCACCGTCAACTTGCGCTCGATTATGTCCAGGAGCATAAGAACCGTTCTCTGGAAAAAATGAAGCAGATCATCTCCATTCCGTCTGTTTCAACTGATCCCGAACGGGCCGGGGATATCAAAAAAGCAGCCGAATGGCTCAAAGCAGAATTAGGCGCTCTGGGTATGAAGCGCGTAGAGATCTTCCCCACCCCGAGGCATCCCATTGTTTATGCCGAAGATCTATCTGCTGGCGAGGAAAATCCCACCGTTCTGATCTACGGCCATTACGACGTTCAACCAGAAGATCCGATAAATGAGTGGGACTCAGATCCCTTTACCCCCACAGAAAAAGGTGAAAACCTCTATGCCCGCGGTGCGACCGATATGAAAGGGCAGATCATTGCTACTTTCAGCGCCATTGAAGCCATTCGCCAGACCGGTGATTTACCGATCAATGTCAAATTCCTGATCGAGGGCGAAGAGGAGATCGGAGGATCTTATATAGAAACCTTCATTAAAGATAACCAGGATCTACTGGCTTGCGACTTTTTCCTGAATCCGGATACCGGCATGCAGGCTCCTGATCAACCTACAGTTACCTATGCCCTGCGTGGGATCGCATATTTTGAACTGCGTGTCCAGGGTCCCAAACATGATATGCACTCGGGCTCATTTGGCGGAGCGATCCATAACCCAGCTCAAGTGATGACCGATCTTCTTTCTGGAACCCACGATGAAAAAGGCCGCGTGACATTGCCTGGTTTCTATGACCGGGTCAAACCACTGGATGATGATGAACGGGAGGAAATAAGCAAGCTTCCTATTGGTGATGATTTCTTCCTGGAGCAAGGAGGAGTGAAGGCTTTATTTGGTGAAGAGGGATACAGTGCCGTGGAACGCACAGGCGCCCGCCCCACCCTGGAGATCAACGGCCTGTACTCCGGTTTTATTGACGAAGGCCAGAAAACCGTCCTGCCAGCCTATGCAATGGCCAAAGTATCCTGCCGGTTGGTAGCAGACCAGGATCCCGTTGAAGTCTATGAACAGTTCAAAACCTACCTATCAGAGAATGCTCCTGATACAGTGACCTGGGAGCTGACCCAGATGTCCAAAGATTTTCCATCCCTCAGTGACCGCAAATCCAAATGGATCGACGCCTATGTTCAGGCTGCAGAAAAGACCTGGGGTAAACGTCCGATCTTCAAACGGGAAGGCGGCAGCGTTCCGGTTGTAGTCCATATTCAACAGACCCTTGGTGTCGATTCGGTAAATATCGGATTTGGATTGCCAAGCGATAATATGCACGGTCCCAATGAAAAAATCCATTTACCTACATTCTATAAAGGAATTGAAGCTCTGGTCCATTTCTTCTTCAATCTATAAATATGAGTTCTAAAACCCCTACACAAACAAAACTGCCGAATTACGGTGGTCAGGCAGTTATTGAAGGCGTGATGATGCGCGGCAAGAAATTCGCTGCTATCGCCATGCGTAACCCAGAAGGTGAGATCACCATTCACACAGAGAAGCTGAACAAGATCTATCAGAGCAAGATCATGAAGATTCCCTTTTTACGGGGACTGATCGGCCTGAATGATGCCCTGGTCTTAGGAATGAAAGCCCTGACCATCTCTGCCAATACCCAAACCGGTGAAGATGAGAAACTCGAAGGCCCTACCCTGTTTCTTACCTTTGCACTATCCCTAGGAATAGCTGTCTTGATCTTTTTCCTGATCCCTGCCGGTGTTGGTCAAGCAGTAGAGAAATACCTAAGCTGGAAACCATGGATTGGCAACTTAGTGGAAGGAGTGATCCGGCTGATTTTCCTTCTCGCCTATATGTGGGGCATTGGCCAAATGGAAGATATCAAACGTGTCTTCTGCTACCATGGCGCGGAACATAAAGTGATCAACGCTTTTGAAGCCAACGCGGAATTAACCCCTGAATCAGCTAAGAAATTCAGCATGGAGCATCCCCGCTGCGGGACGGCCTTCCTGCTGATCGTGGTTGTATTTTCAGTGCTGCTATTTACAGCCCTGGGGCCTATGTCCCTGCTTTGGCGCCTGGCCAGCCGCATCCTGCTGCTGCCAGTCCTTGCTGGTGTTGCTTATGAATACCTGCAGTGGACAGCAAAGAACTTGCACCGCCCCTTTGTAAGAATGCTTGTGAAACCAAACCTAGCTCTGCAGCGCCTGACAACCAATGAACCA
This sequence comes from uncultured Anaerolineales bacterium, assembly GCA_964406305.1. Classification (GTDB taxonomy): domain Bacteria; phylum Chloroflexota; class Anaerolineae; order Anaerolineales; family UBA11858; genus B10-G9. The sequence continues at coordinate 18,820 of CAYORF010000014.1, read as the reverse complement.
TCACTGGACATTCTGGAAGTCAGCATTGCTGCCTTTAATGCCATGCGTGAATTGGAAGAGGCTTAAGAAATAAGGGACTGAGTCCTTTGAAAGGACTCAGTCCCTATGAGCTTCCGGAGTTTTAATATACTCCGGGGAGTTTAATAACAAAAAGGATACGAATTCCTCTAAGGAAACCGTATCCTTTTTAATTTGAGAACAATTATCTAACTCTCGTCTTCCAGAAACTCCACGACTTCCATAGCGGCAGCAGCACCCATCCCGGCAGATATCACCACCTGTTGGAAGTGAGGGTCTCCCACCTCGCCTGCGGCGAACACACCAGGAAGGTTCGTATGCATTTGCTGGTCAATGATCAGGTAGTCGTTTTCATCAGTATCCAGCCTGTCCTTGAACAACTCGGTATTAGGATCATGACCAATAAAAATGAAAATTCCATCGGTAGTATGGACAACTTCTTCGCCAGTCTTTTTATTTTTCAAGTGGACGGCGTTAACTGTACCATCCCCAATGATCTCGGTAACAACAGTATCCCAGATGAACTTAATTTTAGGGTTGTTCTTGGCTTTATTAGCCAGGTACGGTCCCCCTCTGAGTTCATCCCTGCGATGCACAATAGTAACTGAGTTAGCAAAGCGAGTCAGGAAGATACCTTCCTTCAGGGCGCTGTCCCCACCGCCAACCACGATCAGGTCTTTCTCCTTGAAGAAGTGGCCATCACAAGTAGCACAGTAGGATACCCCCCGTCCGGTAAGTTCTGTTTCCCCTGGTACACCCAACTCACGGATGGCAGCGCCGGTGGCAATGATCAATGATTCAGCCAGGTATTCTCCACCATAGGTAGTCACCTTGAAGGGCCGTTCAGATAGATCAACTTCAGTAGCAGAATCAAATACTATTTCCGCTCCGAATCGTTCTGCCTGTTTCTGGAAAATTTCTACGAGGTCAGGACCTTCGATACCATCCACAAATCCAGGATAGTTCTCAATAGCGTCAGTCTTCGAGACCTGCCCGCCAAGATCCATACCAGACAGCACAACAGGAGCCAGGTCCGCCCGGGCTGCATATAATGCCGCAGACAAACCAGCCGGCCCTGAACCGATGATCACGCATTGATGGACATTCTGAGAAGTTTCAGTCATTAGATATATTAAGCAAGCACTGCCAGGACTTTTTCAAAGTCCATGATAGTGTACTCTTCACCACTCAGCTTGATCTCGGTGCCGGTGTATTTCGGGAAGAGGACTTTGTCTCCAACCTTCACAGTAATCTTGACGTCTTCGGTGCTTTCACCCACAGCAACTACTATACCTGTCTGGGGTTTTTCTTTCGCGGTGTCAGGAATATACAAACCGCTGTCAGTTCTGGATTCTTCCTCGACCGGCTGAATTACAACACGGGCGCCTAAAGGTGTGATGCCAATCTCTTTTTTAGTCATGCGAATTACTCCTTATTCAACTTTTATAAACAACAATTACACTTCCACATTTTACCAAATTTAGACAAATTGGGACTGTTCAGAACCCAATTATCGGTAGTTTATATAAAATATTTATACATATTCAGACCACTGATAGAGCAGAATCTTCCCAGTATGCCAAAAACCACCTGAATAAAAAATCCGGTTGGTTGCCCAACCGGATTTTCATCTTATTCGTTACTTTCCTATTTCTTGCGATCTGCCTGCTGGGCTTCTTCCAGAGACCAGCCTTCCAGCACTGCTTGCCGGGAAAGGCGGATCTTGCCGTCTTTACTGATATCAGTCACCATCACAGTGATCTCATCACCAAATGAAACTACGTCTTCGACGTTCTTGACATGGCTGGATTCCAGCTGGGAAATGTGCACTAAACCATCTTTTCCCGGAAGGATCTCAACAAATGCACCAAAGGTCTTGATTCCAACCACGCGACCAGTATAAATTCGGCCAACTTCAGGAGTTGCGGTCAAACCTTCAATTCGTTCTCTTGCCATTCGGGCGCTTTCGCCATTATCAGATGCGATGAACACAATACCTTCATCATTGATATCGATTTTTGCGCCAGTGGTTTCCTGGATATCACGAATGGTTTTTCCACCAGGTCCGATGATTGCGCCGATCTTGTCTACGGGTACCCGGACAGTTTCGATGCGCGGCACGTGAGGTTTTAGCTCCTTGCGGGGCACAGAAATGGTCTCCATCATCTTGCCCATGATCAGGGTGCGGGCTTCTTTGGCTGCTTCCAGCGCTTCGGACATCACCGAGGAGGCTAAACCTTTCAGCTTGATATCCATCTGCAAAGCAGTGATCCCGGCATCAGTTCCAGCAACCTTGAAGTCCATATTTCCAATATGATCTTCTAGGCCCTGGATATCGGTCAGGATCGCGTAACGATCGCCTTCTTTGACTAAACCCATTGCTACGCCAGCAACTGGGGCCTTGATGGGAACTCCAGTGTCCATCAGGGACAAAGTGGAGCCACATACTGAAGCCATTGAGGAAGAGCCGTTGGAAGACAGCACTTCTGATACTAAGCGTATAGTGTATGGGAAATCTTCTTCGGAAGGAATCACAGGAAGCAAGGCACGTTCTGCCAAAGCACCGTGACCGACTTCTCGCCGGGAAGTTCCACGTAAGAAACGAACCTCGCCAACCGAGAAGGGTGGGAAGTTGTAGTGATGCATGTAGCGTTTGGAATCATTAGGTGAAAGGTTATCAACGATCTGAGCATCGCGGGGGGTTCCCAAGGCGGTCGAAGTCAGTACTTGAGTTTGACCGCGGGTGAAAAGACCAGTTCCATGAGCCCGAGGACTGGTGTTGGTATCACACCAAATATCACGGACTGTGGTCAGGTCACGACCATCCGGTCGTATGCCCTTATCCAGGATGCGGTTTCGGATAGCGGATTTTAACACACCTTCAAAAGCCTCTTTGACATCACTTGTGGCGACTTCTTCATTCTCTTTTAAGGATTCCAGAACCTCATCGCGGACTGCGTCCAGAGATTTACGAAAATCGACTTTTTCAAGGTTCTTTTCAAGGATTTGATTAATAGAAGCCAAGGCTTTGCCTTCTACATCAGCTTTCAGCTCATCACTGACTTTAAATGACTCGTAGCCTTTCTTTTCTTTTCCAAGCTCCTTGGCCATTTTTTCCTGGATATCGATAAGCGGCTGAATCGCTTTGTGTCCCCATTCAAGAGCTTCCAAGAAATCCTCTTCAGAGATTTCCTTGGAGTTACTTTCTACCGTCAGGATCGCGTCGCGGCTGCCAGCCATGACCAGGTCCAGATCCGATTCTTTGATCTCATCGAAGGATGGAAATGCAATGAATTTTCCGTCGATGCGCCCAACTCGAATTCCACCAATGGGTCCTTCCCAGGGAATATCTGAGATAACCAACGCTGCGGATGCGGCATTAATACCTAGAACATCCATGGGATAGTTCTCAGCTGAGAGAGCATAGAGGATCAATTGAACATCATTGCGCAGATCTTTGGGGAACAGTGGTCTGAGCGGGCGGTCGATCAATCGGCATGTTAGGGTAGCATCCTCACCAGGTCGTCCTTCACGGCGGAAGAAACCTCCAGGGATGGAGCCATTAGCGTACATGCGTTCTTCATAGTTAACGGTCAATGGGAAGAAATCTGTGCCGTCGCGGGCGTTATCACTCATGGTGGCGGTCCCCAGCATGATCGATTCTCCGATCTGGACAGTGACTGCACCGCCTGCCAGTTCGGCCAGGGTCCCGGTTTCAATAACGACCTCATTTCCTTCTACTACTGCTGTATATTTCTTTGATTCAGGTTTCATTTTTACCTCCTGCCGGCATTTTTAGGGTCAGGGACTGGGAACTAAAGACATGAAAATGTCGTTACCTCCCAATACCCAACCTAACTAGAATGCACGGACTTGATAACATTCTACATTTGAGTAAGTAGTTAAACGTTCGTTTAATACACTATTCAGTTTTTATTCCTCAGGGAGAAAGAGATCCACCGCCTGGTTGGGTCCCCCTTTCCAACTCAACCTAACCGCACCGACAACCGCATTTTCCCGCCCCGCTGCAAGTTCTGCCTGATATAAATATAAAACCGAGGGGTCATTTTAAGCACCCACTTGGTTATATTGATTTATTTCCTTCGTAAGCCCAAACGATCACTGATCGCAATATATCTTTGATAATCTTCTCGTCGAAGATATGCCAATAATCTGCGGCGTTGACCAACCAGTTTCAATAATCCCCATCTGGAGGATTCATCGTGGGTGTGATCCTGCAGGTGTCCGGTTAATTCCAAAATCCTGGTGGTCAAGAGGGCAATTTGGACCTCTGGCGAGCCAGTATCATTCGGATGTCGTCCAAATTCCTTGATAATTTCTTCTTTCTGTTCCTTTAACATTGTCATGACGTCTGCTATCTCCTAAAAATATATGCTTTTCTGCTTTCTAGCAGGTCTCCAGCCCCGCAGCCTATGCCGCAAAGTGGTCTAGTCAGCTCGGAAATTATACCAAAGAGAACCTATCTGGCAAGTATGCTCGTCAGCTCTCCAAAATCTCCCTTGCTTGCTTAACATCACTGCTGATTTGGTCTACCAGGTCGCTTACCTTGGCAAATTTCATTTCATCCCGCAATCGATCTATGAAAACCAGTTCCATACAATCGCCATATAGGTCCTCGGAAAAATCCAAAACATGGGCTTCTATGCGGGGAGCTTCTAAATCCTCTCCAAACGTCGGCCGATAGCCGATATTGGTTACGGCCGAATAGATCTTACCCCTGATAATTGCCCGGCATGCATAAACACCCGGTTTGATATCAACCATTTCAGGGAGAACTTCTAGATTTGAGGTGGCGAATCCCAGGCTTTTACCACGTTTTTCACCCATGATTACCTCACCACTGATCTCAAAAGGCCTACCCAGCAGCTGAGTTGCTTTCCTGATCTGACCAGAACGGATTTTTTTCCGGATCAAACTGGAGGAAACCAATTCTCCCTCATGGTAATAAGCAGAAATTTCATGGATTCCAAACTTATAACCTTGCCCGATCTCTCGCAGGTGGGAGGGAGTCCCCTGGCGATCCTTACCCAAGGCAAAATCGTATCCAATCCACAGTTCAGAGAATTTCAAATGCTCATGCAGTTGTGAGATAAAATCCTCCGGGCTCATACGAGAGGTTTCCGGAGTAAATGGATATGTTAAAACAAGGTCCACCCCCAACTCTCCCAGCAATTGGGCTCTTTTCTCCGGCATCGTTAGATAATAAGGCCGGGTCTCTTCTTTCAGTACCAATTGAGGATGGGGGTGAAAAGTCACTACTACTGCTGGTTTCCCAGCTTGATGGGCCTGGTCCACTAGGGAATGAATGATCTGCTGGTGACCAATATGTACACCATCGAAACTGCCGATGGTCACTAGGGATCCTTCCAAAGAAATTTGTTTGAGGTCTTGAAAATGCTGCATAAAAATCCAGTCAGGATGTAATGAATACCTTACGAGGTTGCCAGGTATCATCACCTTCAGCTACTTCCAGCAGCGCAATTAAATCCCCCTGCTCGCTTAACCCTCGGGCCCAGCCGCTTGATCCCTGTTCAGCCGGGATGCGTTGACCATGTTTGATCTTTTCCATATCATCTGGAGATAAATCCAGGGTATGCCAATCTGCTAGAGTGTCAGCTGCTTGTATCAGGTGTTTATACCAATCACCCACCTCAAAGGATTCTTTTAAATCCTGCAAGCGAACAGCATCTCGAAGAGTAAACTGGCCGTTCTTGGTCCTGCGCAATCCAGTCAGATGAGCTCCAACACCCAAATCACTACCGAGGTCATTCGCCAGGGATCGGACATAAGTACCGGATGAAGCATAAACGTCGATCACCGCTTCTGGAGGAGCCCATTCCAATATTTCCAGGTTATAGACATCGATCATGCGGGGTTCCAGATGTACTTCTTCTCCCCTGCGGGCCAGGTTATAGGCTTTCTCTCCATTTACCTTGACGGCAGAATGAGCTGGGGGGACTTGTGCAATTTTACCTTCGTAATCCCGGAGAAGATTCTGGAAATCATCTTCAGTAATGTGGTCAACAGATTTGGTTTCTCCAACCTGTTTCCCTTCGGTGTCATATGTATCTGTAGCAACGCCAAAGCGTAAAATGGCCTGGTAGCGTTTATCAGATGCTGAAAGGAATTCACTCAGCCGAACTGCCGGGCCAACCAATACGACTAATACTCCCGAAGCGCGGGGGTCCAATGTGCCTGTGTGGCCTGCTCTGCGGATACCAGTTCCTTGCCGGATGACCTTCACTACATCATGTGACGTCATCCCAACTGGTTTATCGATAACCAAAGCGCCGGTAATAAAATCTTTTAACTGATCGCTATTCATAATCTAAATCTCCCCAACTGTTAATCTTGAGTGCGGGCCTTTCTAATCACTCTTCTTGAGTGATATCCTGGTTGCCTCAAGTACTTCTTCTTGCACCCGCTTCAGATCACCTTTAATATCTGCTCCGGCAGCAGGTTTATGGCCACCCCCGCCAAACTGTGTGGCTACGATGGAAACATCAAAACCTGGTCGGGATCGCCAACTGACCTTCACGCTACCATTCTTCTGCTCTACAAACACAACGCTGATGTCAGCATCCTTGATCCTGGCCAGGACATTGATCAAATCCGCATCATCACGGCCTGGATAATCAGCTACTATCCGATCTTCTAATGATAAAGAAGCCCAGACCAACCGGTCTTCCATTTGGATCCCTGATAATCCCTGACCCCAATATTTAACTGCCTCGACTGATTTTTCCAGCATGGCTTTGCGGTATAAAATTGGCAGGTTTGCACCAACTTCCATCAATTCAGCCGCAATTCGCAGCGTTTGGGGATTAGTGTTGGAGGTTCTGAAACCCAGACTATCGGTCAGCAAGCCTGTTAATAATGCTTCTGCGATAGGCAAGTTTATGGGATATGAGAGCTCTTGTACTAAATCGAAAATAATTTCAACTGTGGCAACGGCATTATCCCGGACCAGATTCAGCTTCGCAAATTGAGTATTGGTTGGATGATGGTCAATATTGACATCAGGTTCCCCATAATCATCCAGCACAGACCCAATTCTTTCAATATCCGAGCAGTCCACCACTATCACCAGATCAAAAACGCCAACTACTTCTCTGATGATCCTGTCAGTCCCGGTCAAGTGATTGAATACCTTTGGAACGCCATCTTCAAGGACCAGGGACACTTCTTTCCCCATTTCCTCAAGGATTAATCCCAAACCAAGGGTTGAACCTACTGCATCTCCGTCAGGTCGAATATGAGAAATGATCAGGATCCGGTCAGCTCGTGATACCAGATCCCCAAATGCCTGTATCTGATCTTTATTCATCCAGATCCTCGAGCCCTTCTTCCTCATCCAGCTCTGCGAAGATCTCATCCATGCGATCTACTCTCTCTGGGATAGGATCCCAGTGAAAACGTAGCTGGGGGAATGTGCGCAGGTGGGAAATGCTCACTGCCAGTTGGGATCGGATAAAACCCGAAGCCCGTTTTAAGGCAGCCAAAATATCCTTTTTTCGGTCAGCACCATCCCTGGCTGAAACATAGATATCTGCGTGAGATATCTCCCGATCCAAATCTACAGCGGTAATATTCACACCTTCCAGGCGGGGATCACTGATCTCCTGCATAAATAGCAATGAGAGTTCCCTCTTGATCCGGTCGGCAATACGATCTGTTCTTGATTCTGAAACCATGATTTATCCTAAAATTCTGATACCATCTCAATGACGTAACTTTCCAGCACGTCACCTTCTTCAAAGCCGGAGAATCCCTTTAAACCTATACCAAACTCGAATCCATCCCGGACCTCGTTAACATCATCCTTGTGGTGTTTCAGGGAAGCTATATCACCTTCAAACGCGATCTTGCCTTCCCGGAGCACACGGATCTTGGCATTGCGGCGTATTTCACCGGTTTCCACCTTGCATCCGGCCACCTGATCATACTTGCCAGAGGGGAAAATAGCCTGGACATTAGCCCGGCCTATCAAGATCTTCTTTTCAACCGGTTCCAACATACCTTTGAGTGCTTTTTCGATATCATCGATCAAATGATAGATGATGTTGTATCTTCGGATGGAAATCCCTTCTGCATCCGCCAGACGTTTGGCCCCACTATCCGGACCGACGTTGAACCCGAGAATAATCGAATTTGTGGTGGAAGCAAGGTTCACATCATCATTTGTGACATTACCTGTACCAGCATAAATTACTTTGACACCGATATCCTGTTGTTCACCGCCGCTCTTCATATCTTTCACAGAGTTGACAATCGGTTCCAGGGATCCCTGCACGTCAGCTTTGATGATCAGCCGAAGCTCTTCCTCTTCGCCAGCCTGGACCCGGGCAAAAAGTTGCTCCAGGCTCGCTGCCGGATCTATCTCAACTTCCTTCCTTTCGGCTAGCAGCTCTCGTTCATCTATCATCTCGCGGGCGACTTTTTCGTTCTCTACAACGCTAAATAACTCACCCGCTTTGGGAACATCACTTAGGCCCATCACTGAGACAGGCTTGGATGGTCCGGCTTCCTTGATCTTAGCGCCAGTGAAATCGAACATAGCTTTAATACGTCCACAGGTTGTGCCAGCAAGGACAGTATCGCCAACTTTCAAAGTTCCATTCTGAACCAACAGTGTGGCCATCACACCGCGGCCTTTAGTGATCTCGGCTTCGATAACGGTACCAAATGTATCTCCCTCGGGATTTGCCTGGATATCCAGATCATCCGCAATTAGCAGGATAGCTTCCATCAGGTCATCCAAACCGGTTTTTTCGGTGGCTGAAACGGGAACAACAATAGTATCCCCATCCCAATCGTCCGCTATGACACCAGCATCAGCTAGCTGCTGTTTCACTTGATCAGGAGCAGCATTTAATTTATCGATCTTATTAAGGGCGACGATCATGGAAACCTGGGCTGCCCGGGTATGAGCAATGGCCTCTTCAGTCTGAGGCATCACACCATCATCCGCAGCAACAACCAACACCACAATATCCGCTCCCTGAGCGCCGCGGGCGCGCATGGCGGTAAAGGCAGCATGACCAGGTGTATCCAGGAAAGTAATCGGTTTATCATTATGTTTAATTTGATAAGCACCAATATGCTGAGTAATACCGCCAGCTTCTCCGGCTTGCACCGTAGTCTGCCGAATAGCATCCAGCAAAGATGTTTTCCCATGGTCAACATGTCCGAGAATGGCAACAACTGGAGGTCTGAGGACCAAACCTTCTTCGTCCTCCTGCTCCATTTTCTGACGCCAGAGCGGAACTGCTATTTCTTCAATTTCATCCTCTTCTTCGACCTGGGCAGAAACCGCTTCATACCCCATTTCCGCAGAGACAATGGCCGCAGTATCAAAATCAATCTCCTGATTGATATTGGCCATCATGCCGTTTGCCATCAAAGTCTTGATGATCTCGATCGGACTGGCATCCAATGTTTCGGCCAAATCGCGGACAGTGATACTGAATGGCAGTTCTACGTGATTTAGCTCTTGTCCGTTTTCACTCATTTATTACCTCGTTGGTCCTGATTTATTTCTCACTCAGTCTGTCTTATTTTTCATTGAAGGAGGATTCCTGAAAAGCAATTAATTCTGCCCGATTTGTTTCATTCAAGGTTGTGTTCAATGCTTTTTCAAGATTTTTTTTCACTCCACGCTCCCAACAATCGGGATCAGCATGTAGATACGCTCCCCTGCCGGTCATTTTCCCGGTCTGATCCACCACCACGCCTTCAGGTGTTCTTACCAGGCGGATCAGCGATTTTTTATCTTGGCTTTTCCTGCAAGCCACGCACATGCGTTGGGGTTTGTGCTTAATTCTTGTCATCGATCAGATAGGATCTACTCCTCTTCCTCTATCTCATCCTCTGAAGTAGTTTCTTCTTGATCATCTGCTTCTTCTGGTTCTTCTTCAGATTCCTGTTCTACTTCTGCAGGAGGTTCAGGTTCATCGGTATCATCAGCTTCAACCTCTTCCTCTTCTGAAGTATCTTCTACTGTAACATCTTCTTCCACAGTTCCTTCAGCTGAGGGCTCTTCGGGTTCACTCTCACCTTCATCCTCGGCAGTGGATTCTGCAGGGGTTTCTTCCTTTTCTCCATCTCCTTCAGCCAGATCTTCCTCTTCATCCTTCCCTGTGCTCTCCTCATCGAGGACAATCTCTTCAACGATGTCATATTCTTCTGAGAGAGGTTGATAACTGATCATCACTTCCAGGGCGCTCTCGATCTGCTTGATAGAGGCTGGGCCGATACCATCGATGTCATTAATCATCTCCGGAACCAACAACAGCCGGTACGCTAACTCTCCCACATTAGTGAAATCTGCTTCATTCAGCAGGTTCTCAACTTTGGTGGGCAGACCCAGGGTCATGATCGGCAGATCGTAAGCATCATCCGGCACTGCGGCTTTGGCAGCATGGATACGGGCCTGTTGTTGTTTAGAAACTTCCTGGCGTTCCTTGATCAAACCGGATTCTATGCGGTTGTTGAAATTATGCAATTCGCGGTACTCTTCAGGTGAAATGGGCCGGCCTTCCGCTTTTTTAGCCATAACAGCTTCGATGCGGGGGATAGTCGACGCTTCCAGATCCTGGAATTGGGCATACTTGGGGTTATCCTGGATCTTGAAGAGAGTATCGGATACAGCTTCAAAAAGTCCTTTGATATCGATTCGCCAACCGGAAAGTTTGGCTGCCAGGCGAGCGTTCTGCCCATTGCGGCCAATTGCCAGGCTGAGCTGATCTTCAGGGACAACCACTGTAGCTGTGGGCATTCCATCTGATTCCTTATTCAAAAAGACACTCAAAACCCGGGCAGGACTCAAAGCCTTGCCAATAAATTCTTCCGTGTTGGGATTCCATTCAATAACGTCTATTTTTTCGTCGCTTAATTCACGCACAATAGCCTGAATACGGACACCGCGGATACCGACACAGGCACCAACTGGATCCACACCAGGTTTGAGGGCTGATACAGCCACTTTTGATCTGTAGCCTGCTTCACGGGCAATAGATCGGATCTCAACTAACCCCTGGTAGATTTCGGGGACTTCATTCTCCAGCAAACGTCGCAAGAAGTCACGATGACCACGGGAAAGGATTATGCGCGGTTCACGCGTAGTTTCTTCCACATCCAACAGTAAAGCCCGGATGCGGTCATGGACCCGATAATATTCCTTAGCGATCTGCTGATTGCGGGGCATTTTTCCCTCAGCATTAATATTCAAACCAATGGTCAGTTCATGGCGGTGAACAGCCTGGATAACGCCCGTTACGACTTCACCGATCTTTTCGTTGTAATATTCATACTGGGCCAGACGTTCAGCCTGGCGAATTCGCTGCTGGATCACCTGGCGTGCTGTTTGGGCAGCCACGCGTCCGAAATCTTCCGGGGTGCTTTCCACCATTTCCAGGTCGCCCAGCTCAGTATCCGGGTTCACTTTCCTGGCTTCTTCTATCAACACTTCGGTTCGATCATCTTGGATATCCTCGACAACCTCTTTTTCAACAAAGACGACTACATCGCCAGTTTCAAGATCGATCTCTGCCTCAACCTTCTGAGCACTGGAAGCATTCACAGAGCGCCGGTATGCAGAAACCATGGCGTCCTGGATCGCTTCAACAATGATTTCCTCTGGGAGGTTTTTCTCATTGAGGACTTGTTTAAATGCCAAAGCAAATTCTGTTTTCATTTCAATATCTCCAACTACGTTTACCGGGAGGGATGGCTCAGGCTAAGGATGGCAATAAAAAAAGTGGGTAAACCCACTTTCCGACGCCGCCAATATTGCTTCCCCCCTCTGGAAAAACATTTTATCATGAAGGAAATGGACTGGCAAGGCATCCCCTCATCCCAGACGGGAACGAAAATCTGCCCCTAAGGACTCGGATCACCTTCATCTACAGAAGAATTTTCCTCTCCTTCTCGGAGAAGTTCCTTTAAATAACTCTTTTCACCAGTTTTGGAAGTGACTTTCCCATCAAGCCAGGCGTTGCGAAGCTCGCTCAGGATCTCCGCATACCGTGGACCGGGTGCCAACCCTTCTTCCTGAAGATGTTTTCCTGTAATATTGGATTCCACATGCTGCCAGGAAGATAAATAACGAGACAGAATACCCTTCAATTTAGGCTTTTTTTCATTCAAATAAACCGCATAGATAGCCAGGTTAGAAATCCGACTTAATATGGCGGTTGCTTCACTGGCGGGATATCCATCAAGATCATCTAATTTTTCCCTCAGTTCTGATGCCTGACGGATTGTTCCAGCCAGACCACTGACCAGGCGCAAGCGCTTACTGACATCACTACCAGCTGGAGCGTTCATCAACCAAAGTGAATAGCACAGCGCCATTTCCAATGAAACGCCTATCCCATCCCCATCGATATTCCATTCGGGGGGAGTATCCTTACACGGCATTGTTTTCATCAAATTCTTCAGGTCGTCATTCCAGACCAGATGAGGATGAATAGTTTCCAGAATAGTGAGTTCATTTAAGCGATCGAGAATCTGAGCCACATTTTTTTCTTCAAATATACGGTCAAATTCATGACGGATCCGGTCACCAGATACTCTCTTAAGCAATTCCTTGGCTTCAAGAAGTAAATTCTCGGTTCGTTTATCCAAACTGAAGTCATAACGCTGTTCGTAGCGGACCGCCCGCAAGATACGGGTGGGATCATCCACAAAAGACAAAGAATGCAACACTTTCACCAGTTTTGCTTTGAGGTCTGCCAGACCGCCCCAGTAATCATATAATTCGCCATAATGATGGCCATCCAGACGCATAGCCAGGGTATTGATAGTGAAATCCCGCCGGTGCAAATCCAATTTTATGTTACCTCTGGCTACGGTAGGCAGTGCAGTGGGATGGGTATAAAACTCCCTCCGGGCACTGATAAAGTCCAGGGAATCTGGAAGGGCTTGTTTGACTTTTTGAGTAGAACTCAGGATATCCAGATCATCCTTGTCAATAAACCATTTAGCCGTACCAAAACGATTATGGCTAGTCACCCGTCCCCCGTAATGCTGCTGAACTGCCTTGGCCAGATCTATGGCGTCTCCTTCCACTACCAGGTCGAAGTCCAGGCTCGGTATATCCAGTAACAGATCTCGTACAAATCCACCCACAATATAAAGGGCCGATTTCTGCTCGGCAGCAACATCGGCAATCTTATTCAAAAGAGCCAGCCGAACTTCAGACAGAGTAGATTCCAGACGGTGAGATAGGTTTTGCCGGCCAGGTGAAGGGTGGTGAGGTGCCAGGATCTTAATCAAATCGGTTCGAGTGATAATGCCGACAATTTGCTTGGATCGGGAACTGACCACCGGGATCTGTCCCCAACCTGACTCCATCATGATATCTTGAATATATTCGATCGAATCAGCCGGGAAAACACGCACGTTGCCGGCTTCCATAATGCTGTCTGCAGTCACTTCTAATTTATGGGCCAGAGCCCGGTCGACCGCCCTCCGTGTGACCAGACCAACGATCTCATCCTTATCCACTACAGGATAACCTTCAAAGCCATAGTGCAGCATTAATTCTGCCACTTCTTTGATCGGTGTGTCTGGCGCCAGGGTCTGGGGATCATTTGACATGATGTCCCGGGCCCGGATGGCTGGTTTTACATACTGAGGGAGGAGATTAGTCAGAGTTTTATATATCTCAGGTAGTGGAATGCCATCCACCAAGGCAGCGGCCGCTCGGGGATGACCTCCCCCACCCTCAAAGGTAGATAATACTTCACAGACATCAATGTGATCCGAGGTTGAACGGGCGATGATCTGCACCCCGCCTGATGTACTAATCAGCAAGAACAGTGCATCTGGATCAAGCAGGTCTCGCAGTTTATGAGCCAAACTAGAAAGTTCCTCATCCAGATCGGTGGCATCTGCTTGGGCCAGGATCAAACTGTGGCCGTGAATGATCAAACTCTCGGCGTTGGCTCGAAGATCTTCATAGATCCGCTGCTGGGCCATCGATAGGGGATGGTTAATGTAATCCGTGACAATGGACAGTATGGCACCCCGTTCCACCAGGATTCCAGCGGCAAAGATATCTTCAGCAGTGGTGCGAGTATAGGTCAAGGATCCGGTATCTTCGTAGATCCCCAATAACAAAAGAGTAGCTTCAACGGGGGTCAGCAAGATATCCCGTTCCTGGATCGCCTGGACAAAGATTGTCGTTGTAGCACCAGTTTCTCGAATGGTCACTTCCCAATCCTCCGGAAGATCTTCCTTCGGTTGATGGTGGTCTATAACCTGGACCTTGATATCCTTGACCATGCCTTTGATGCTGGTCATGGATTGTGTATCTACCAGGCAGACCGACTCTATCGGATCTCCTAACAGATCTCGGGGATCCACAAAAGGAAGTTCCACGCCGTAGAGGGTTAAAAAGGCCTCCACATTCCGGTTTAACAGGCGGGGCAAAACCGGGACCAGATTCTGGTCCAATTTATACGCGCCTAACAGCGATGCCAGGCCGTCAAAATCGGTCCTTTCGTGGGTTAAAATAATTTCCATAGAGTTTTCCCCGCTGATCATTTGAGTCATGGATATTGTACCCTGTAATATTAGAGGAAGGATACGGTATCCTCCAGATCCAGATATCTCTAACACAATACAATTCCTTGTTAGTACAAACATATCAAGGATACCGAATCCTGGGTATGTAAAAAGGTATAATACCCCCATGAAAACCATTACAGTATTTGGCGGATCACTACCTAAACCCGGATCCCAGGCCTATCAAGAAGCCCAGCGCCTGGGAAGTCTATTGGCTGGTGCAGGGTTTGCAGTACAATCCGGGGGATATATCGGCACCATGGAAGCTGTTTCGCGGGGGGCGTCGGAAGCGGGAGGCCATGTCATCGGCGTGACCTGCGACGAGATCGAAAGTTGGCGTCCAGTGTCTCCCAACCAATGGGTTAAGGAACAGAAACGCTGTTCCACCTTAAGGGAACGTCTTTATCGATTGATCGATGAATGTGAAGCTGCTATTGCCCTGCCCGGTGGGATCGGTACACTGGCGGAAGTTGCCCTGACCTGGGCTGACCTGCAAATCCATCCTGAAAGACCAAAACCCCTGATCGTTGTGGGTTTGGGATGGGAAGAAACCCTGGGTACTTTCAAGACCGAATTAGGTGAATATATCCCAGCTGTCGATCAAAACCGTATCATTGCCGTCCCCGATGTGGAATCCGCTGCCTCTGTTCTAAGTAATTTAATTCCATGACCGCCATCAATCCAACCAGACTGAAAATCCAGTGCGCAGAGCTAAGTGAGAATTATTCCAATCCAGCCAAATTCATCCCTGGCCTGCATGACCTGTTGGGATTCTACGCAGCCCGAATCCGGCAAACTTCCCTATCCCGCACACCATTCACATTACAGGCTTATCAGGTACCTGCACCGGTGCTGCGAGCACTTGTAATCGAGCTGGAAGAATATCTGGAAGATAATCCATCACTTGGACTTAAGCTGATCGATGCTCTCTGGATAGAGGAATGGGTAGAGTTCCGCCAGTTGGCCATCATCTGCCTAGGAGATTTACCTCCGTTCGACCCTGAGCAGATATTGGATAGAATAAAGTTCTGGCTGAAGAGCTGTACTGCGGAGGATATCCGCAAAAGGATCATGACCCGGGGACTGATCCACCTTGTTGAAGAAAAACCAAAAATCATATTTAGTTTTATTGGGGACCTAATCTCTTCCGGATCCAAAATGAACCACCAGGCAGCTCTGTTTGGTTTACTGGTCTTCGGTGAAAACCCTGATTTCGATAATCTGCCAGTGATATATAAACTATTAGCTGAGATCCTCCAGAATGAAGAAGCCGGTTTGATGAAAGAGATCACCGCCCTATTGAAAGTTCTGCAGCAACGATCTGAGCAGGAAACAGCCTTCTTCCTGGAACGTCAATTGGCCGCAGCTGCCAAACCGAGGATCTTCCGGGTCACAAGACAGGTCATGGGACAATTCAATACTGAAAATCGGGCTGTGTTAAAGAAAGCGTTAGATAATTTCAATTGATTAGATCATAAGACCAATGACAGACGACCGAGGACGGGAGCTGTCATCCACTTGTCCTCTGTCCTCCGTCCCCCATATTCCGTCTTCCTTCGTGATTCTGAAACCATATCATTCTTACACCTTGTTTACTTGACATTATCTTCTCCTGACCCTATACTGTCGGTAACAATCTATTAGCACGGGGAGCCGTTTTACGGCTGAGAGGAAAACCTCGATTTTCGACCCGCGAACCTGATCCGGATCATGCCGGCGGAGGGATGCACAATCAAATTCTCCTCCGTCAAGAGGAGTTTTATTTTTAAAATGAAAACCATTATTTTTGCCAATGGAGAATTCACAACTCCACTTCATCCCCTTAATATTCAAGAAGATGACCTTGTCATTGCTGCAGATGGGGGCAGCCAACACTGTCTGTCTCTGGGCATCTTGCCTGGAGTATTGATCGGCGACATGGATTCCACAGATCCAGCTCTGTTGGAGAAATGGCGCGGCGAAGGGGTTGAAATCATCCAGTACCCGGAGGATAAAGACCAGACCGACCTGGAACTGGCATTAATGCTGGCCCAGGACCGGGGCACAAGGAAGATCGTGGTTCATGGTGCTGTTGGCGGGCGGTTGGATATGACTTTTGGAAACCTTGGTCTGCTGGCTCACCCCCAACTAAAAACTCCCACCACCCTGATCAACGGCGCGGAAGAGGTCCATCTTCTGCATTCAGGAGAAATGCTCACCCTGGTAGGAGAACCCGGAGAACTTGTCTCCCTTCTGCCAACCCAGCCGGGGAAATCAGTTGTCAGCACAAGAGGACTTGAGTACCCCCTAAAAAATGAGCCCCTGGAATTTGGTTTATCCCGAGGGATCAGCAATCACCTTACTGGAAAAAGAGGCACTGTTCACCTGGAGAGCGGACTGCTGGTTGTGGTCCATACTCGCGCAACCCTCCAGGAGGAAAATTAATATGAAAAGAATTGGAATTTTATTGGCTGGACTGGTGTTTCTAATGGCGGCATGCAGAGCAACTCCGGAAGGGCCAAAAGTCCTGACTGTCATGACCCATGACTCATTTGCGGTATCTGAATCCGTGGTGGCTTTTTTTGAAACCGAAAATAATGTTGACGTTCAATTCCTGGAAGTAGGTGATACAGGAACAGCAGTTAATAAGGCTGCCCTTTCCAAAGGAAACCCTCTCGCGGATGTATTTTATGGAGTGGATAACACTTTCCTGAGCCGGGCTTTGGAAGAAGATATCTTTGAAGCTTACCGTTCCCCTGTACTGGAAGAGATCGACCCAGTTTTCATTCTTGATCATAGTTATCGGGCCTTACCCGTGGATTTTGGAGACGTTTGCCTCAATTATCAGATATCTTATTTTGTAGAGAATGACCTGCCTGCCCCTGATTCCCTGGAGGACCTGATTCATCCGGATTATAAGGACCTTTTAACGGTGCAGAATCCAGCTACTTCTTCCCCTGGTCTGGCATTTCTGATGACCACCGTGGGTTATTATGGAGAGGATGGCTACCTGGGCTATTGGGAAGAACTGGTAGCAAACGGCGTCAATATCGTCAATGATTGGGAAACCGCTTATTATAGCGCTTTCAGCCAGGCGGGAGGGACGGATCCAATTGTAGTCTCATATGGTTCCAGTCCACCATTTGAAGTGTTGTTTGCGGAAGAACCACTGGATGATGCCCCCACAGCTGCTGTCACCTCACCGGGTACCTGCTTCCGGCAAATCGAGTTTGTGGGCATTCTAAACGGCACATCCAACCGGGAACTAGCAGAAAAGTGGGTCGATTACATGCTCTCGCCTGCTTTCCAGGAGGATATACCCCTGAATATGTATGTCTTCCCAGTCAATGATAACGCCGTATTGGAAGAGACCTTCCAGAAATACCTCGAAGTACCGGAAATTACAGCGGACATCAGTCCTGACATGATTGCGGGAAACCGCGAAAAGTGGATCAACGACTGGACTGAGACTGTGTTAAGGTAAATGGCTATCACAACGACGATACGGCTTCCTTCTGAGGAAACCGTATCGTTGCAAAAATATCAATGAAAACCTCCTCCCGTCTTTTAAAGTCCTCCAATCTCTTACTTTGGATACTTCCTTTAGTATTCCTGGGAATTTTCTTCTTCTTCCCTCTCGCCAAGATCACCCAGCTCAGTTTTGCCCGGGCCGAAGGCGGGTTTTGGGCAGGATTGTGGAATGCTTTAAACACGCCCACTGTTAGAAAGGTAGTAGGTTTCACTTTCAAACAAGCCTTTCTATCTACTATTCTGACCCTGGCAGTTGGCCTGCCTGGCGCCTATTTATTTGGAAAATTCCAATTTAGAGGGAAAAAAATTCTCCGAGCCCTGACCGGTGTACCCTTTGTAATGCCCACTCTGGTTGTTGCAGCCGGGTTTTATGCTCTATTAGGTCCCAACGGTTGGGTCAATGAAATTCTAATGCGAATCTTTCAGCTGGAAACCCCACCTATCCAGTTCGTGAACAGTTTCGCCGCCATCCTGACCGCTCATGTCTTTTACAACACAACCATAATCTTGAGGATCGTCGGTGATTACTGGAGCCGCCTCGATCCCCGCATGGAACAAGCGGCCCGGGTACTTGGTGCCAACCGCTGGAAAACCCTTAGAGAGATTACTCTGCCTTTACTGCTGCCAGCCATCGCTGCTTCATCACTATTGGTTTTTATTTTTGATTTCACATCTTTTGGAGTTGTGCTGGTTTTAGGCG
>CAYORF010000013.1:0-45299 GCA_964406305.1 uncultured Anaerolineales bacterium | reverse complement strand
AGGTTTTGATGTATTGCGGGACTTCCTTCGTGCCAAGCTGGATCAGCACACCATTTGTGTTGGTACCCCGGTATCAATCCCCAGGATTTACTCCAACATCCGTCTCCTTCTCCCCAGAGCTGTTGTTTTTTACCAGTGATACCAGCACCACCCCGGTGATGATCAAAACCGATCCAATGATTTGCCATAAGTCCATCTTTTCCTGAAGGAAAATATAAGCCAAGATGGAGGCGAATAAGATCTCTGAAGTGGCCGTGATGGATGCTAAGCTGGCGGGGAGATATTTTAGTGAAGTGGTGTAGAGGGTAAAACCAGCAATGGTGGATATTAAAACAAAACCCACAAAGAGGGGTAGGAAATTTGACTTTGCAGGCCAGGGATCCGGACTACCCAGCTGGACAGCGAACAAGGTCAGAGTGCCGAAGGCGAAGATATAAAACATGATAGTCCAAGCGTTGTAATCCCCGCTGAGCTTCTTACCGAACAGGCTTAAGGAACCGTATGTTATGGCTGAGCCCAGGGCAATCAATAAACCGAGGGGGACAATTTTCCATTCCCCGACGCTGCTGATTCCGGAGACCAGGCCCGTTCCGACCGCGGCCAGGGTCATAGCGATGATTTTCCTGGCGGTAATTCTTTCTCCAAATAAGAACCAGGCCATGATGGTGACAAAAATGGGGGCGTTGCATTGCACCACAGTCGCCAGTGCGGCGCCAATCATCACCACCGCCTTGTTCCATAAGACGTGGAAAATACCTATGCTGATGGCACCCATTCCAATTAGCCAGGGCAGGTCTTTTTTCTTGATTACCAGCAGGCTGGGTTTAATGATCAGTATCCCTGCCAGCAATAATAGCGAAGTGGTCAAGTCCCGCCAGAAAGCTAGCCCAACTGCGGACAGGCCGCTTTGCCTGATAATCAGATTGATGAAGATCCCGGAAGTTCCCCAACACGCCGTTGCGGTGACAACCAGCAAAACACTAGATAGCCTTTTGGTGATGGGTTTACGGCTAATTTGTGCCAATTTTTCCTCGTTCTTTTCCTAGGGGGCCAGCTTCATGCCGTCAATATAAAACTGATTGAATAGAGCATCAGTATCAAGATCAATCTGATCGGCCTTCTGGGCTAATTTTTCTCCCAGAGAAAAACCTTCCTCGGTCAGGAACATGGCTGCACCGAAACCAGCTCCATTGGCTGCTGTTTCCACTATCTCTTCTTTTACGGGAGGGATCATGCCAATTTCCAGGATGGATCTGATACTGACCTGGCCGCCAAATGACCCGGTCAGGACCACCCGGGTAAGGTCCTCAGGCTTGAGATCGAGGTTGGCCAGCAGTACATCCACAGCGGCCCGGATCGCTCCCTTGGCTTTTTGCAGTTCGCGGATATCCAGCTGAGTGAGATAAAGGTCCAGATCGTCTGTCAGTTGGATACGGCGACTGCCCTTGTCATCTCGGCTGATTCTCCGCAGATAAGCCAGACAGGGCTCAGGGATACCACTACCATCCGGGACAGCATCCAGATGTTCTGCGGTTCCATCGCGAAGTTTTTCTGCGTAAGCCACACATTCGGGGTTTATTCTTCCTGATTCTTCAATCAGGCCCACCCGTCGGAAGGCGGCTATAGCTGCCAGCAGGCCAGATCCTGTTAATCCTACAGGATCGCCGCCGCCGATTGTAGCCAGGTCAAACTCTCCGTTTTTAAGGGTGAGGTCTGTAATAGCCCCGTCAACAGCCCTTGAGCCGCAGGAGATATTTACACCCTCAAAGGCCGGCCCAGCCGCAGTTGATGCGGTAAGGATCCGCTCCCCATCAGTGACCATCACTTCTCCATTGGTGCCCAGGTCAATGGCCAGCATGGGGCCTTCAGGTTGGTCAAATTTAAAATAGGCTAGGCAGGCCAGAGCATCCGATCCTACAAATCCTCCGATCAGGGGCGGAAGTGAGACCTTTACATGCTCCGGGAAGATTCCGTCCATCAAATATTTAGCGTCTTTGATGGCGCCGCTTTTATGGGGCTGGAAGGGTATATAAGCAAGTGTGTCAAGCGGTAGCTCGGCCAGAAGGTGATGCATGGCAACGTTGCCAACGATAGTTACCTGCTGTATTCGCTGCCATATTTTGTCTGTAAGATTCAGGGAATCGACTGCCTGGATGATAGATGCAAGAGCCAGGCGGTGTAGCCTATTTTTGTTCTGGTCATTGTCCAGGACGGCTGCCAGACGGGAAATAACATCTGAGCCAAAAACGGTTTGTTGGTTCAATCCTCCGCCGCCGGCAGCGACTTCGCCGTTGTCCAGACAGGTTAAAAAGGCTGCCACCGTGGTAGTGCCAAGGTCAATTGCTAACCCGAGAGGAATATCCGTTTGCTTCTTATAGCGGCTGCTTCCCCGGAAAATTTTATTGGAATATACCACAATAGGGGAGAGCACAATGCGGGTTTCCCCATGGACCCGGGCCCGGCAGGCCAATCGGTTATTGAGGGCGATTTCTCCGGCTGTGAGATTCTTTAATTCGATTTCGTCGGGAGGCGCTGTTCCTTCTTCTACAAGCACCTTGCATTTTCCGCAGGTTCCCCGACCCGCGCAGGGTTGTTCTAGAGGGAGGCCGGTTCTGGCAACTACCTCGCCCAGGATTTCTCCATCCTCTGCTTGAACGGTTATTATTTCTGATCCATAGATTACAGTAACTTCTGGCATGCCGCACCTCCGGTAAAACTACCGATAATTATATTTTCCATCTGGGTCGTTTTATTTCTGGATCAAATCCTTTTCCTGAATGATCTCCCTGATTTTTAAATAGAATTCTTCGATGTGGTTCTGCATGATTTCCATCGAAAGGGATTCGTTGCCATCACTGATTGCATCAACCAGGTTAATGTGGGAACTCACTGCGCTGGGTAGAAAATCCAGATAGGGCAGTGCGAGAAACCACAGCCGTTTTGAAAGTCCGTAGAGACGTTGCAGTGTATCGGCTAGATAATTATTGTGAGCGGCTCTGGCGATGGCTTGGTGAAATCTTTGGTCCAGCTTAAAAAGCTCCCGGGTATCCTGGGCGACTTCCTCACAGAGGGTCTGCAGGATCACAAGGTCGTCTTTATTGGCGTTGAGGGCAGCTTGCTGGGCAGCCATGGTCTCCAAATTCAAGCGGATGGAGCTGATCTTTTCCAGGTCGCTGAACCGCAGCCCGGCGACATATAATCCCCGCGGGGGCGCTTCGACCAAGTGGTCATGGACAAGTAGGCTGAGGGCTTCCTGAATGGATATTTGTGAAAACTCCAGTTCATCTGCCAGGGCGGCGATATCGAGGATTTCTCCTGGAGCCAAATCCAGAGAGGTAATTTTATCCCACAGGAGTTGATAAGCTTTTTCTGTATCTACTTTATTTAATTTCATATTGATCTTCCTACCCTTCCAGACGGGGTTTGCCAACTGCCCGGGCTTTGACACGGTAGCTGTCCAACCCGTCCTGGATTACTTCTACGATCACTTCTGGATTGTCTGCACCGGATCGCAGTGCTGCGCTGCGCGCATTTTCCTCAGCGACCTTTTTTGCTTTGGCAAGAGCATCTTCCAGCTCTTCGAATTCTTCCCGATTCTCCCTGGCCTGCAGAAAATAACCGATCACATCCACATTTCCTACCGAAAGATGGGGATAGATCAGGATTTCTTCGGTCACCATCACGCTGCCCGCTACTGCACCGGCCGCATTGGCAACCTGGTAATGAGGCGGCAGTATCAGATCTGTATTTAATACCCGGGCTGTTCCTTCCAGCATTACTTTCGCGGGAGCGCCTATCCCGATAAGGGGAACCGTGAGAGCGATCCTTGTATTAATCTGTTTGTGGTTAGGCTGGAGAGAATTGCTTAGGAACCAGTTCGCCAAAGCATGGGCGGGTTCGTTTTTGGGCGGGATTTCTTTTTCTGTTAAAAAATGGAGTACTGCTTTAGTAATGGTCTCGGTTACTTGATCCCAAAATACACTTTGGATTTTGTCTATATCCCAACCCAGGTAATTGCTGAACACGGTTAATGCTGCCAAGGAAGCCTCTTTATCCCAAGGTGCGTGCCGACCATCAACATGGAGAATATCTGTAGGGGTTAATCCCGATTTACAGATGATTTCTTCCCTCCAGAGGTTGCTGATATCGATTTGGCTAGCATCCAGCAAACCGAGGGATTTAAGGACCTCAAGGGAAGGTTTGGGACCGGATTTCAGAATCTGCAACACCTGCTTTTCACGGTCTGTAAGGTGTTTGGGATCTGGAATCTCTCGTTGTATAAACCAGAATTCGAGCTCCCGCGGGTAAGGAGCAGGCCAGCCTCGTCGTGCCAGGGCTTTGAGCCGCTCGCCGACATTTTTATATTGGTGGGAGAGATAGGCCAGGGGAACTACTCGCTCAGGTCCGATGGAAATTTCTTTTCCCCGGTTCAGTGTGATATAGCTATCACCACCCAGACCGATGGACAGCAGGTTGGCTGCCTTCACGGCGGTTTGATATCCTGATACCGAAGCGCCGGACTCAGATATAGTGACCTTGCCGTCCTTGATCAAGGCCAGGTCAGTGGTTGTTCCGCCAATGTCAACCACGAGGGCTTGATCCTTTTGGGATAAAAATCGACCTCCGATCGCACTAGCCGCAGGTCCTGAATGGATGGTTTCCACGGGAGAACGGGCGGCAAATTCATCACTCATGAGAGTGCCGTCTCCCCTGACCACCATCAGCGGGGCGTTGATACCTCTGTTTTCCATTGCCCTGCGAACAGCGATGATAAACTCCTGGAGAACAGCCAGCAGGGATGCGTTAAGTGCGGCGGTTGTCGCACGCTCTACAGAACCAAGCGAGGTGGACAGCTGGTGGCCGAGCACAATGGGTAAATCGCAGATGCTGGCAAGAGCATTTTGAGCCCGGATTTCATGTTCGGGGTTGCGGGGACTGAAGTAGGAAGATACTGCAATGGCGTCGACCTTATTCTTGATGGCGGCGGTTTTTTCAAGCAAACCCGGGAGATCGAGGGAGGCTTTTTCCTGGCCGTGTAGATCATGTCCTCCATCGATATAGAAGTAATGGGGTGTCGCGAATCGCTTCCCCATATCAAAGGAATCGATCAGATCCGGATCGTATCCAATTAAAAAGAGTGCAACGCGCTTTCCTTTTCCTTCGGCAATGGCATTGGTTGCCAAAGTGGTTGAAATTGAGACCATTTGAATCGTGGAGGGATCCTCCAGCTCGATCTCTTTAATGACATTTTCAATCCCGATCGAAAAATCCCGCTTAGTCGTCAGGCTCTTGTGAGCAGCGATGATCCGATGGGAGTAGTATTCCAGCAGTACTCCATCTGTGTAGGTTCCTCCAGTGTCAATACCCAATACTAGAGTTTCTGGCGGGTTTTTTTTATTCACCTTCCTACCTCATGGCAATTAAGGGGCGTGACCGATAATGAGTAATGATCATGCCCCTTGCCTTTTCAACAACTAGAAATCCTACACAAACATATCCAAATCCAGTTCTTGATCCTTGTATTTCTCATCGGCCAATTCACAGATGCGCTTGAGCTCCTTGAACATTTTCTTATCCAGGATGGGCTCTTCCTCGCGATCAAGAATTTCAATCACGCGCTCGTTCACGCGCTGACGGTGAGTCTTGCTTCCTGAAGCTACCCAGCCTTCGTGGTTCTGGCGGTCCATCAGTTTGGGTCTCCAGATGATGTCCTTGAAGCGGTCGAAGGTATGATCATGGGCAAGATAGTGCCCACCGGGACCGATCTCACTGATCACATCAAGGGCTTTGCTGTCATCATTCACGGGAATGCCCCTGAGGATGCGCTTGACCATGTCTATGATCTCATCCGCGGCAACCATCATTTCTGTGGAGCTGGTCAATCCCTGCTCCAGGTAGCCAACATCGTGGATCATGTTGCCGCCGATCAGAGCTGCCGTGGCGATGTTCATGGTAGCTTCCATGGCCGCCTGTTCGTCGTACATCTTGGCATCCCCACAGCCTGCGGTCTCGTATTCAGGGATGCCCAACCATTTGGTGATCTGGGTGTAGGCAGCGCTTAGAAGGGCCATTTCGGGTGAACCGTAGGAATACACTGCTGTCCGCATGTCCATGGCGGACATTAGCCCACCGATGATCATGGGGGCGCCTGGATGGCGCAGCTGACTGAGCACAATGCCCAGCAAGCTCTCCGTCAGGGCTTGCACCGCGGTGCCTGCCAGGGTGGCCGGTGAGGTCGCTCCGGCTAATGGGCACGGTGTGTACACAAAGGGGATGCGGTGATCAGCGCAGAAGAGCAGTTTATCAATTACCTCAAACGAGTGGCTGAGCGGGGATACCGGCTCAATGTATAGGGAAAAGATAGGTGTTTTTAACCATTCCTTTTCTCCGCCCACACGGATGTAGGCCATTTCAAGCTGGTCTTTTAGCCCATCTTTGTCCACGGCGGTGATGTTGATCGGTTTAGTGGTTCCTTCCAGCATGGCAAGGTACTGCCAGCGATCATAGGTGCCGACCGCGGTGTCCTGAACAATTCCCAAAGACATATGGAAGTCCAAGTTGGGTAGGGCTTGCGCCAAGCGGGCGAAATTCTTGACATCTTTGTAAATTGCCCTGCGGCGTTCGCCGGTGTAGGGATCAATGGTAAAGGGAGTGTCGGATCCTGCACCAAAATAGATCTGGTTTTTGAAAAGCTCCATTTTATATTTTTCGGGATCCGCGCCATAAATGACGACCTTGCGGGGTAGGGTTGAGAGGGCAATATCCACCATTTCTGGCGGTAGTTTCACCAGGGCGCTGTCTTCCTCAACCCCCTCAATTGTAGCGCCGTGGGCGCTAAGAAGTTCGTAACCTTCTTTGTTGTACACCCGGACGCCGGTCTCAGAGAGAACAGTTAGAGCCGCATAATAAATGGCTTCGATTTCTTCCTCAGAGAGCACTTCAAATGTCGGTGTATTGTTTATGAAGTAATTCGTTTTATTAACTTGCATGTTTTTCTCCTCTCAGCTCAGACCAACCAATTGTTTTGCTAGGTCGGAAGAAGCAGGGGCGTTGGCGCCGTAGCCATCTGCGCCGATCCGGTCTGCAAATTCCTGGTCAACGGGGGCTCCGCCAACCATGACTTTCACCTGGTCGCGTAAACCCGCTTCTTCAATGGCCTTGATGGTATGCCCCATGGACCGCATTGTGGTGGTTAACATGGCTGACATGCCGACAATATTGGGCTGGTGTTCCTTAATGGCTTCAATGAAATCTTCTGGTGCGACGTTAAAACCGAGATTGACAATCTCAAACCCGGCACCTTCACACATCATGCTGACCAGGTTTTTGCCAATATCATGCAGGTCACCCTTCACAGTACCCATAACGATCTTTCCTGCCATTTGGACACCACTTTCGGCCAGAATTGGACGGAGCAGGTTCATACCAGCAGACATGGATTCGGCGGACATGAGCACTTCAGGAACAAACATATCCCCGGCTTTGAAGCGAACTCCAACTTCGTCCATGCCAACGAGCAGCCCTTTATTGAGTAAATGCTCGGCTGAAATGCCTTCATCTAGTCCCTGCTGTGTGAGGGAAGCGCTGGTCTCGCTGTCGCCTTCCAAAAGTGCGGTTGATATTTTCTCATATATTATTTCACTCATTTTGATGATCTCCTCATTAAGCTTCTTGCTGCTTCACCCATTCTTCTGCCTCTGCCAAAACTTCGTCGATCAGTTTTTCGGTTTCGGGTTTCAGGGGTACTTGTTCATAGTTGGCCAGGATATTTTTAACCCTGGCGTTTGTGCGATCCTTGAAGGAATTTTCGCCATTTAAGACCCAGTCTTCATAGGATGTTCTATCAATCAGATTGGGCAACCAGTATTCGGATTTGTAGTAGCGAAGGGTGTGTTTGTCTTTCAGGTAATGTCCATTAGGTCCGACACGATGGATTGCATCCACGGCCAGGGTGTCTTCATTGACTTCGATTCCGCGTGTGATGCGGCGGGCATAGCCAATGGCCTCGTCCATTGCGGTCAGCTGGAAGACCGAACCTGTCATTCCGCTTTCCGTGTAACCAACATCGTGGCATAGATCTCCACCTGATAAGGCGGAGAAGAACACGGACAGGGAGCCTTCAGTGATAGCCTGTTCGTCAAAAGTCTTCGAATCAGTGCATCCGCCGGTTTGCCAGAGTGGCAGCCCCGCGAAGTGGGCCAGTTCGGTGATGCCGGCCATCATCAGAGACAACTCCGGTGCGCCGTAGCTGAGGATCATGGCACTCATATCCATCACGGAAAGCACGCCGCCCATAATGAAAGGCAGTCCCGGTTGGATGTTCTGGGCGATGGTCAGCCCCATCCAGGATTCGGCTGCCGCCTGAATAATGATCCCTGCGGGTGTAACCGGTGCAGTGCCGCCTGCCAGGGGACAGGGGGTGAAAACTAGGGGAATGCGGTGTTCGGCTGCAAAAACCAGCTTATTCAGAGAATCCGTGGTGGAAATTAGCGGTGAGAGGGGCTCACAGTAGTGGATGTAGGTGGGGCGTTTTTCAAAGGCATCCTGCCCGCCCGCTTCCTCTACTGCGATACGATGAATGGCATTGGAATCATAATAATCAAATGACCAGGCTACAATGGGTTTGGTGGTGTGGCGGAACATTTCTGCAAATTCGTATAGGGCGCTGAGATCGTAGGGAACATTGTCCACGGACCCAAGAGATTCACAGAAATCGATATTGGGCAGGGAGTCTACAACCTTGGCAACGTTGGGTACATCGCTGAGCTGGTAAGGCCTCCGTTCCATGGTCTCTACGTCAATAAAATACACGCAAGTAGGACCAGGGCCAAAATGGGCTCGCCCGGGACCGATGTGGATATCATGTTCAGGATTGCCGTCGCGGGCAAACACGGTGAAGCTGCGAGGCGCTTTAGCCAGTGCATCTTTCACCATATGGGATGGCAGCCGAACACGATCGCCGTCTACCCAGGCGCCTGCTGCTTTCAAAACCTCCCGGGCGTGTTCGTGTTTTACTTCCAGCCCAATATACTCCAGGACATGGAGAACGCCATCAAACAGCTCCTGAAGTTGATCGTCAGATAACATCCGGAAGCGTACACCGGAATTTGCGCGGTAATTAGTTCTCATACTAATGCTCCTTGAAGGTTTAATCCTTAATTAGGCGGTCAACTGTCTGGCCATATCTGAGGCGGAAGCCGCATTGGCTGCATAACCATCCGCACCGATCTGGTTTGCGAAATCCTGGGTGACAGGAGCACCACCGATCATGATTTTTACCATGTCGCGGACACCAGCCTCTTCCAGGGCCTTGATGGTGCGCTCCATGGTGCGCATTGTGGTGGTCAGCAGGGCGGACATACCCAGGATATTGGGTTTATGTTCCTTGACTGCTTCAACAAATGCTTCCGGCTCAATATTCTTGCCCAGATCGATAATTTCAAAACCCGCTCCCTCACACATCATCCCGACCAAGTTTTTGCCAATATCATGCAAGTCGCCTTTAACTGTCCCAATGACAATCTTACCGGCAGTCTCTATGCCTGTTTCTGCTAGCAAGGGGCGGAGAATATCCATGGATACCTGCATGGCTTTTGCGGAGCGCAGCACCTCAGGGACGAACATGTTACCGGCCTTAAACTCCACGCCGACATGGTCCATGCCTGGCATCAGCCCGTTGTTGAGAATTTGCTCAGGATTCAGACCTTCCTCGAGGGCTTGCTTGGTGATATTCACCATGTCGACGAAGTTGCCCTCGATAATCATGGTGGATATTGTGGATAAAACTTCACTCATTTTTAATAACCTCCTTAAACTTCATTATTGGATGAATATTGATTCCTTACAGGTAATTCTTGATTGTCTTGTGAAAGTCACGGATATGTTTGGATATTATCTCGACAGCTAAATCCTCATCCTTTGCTGCGATGGCCTCGTATAGTTTACAGTGGGCCTTGACGTCGATTTCCTCCATTGTTGTGCGCGGTAGTGCCAGATACCAGATCCGCAGGGACAGGTTGTAGTAGTACTCCAGGTTGGAGATCAGGAACCGGTTGTGAGTGGCTTCCCGGACCAAAGCATGGAAATTACTGTCCAGCTCGATCATCTCTTGCTTTGAGCTGATGGATGATTTCAAAAACTGATCGGACAGTTTTTCAAGTCGCTGGAGTTGACTCTCAGTGATCCGCTGGCAGGCCAGTTTGACAGCCAGGGATTTCAATTCCACACGGACCTCAAAGATTTGCGACAGATCGGTAATAGCCAATTCGGCGACAAAAATTCCACGGCGGGGTTTTACAACCACCAGATCATCAGACTGCAGCCTATTCAGGGCTTCCCGGATCGGGGTCCTGCCTAACCCAAGGTCGTCCATCAATTCAGATTCATCAATGACAGCCCCGGGATTTAACTCGGTTCTGATAATTCGGCTTTTGATTATCTGGTAGGCTTGCTCAGCGTTGGTTTGGTTCATTACAGATCCTAAGATTCCTTGGTGCGAGCCCGGAAGGATTTGATCCAGTTCATCCCAAAATCATCTCGTCCCATAACAAGATCGGCCGCCTGTATGGCCAGATTGACTTCTACTTCCAGGGGGTTGGTGATTGGGCAGGTCATTCCTGCCAGGATGGACATGGCGATAAAGGTGGCATTGATCGCAGCCCGATCGGGCATACCAAAGGAAATATTGCTGGCGCCCATTGTGATGTTAACGCCGAATTCCTGGACCACCATGCGGATGGTATCTATGGCGATCATGCCGGCCGTATGATCAGATCCCATGGTCAGGGCCAGGGGATCAATGATCAGACGATCAGCCGAGATGCCAAGTTTGCCTGCTCGCTCAATCATTTTGGCGGCCACTTTTAAACGATCTTTTGCTGTGGGGGGAATGCCGTCATCGTCCATGCAGAGAGCGATCACCGAGGCGTCGTATTCCTTCACCAGGGGCAGCACACTTGCCATTCGTTCTTCTTCGCCATTGACCGAGTTGATCAGGGCTTTGCCCTTATACACCGACAGGGCTGTCTCCAGGGCTGTGTTATCGGCTGTATCGATGCAAAGAGGGGCGTCGGTGACTTCCATGATAGCAAGTATCATGTTTTTGAGAATGGGTTCTTCGTCGGCACCCGGGACGCCGGCATTGACGTCGATGATGGCGGCCCCGGCCTCGACCTGGGCAATGGCATCCCTTTTGACAATGTCATACTTGCCTTCTTTGAGTTCTGCCAGTAGGGCTTTTCTACCGGTAGGGTTGATTCTTTCTCCAATAATGACGGTTGGATTCGAGCGGTGGATTTCAACTGTTTTGGTTGGTGATGTTACTAATGTTTTTAAACTCTCTGACATGGATTCTCCTTGCAAATATAGATATAAAGCTGACCCTCCCTCTCTAGTATATTACAAATATATCAGAGTAGGAGGGGATGGGGGCAAAATACGATGTATGTAATGCAAATATATGATTTTTGTCGCACCAAACAGGTCTATTGGAGCTCTTTTTCGAGGTAATCCTGCAGCTGAGTATTAACTGATTGATCTAGTTTGGGTTCCTGGTAGTCAGCCAGAAGTTTCTTCCAGCGCTGGCCGCATCTAGCGGTTGTGTTTTCCTGTTCTCCTCCCCACCAGGCTTCCAATCCGGTGCGGTCTCCGAGCTCTGGCATCCAGAACTCAGTCCGGCAGCGTTCGAGCGTTTGGGACTCTCCCAGAAAATGGCCTTCGTGTCCAACGTTTTTGATCACTTCAACAGCCAGGGTTTCGGGTGTGACATCAAAGCCGGCCCAGAAATGTTTCAGCATACCGCAAAGTTCATCGTCCATAACAAATTTTTCATATGAAAATGCCAGATATGAGCTGATTATGCCTGCCGCGTGGAGGACAAAATCTATCCCGCTGTTTAATGTTGTATACAGGCTGAACATGGATTCATACCCGGCCTGGGCGTCCAGGGTACTGGAATCCGTCAGAGCGCCTCCTCCTCGCGATGCCAGACCGTATTTGCGGGCCAGTTGTGCATGAGCGGCAATACAAAGCGAAAGCTCCGGGCTTCCGATTGCCAGCCCGCCAGTCTTCATATCGATATTTGTGGAAGTGGATCCATAAATAACGGGAACACCGGGATTGACCAATTGAGTAAGGACAATGCCAGAAAGCAATTCCGCGTTTTGCTGAGCAAGCATCCCGGCCATTGTAATAGGACCAGTGGAGCCAGCCATGATTAAACTAGCAATCACAGCCGGTTGATTGGCACGGGCATACACAAGCAGGGCATCTACCATATCCATGCTGTAGCTCAGCGGGCTGAGCGGATTGATCAAGCCGGTGGTGAAATGGCCTTTTGTGGGGTCGCCAAACAGGATTTCAATCATATCCATGGTATGCTCTGCACCAACTTTCCCTTCTGTGCTACCAATAAATGCCTTATCTGAGAGTTGAATATTGGCGGCAACCATTCGCAGATGGGCTGTTTCTGGCGGTATATCTTGAGGTTCGATCATTAGATGCCCACTCATATCTTGATTGGGCAGCATGTGAGCCAGGCAGACCAGATTCTCATAATCCTGAAAGGTGGGTGTGCGTTTGCCGATCTCGGGATCAATTAAAAAGGGCGCTCCGTATCCGGGAGCAAATACTGGATATCCGGCACCGATGGTAACGTCGTGATTGGAATTTCTGGCTTGAATGGTGAATCTGGAAGGGATATCCTTTATCGCTTCCATGACTTGTTTTTCTTCCAGGAAAACAAGTTGGTTCTCTACTCTGAATCCGTGTTCTTTGAAGATGTTCAACGCCTCCTCGTGCGGGAAGTGTATGCCTATCTCGTGAAGGATTTCCATTGTGGCCTGGTGGATTGCCTCCAGGTCAGAGGCGGAAAGAAGTTCAAGCGGCTGCATGGATGATTGTCTCCTTATTATTTTTGAGATCAATGAAGTGTAAGTTGGGATGTTGGAAGTGGAAAGAGATTAGAGTTTCTCTTCCGTTAAAACCCCTGGGGAGAATAGAGGGTTTTCCTCTCCAGGGATGTGTGGTTCATTATTTCTTTAACAAGCTTTTTATTTTAGCCACGGCCCAGAAGTAAAAACCGCTGAACCCATTTGGGTAGTAAATCATGATCGAAACCATCAAAACGCCGTAAATCACCATATGGATGCCAGGCAGGCTGGATAGGTTCGAACGTAGGAATTCGATGAAGAAAACAAATGGGAAGGCTATAGCGATACCGCCCCATAGGCTGCCCCTGCCACCGATATAGGCGATAGCCAGGATCTCAACTGTTTTGGAGGTGTGCATCAAAGTGCTGGGAGTTAAGGATCCAAAGAAGTGGGCGTAAAAACCGCCCAGTAGTCCGGCAAAAAATGCAGAGAGGGTGAAGTTGAAGACCAGGTATTTTGTGGGGTTGATCCCGGAGGCCCGGGCTGCATCTGGATTCTGGCCAATCGCTTTAAAGGCCAGCCCGATATTGGAACCTACAATCAGTTTCAGGACGATATAAATTAATACCATCATCGACAGGATAATATAGAAATAGGGCAAGTTGTTGGGCGTTTCGATGAACTTGACCGGGTTCATCCCCAGAGGGCCGCGGGTGAGATCAGTCAGGTTGTTCACCAGGCCCATTAGGGCGATGCCGACAAACCAGGCCATGACTGCCGCAAAAATACCTCTCATGCGCAGGGTGAGAATGCCCAGCACAAACCCTACCAGGCCAGCCACTAGGGCGCCAATCCAGATAGTTATCCAGGGGCTAAGCCCGGGAGCGTAAAGCAGGAAGGGCGTGGTATTGGCAAAGATCCCTGAAGTATAAGCGCCTAACCCCAGCAAGGCAGCAAAACCAAAGTTTACGATATTTATATATCCCGCCGTGAAGTCAAACGCCACGGATTGGGCAGCCAGAAAAGCCCCCATGATCAACCAGCGGATAACATATTCCTGGGAGAAGGGATAAAAATTGGGCAGAACGGCTACAATAAGCAGCAGGGCCAAACCGAGGGGAGAGAAGCCAATTTTGTTGATGAAGGAGATAAATCTCTGCCAGAGAGTTCCTTTTTCTACGAAAGTTGCAGTTGAATTCATTATTTTTTTATTTCCTCTATTATTGTTCCTGAACACCCTTAACTTCACTGCCGAATATACCGGATGGAGCCATCATCAGCACCAGGATCATGACAACGGTTGGTACAACCGACTGCCAGGAGAGACCGATAAAGAGCTGTGTGCCGGATTGCAGCAGGGCTACTATAAAACCGCCCACAATCGCTCCGGCGATATTGCCCAAACCAACCAGCATAACCACATACCATGAGAAATAAAGAGGAGTGAGGCCCACAGTTGGGTAAGCCTGGAACATGAACAAAAGCGAGGCACCTGAAATTGCCGCCATACCCGTTGCCAAGGAAAATGTGAGAGTTTGGATAAAATCCAGGTCAATGCCAACCAGTTGGGCGCCAGTCTCGTCTTGAGAGACGGCCCGGATAGCGCGACCGGTCTTGGTCCGCCGAAGGAAAAACCACAGTAGGCCAATCGTAACCAGGGCAATGGCAGCTGCGACAATGCGATCCACAGCGATATAAGCACCCATTATTTCAAGGGACGGTACATCAAAGTAGCGTGAGATCCCTCTGAAGTTTGGACCCAAAGCGAGGGTTGTGCCGTTGGTGAGGATGAATGATAGGCCAACCGTCAGCAGGAAGGCATTCATGACCCAGCCTTCCTTGGTGCGGTGCCTTAGGGGGGCAAAAATAATCTTCTCAATGATGATGCCCAACACACATCCAGCTAAACCTGCAGCGATGATTGCTAGAAAAGGTCCCAAATAGAGCAGGAATTTACTGCCGCTAGCGAGGAAGGTTTTGTTAATGGGAGTAAAGGTGAAGTAGGCTACGTATGCCCCCACCATAAATGATTCCCCGTGGGCAAAGTGGGGGATATTCATCACGCCAAAGACCAACGCCAGACCGGTTGCCAGCAGAGCCCACATGCCCCCGGTAACGATTACGTTAAATAACTGGGGTGCGCCGCCTTTAAAGCCGATCATGATGAAGAGAACAATCGAAAATATTGACACTACCACAACTGGCAAATTATCTTTGAGCCGGTGCAGGATATTTACCGTGATCATGGGTCCCTCAGAGGTTTCTTTCGTCATATGCTTTTCTCCCTAGCTGTACCGTTAATAAACCCAGCAGTACCAGAATAATACATTCACCTAAATGCCCAGATAAGCATTTCGAACATGGTCGTTGCCTTTCATTTCATGACTCGACCCATCCATAACGATCTTGCCCTGTTCAAGAATATAAGCACGGTCGGTAATTTCCAGGGTGGCATTGACATTCTGCTCCACAAGCAGGATAGTCACACCTTGTTTGTGCAGTTTTAACAAAGCCTCGAACACAGCATGGGTCAGGTTGGGCTGCAGTCCTAGGGAAGGCTCATCCACAAGCATCAGGGTGGGATTGGACATCATACCCCTGGCAATAGCCAGCATTTTCCGCTCGCCTCCGCTCATCGTGCCTGCTAGCTGGTCTTTTCTCTCTTCCAAGCGTGGAAAAAGCTCAAAAATATAATCCAGGGTTTCCAGCTGGGTTTCCCGTTGTTTAACAGCATAGGCACCCAGCAGCAGGTTCTCTTGGACAGACATATCAGTAAATAAATTCAGGGCTTCCGAGATATAGCTGATTCCCATCCGACTGATAATGTGAGGGCGCTTGTTTATTATGGATTCCCCATTAAACAGAATATCCCCGCCCTTGGGTTTTAACAGTCCAGCAATAGTACGCAATGTGGTGGACTTTCCAGCGCCGTTCGGTCCTATCAGGGCGATGAATTCTCCTTTCTCAACAGTAAAGGAGACTCCCCACAGCACCTGAAGAAAATCATATCCGGAGTCCAGATTCTTAAGCTCTAGCATCGGGGGCCTCCTCTTCTTCCGAATAAGCTTCTTCTCCTAAATAAGCTTCGATAACCCTGCGATTGTTGAGCACTTCGTCTGGAGTGCCCCTGGCGATCTCTATGCCGTATTCAATCACCATCACCTCATCGCAGATTCCTTTGATCACACGCATGATATGTTCTATGGCAATGATGGTTACACCGTCATCACGAATGCGCTTGATGAGGGCCATCATTGAATCCAGTTCACCGGGGGTTAATCCGGAAGCAAGTTCATCCAGCAATAATAATTTCGGTTGGCAGGATATGGCTCGTGCCAGGTCAATTCTTTTCAGTTGGACAGCGTTTAACTGCGAGGCTGGTGTGTTAATTGGCAGATTAAATTCCACAAACTCCAGGGCTTCACGAGCCCTGATCTCAGCAGATTTCAATCCGTGAGCAGAGGGACCAAAAACAGCGCCAACCTTGACATTTTCGAGAACTGTCAATTTCGGAAAAGGACGTGGTATCTGAAACGTCCGGGCCAGTCCCCGTTTGCACATCGCTTCCGCCGGTAGTCCGGTGGTTTCCTCTCCTCGGAAGATTACCTTTCCGCTAGTGGGGGGGAATTTACCGGCAATCGAATTTAAAAAGGTGGTTTTCCCAGCTCCATTGGGGCCGATCAACCCGAAGATTGCTCCCTCTCCGATTTGCATGGATACCTGATTTACAGCGGTTAATCCACCAAATCTCTTGGTCACCTCTTTTGTGTCTAATATCATGTCCTCTTTCCTTTCTAAAACAAGGGGTGGCGGGAAAAACCGCACCACCCCTTGTTAATCATCCGGGTTGGATTATCCTTTAGGGAACCAAAAGGTCCTGTACTGCGCCTTCAACCGGATAGATCGGTTTGCCGAGGCATTTGCCATCAACGTACTCATACTGCAGCACGGGGAAGGTGTAGAAGCCAGGGCCAACAACGGGATCAGGTGTGGTTTCTTCGGTGTACTTGTATTCAACCATCACGATTCCGTCAGTCATGGACCATTCACCGGTCCAGATCTTCTCTTCCACAAACTGCTGGATAAGCTCGCTGGTGATCACTTCGTTCTCATCATAAACAGCCTGCATGATTTCCAGCAGCATCTTAGTGCCGTCATGAGCGAGACCGGCGGAGGATGTGCTTGGGCTTAGGTTGTACCTCTCCTCAAATTCCTCTGCAAAGGCAAAACCTTCATCGCCAGACCAACCAGCGATCTGGTCCATCACCAGGTTCGCGGAAGAGCCGGTCAGGCTGCAGAAATCCACCCATCCGAGGCCATCCGCAATGATCAGACTTTCCAGGCCAATTTCATCAGCCTGTTTGATCAGGGAGGTTATCTGTGGGGGTGAAGTGCTGGTGCCAGCCAGAACAGCCGGGGCAAGATCTTTCACCTGGTTCAGATAAGCGGTGTATTCGGTCTGTTCGAGAGGGAAATACTCTTCGGAAACGATTTCCCAACCAGCTGCTTCAAAGAGGTCCATCACGCCAGCGGCGAAGCTGCGGCCCCAGTCGGTGTCCTCGCCGTAGATCGCTACGGTTTTGGATTCGGGAGCATAGACGCCCTGTTCAATGTAGTATTCCAGTGCATTAATGTACTTGTTGCCGAGTTTCGCTGGGGTGGGCCAACCCTTGGTTGACCAGTAGCCGTATTTCGCGGTGTCAGATGCAAAGGTTTCGTTTACTTTTTCGGTAGCTCCAAAGCCAAAGATGTGTGGGATCTGGTGTTTGGCGGTCACTTCCATGACGGCAACAGCAACTGAACTGTGCCAGTTGAGGGCGCCAGCCTGGATGCCATCCTGTACCACGGCCTGCTCATAAGCCTGGGAGGCCTTGGCGGGATCAGATTGGGAGTCAACCCACACCGGTTCAATGGTGTAAGGTCCAATTTGATAGTCTACTTCTTCGAGGGCGATTTCCGCCCCGCCTTTGAATTGTTTTCCAGTCTGAGCGCTCGGACCAGAGTATGGGCCCAAGAAGCCGACTTTGAATACTTCAGCTTCGGGTTCAGGAGCCTTGCAGGCTGCAATCACGAGTGACAGCGTGATCAATACAGCCACGATAATGAATACTTTCGATTGTTTGAATTTCATTAAGAAATCCTCCTTAAAAAGGTTGTTAATAAAATACTGGGATTGTAAGTTCTGATTATTATATTTCTTGCGACTTGCACCTCCTTAGGATTTTCCAATTTGGCTTGTAGGAATGATAGCTTGTTTATCGCAGTAGGAGTTAAATGGAGATATGGCGATCTCTGCCACTGTAATTTGGACATAGGATATATTTGTAATATATCAAGGGTTAGGCAAATTGTCACGGGGTTGCCTCGACAACCCAAGGCTTGCTAAGTAGCTATTTGTTGTGTTAAAAAAATAGTTGTTATTGCGATGCGATGTATTATAGGAAGGATAATACCAGTTTACACTATGATAAGTGTCACATCTTGAACTAATTTTCAGCTTATTTTGGGATGAGTTCGACTTTCTGGGTTATTCTTTAGACCAATTAATTTAGGGAGAACCTCATTACCAGCGCCGTTTATGGTGCAGCAGGTGTTACCCCGGGAGTGATTTAAAAACCCAAACCGTAAAAATATATATATATTTTTGGATCTAGAAATAGTGGAAATTTCCTTCCGGGGAAGCAATCATTGCCTGGACGAAATCATTTCTCAACGGTTATCAATAACTGCCTGATATTTATTGTTGCCATTTATGCTGTTTGTCAAGGACATGGGTGAAATCAAGCCGCCAAACCAGTTGAATTCGTGAGTGTTTCTTGGTGCAAATCTGGTGCAATCATCATGGAAAGGATGTTCACCATCTTCGTCCAATTCGAAGTTAAGAGTTTACCATGAGCCCCTAGATTCCCGCTTCGCTCGCGCTCAGTGTATACTGGGGACAGGCTAGACGAAGGGCCCTAGACCATATCCATCCTTGACAGGCTTACAGCCTTTGGTACACTAATTTAATCATGAACAAAAGGAATCAATCTAAAGCTCCCGTCCCTAGCATCCAGATCCTGTAGATGGATTTCGGTCGCCTGGCGCTGGGTTTTGTTGGATGAAACAGATAAACCTCCGGATTGAAATTCCGGAGGTTTTTATTGATTTTTATATGAATTTAGGAGAACCTCCATGAGAATGTCCAAATTACTAAGTCAAACACTCAGGGAAGCCCCGTCAGATGCGGAGGTCATCAGCCATCAACTGCTGGTCCGTGCTGGTTATATACGCCAGATGGCAGCAGGAATTTTCACATCCATGCCGCTGGCAAAACGCTCCCTGACCAAGATCGAAAATATCATGCGGGACGAAATGAATAAGATCGATGGGCAGGAAATGTCCATGCCGGTGGTGCATCCGGCGGAGATCTGGCAAGCAACAGGGCGCTGGGAGAAAGTAGGTCCGGAAATGGGCCGCTTCCAAGACCGCAATGGCCGTGACATGGTGCTGGCCATGACCCATGAGGAAGCAGTGGTTGCTGTTGTAAAGGATGAGGTCCAGTCCTACCGCCAGCTGCCGATGATGATCTATCATATCCAAACCAAATGGCGTGATGATCCCCGACCCAGGGCGGGCTTGATCCGGGTCAGGGAATTCACCATGAAAGACAGCTACAGCCTTGATCGGGATTGGGAAGGATTGGACTTCCAGTATGCCAATCATTACCAGGCTTATTTTAATATCTTTGGACGCTGCAAGCTGCCTGTTATCGTTGTGGAATCCGACGTAGGTATGATGGGCGGTAACGTGGCTCATGAGTATATGTACATCACTCCTATTGGAGAGGATACCCTGCTGTTGTGTGATAAATGCGGATATTCTGCTAATCGCCAAATCGCGGAATTTAAGAAGGTCAAGGCTGAAGAAGAAAAAGCTCTCAAACGTGAGAAGATCGCCACGCCGGATACAAAAACCATTGCCGATCTAGCAGCTTTGCTGGAAATTCCCGAGAGCAAAACGGACAAAGTAGTTTTTATGATGGCAGCCAAATCAACAGAAGAGGGTGAAGAGGAAACGCTGGTATTTGCCATTGTGCGGGGCGATATGGAATTGAATGAGACCAAGCTGGTGAACGCTGTTGGCGCCAGAAGCCTCAGGCCAGCTGAGGAAGAAGAGATTAAAGCTTGCGGTGCTGTGCCGGGATATGCATCACCGGTAGGGTTAAAGGACATCCTGGTAGTTGTGGATGACTTGATCCCGGAATCTCCTAACCTGGTGGCGGGAGCTAATGAAGAAGGTTTCCATTTTAAAAATGTTAACTACGGCCGCGACTTTACTGCCGATATTGTGACTGATATTGCAGCCGCCCAAGATGGGGATGCTTGCCCAAGCTGTGGCGCAGCCCTGAAGGCAGTCCGAGGTATTGAAGTTGGCAATATCTTCAAACTTGGAACCTGGTACAGCGAGGCAGTCGGCGCGACCTATCAAGACGCAGATGGAAGTGAAAAACCGGTTGTAATGGGAAGCTACGGCATTGGCAGCGGCCGTTTGCTGGCCTCTGTTGCTGAGGAATATAACGATAAATACGGTTTGATCATGCCCATCACGATCTCTCCCTATGAAGTGCACTTAGTTGAACTGACAGGAAAAAAAGACGAAAGCGGCGAGGTGAAAAAAGTTACTGAACAGCTCTACAAGGATCTGACGGCAGCCGGCCTGGAAGTCCTGTTTGACGATAGGGACGAAAGCCCTGGCGTGAAATTTAATGATGCGGACCTGATCGGCATACCGCTAAGATTGACAGTGGGCTCTCGATCGTTAAAGGAAGGCGGTATTGAAGCCAAACTCCGCACTGAGAGTGAAAAGAGCACAATTCCGCTTGATAAGGTAGTTGATAAGGTAAAAGAGATTGTTCAGGGCTTGTATCAAGAAGTGTTGGATAATCTGGAAGTTGTGGA
The DNA here is from genome assembly GCA_964406305.1 of uncultured Anaerolineales bacterium. Classification (GTDB taxonomy): domain Bacteria; phylum Chloroflexota; class Anaerolineae; order Anaerolineales; family UBA11858; genus B10-G9. The sequence continues at coordinate 24,490 of CAYORF010000013.1, read as the reverse complement.
GTTTGAAGGGTAGGGGGATGATTTCCCTTGGGAATTGCCTGGATCAATCAGAATTGTCAGCAATTGTATCCTGGATGAGGTTCAGATAAGCTTTTTTGCCATAAGTAGTCAGATGAACTTGATCCTCACCAAAATATCCTGGTTTATTGTCGGATTTCGTATACCAATCAAGCAGGATGGCTTGGTCCCAACCACTTGCACCTTCTTTGAGGCGCTTATTTGCCAATGATTCCCATCGGATCGGCCTTCGAACATTTATGATGTAAATCTGGGTAACCTGATGATTGGCCAGCGTTTCCAATAAAGATTGGAAATGATCTTCTTCAAATAGTCTATTAGTGCCCAGATGGATGATAACGATTGGGGCAAGGTTTCCTTCTTCTGCTAGCGCGTCTATAATTTCAGGACCATCTTCCATGTTTCGACTTTTTTCTGTATCGATGTAAATATTCTCTACAAAAGTAGCTAGCAGCATCTCAGACACACCTTCCATGACGGAATCGCCGATAAAGGTGTATTCCATGTTATGGTATTCCTCAGTTGCTTGGGGCCCTATTATCTCTGTCCCAATGGCCTGTTGCTCTACCTGGGTTGATAAAGTGGAAGGTAAAGTTGGAGTTTGAGGACTCACTTCAGCTGTATTTGTTGGTGGCGGACTTTGTGTTTCCCCGGTTTGGGAAGGTTGAGGTGAGTAGGGTTGGCTCACTTCTTTTCCATCTGGGATTAAATTTTCTGAAGATGAGGTTTGGATACGAAAGAAATCAGATGTGAAGGTTCCCCTGATTAATTCTCTTCCGATATTCGTGGCGCTGAAAGTGAAGATTACTAAGATGATTATGGATATTAGATAGGGATAGGGCTTTTTTATAATTAGCTTTTTTATCGAGGCACCAAAAGATCTAAATCCGACCTTCCGGATTGGAAGTTCAATCCAGCGGTAGCTAGCCTCAGCAATTAGTAAAGTAAGTAATAACTGGATGGCAAAAAGGGGAATTACGGGTAGGTTCACATCTGAACCAGATCGAGACATCATGAAGACCGAAAAATGCCACAGGTATATTCCGTAACTACGAGTACCAAGCCATCGCATAATGGGGATCTCTAGGAAACGGCTTATAGTAGTCTCGGAATGTGTAGCCGCGAATATCAATCCGGCACTGGCTAGTGAAAATATAGTAATTCCGCCGTGGTAGAGAAGAGGATGAAATTCATTTAAGGTCACAAAAAAATAAATGATCAGGAACAATAAACCCCATCCCAGGATATCTATCAGCCATTTTTTCCGAGGTTTTTGATGAGATTCTTTCCAGGGTTGCCAGAGAGTTGCCAGGCAAGCGCCGATCAGAAGGCCGGCTGCTCTGGTGTCAGTGCCAAAATACACTCGAGAAGCATCATTCGTTAAAGTAAAAAGTGATGACATCCAGAGTGCTGATATTACAACCAGCACCAAGATAGGGTACAAGAGATTTTTCCGTTTTCTGTTTCCAAATACTTTCAGTAGAAGAAATAAAATTATCGGCCAGAATAAATAGAATTGTTCTTCTATGGCTAATGACCACAAATGTTTTAATAAAGGTGGTCGTCCGAAGGTCTCAAAATATGAAGTATTTCGGAAGATATAAGCCCAATTTGTGTAATAGAACAGAGCGGGAGGGATATCCTTAAGAAAATTGGAGATCCCATCACGGGCCAATACTGGAATTGTGATAGCTAAAGTGACTATTAATAACCACAGGGCAGGAAGCAGCCGCCTGGCCCGTTTAAGCCAGAATTTAAGAAGATTTATGCCTCCTGATTTATTCCATTCGTTAATCAGCAATGATGTGATCAAATATCCGGAGATAACGAAGAATGATTCTACGCCTAAATAGCCGCCCAAGGCCCAGGAAAAATTGGCATGGTAAAAGATCACAGCAATCACGGAAATTGCCCTGATGCCATCTAGTCCAGAGATGTATGTAAGACTTAGGTGTTGGTCCTTCCGCTGGAAGCTGATGCCTTTTTTGGCGGGTGATTCACTTGTCGACATTTAATGACCCGGTAAAAATTAAACTAAATAATTTAGCAATGAAAAGAGCCGTTTTCATTTTCTGGAAGATAATGGAAATATTGGTTGAGATAACCCCAGAAAAACCACCATGCAAATTATATCGCATGGTGGTTCTGATGGATTTGAAATTCCTAAACAAGAAATCTGGCAAGAATTAATTTAATTGATTTCGTGTTAATTTGATTATTTTATATTAGTTTTTAAGAGCAGTTAACCCATCTTAAAGAAACTGGTTAATTTCATGGCCAGGTTAAGGTCACCGGCCAATTGGAGTTTGCCGTCCATGAATCCTTTCATGCCATCGGCTTTTCCGAGCAGTACATCTCCGAAGTATTTCCCATCTGCGGTCATGGTCATAACGGGATTTTCAGCCACACCTTCCTCTACTTTGCATTTATCACCCCCTATAGTGATGATATAGTCTCCCCCTTCATCCCCAGTCAAATGGTATTGGACCACAGCGTCCAAACCGGCTGCTTTCTCGGGCATAAAAGCTTTCTCGTGATTGAAGATCAATTCTTTTACTGTATATTCAGCCATTATTCTCTCCTTAATGTGATCCTGATCAGTTTATATTCTGGAAGATCGCCGCTGCGCCCATACCGCCGCCGATGCACATGGTCACCAACCCAAATTCAAGATCCCTTCTCTTCAGTTCATGGATCATCTGGACTGATAATTTAGCTCCTGTGCATCCCAGCGGGTGGCCCAGAGCGATTGCGCCGCCATTGACATTAGTGATCTCTTGGTTTAAGCCCAATTCTTGGATAACAGCCAGACCCTGAGCTGCAAAAGCCTCATTTAATTCGATCAACTCGATATCCTTCAGGCTCATACCTGTCCGTTCCAGCACCTTGGGCACTGCCGCAATGGGACCCATACCCATGATGTCCGGAGCAACGCCTCCGGCGGAAAAAGAAACAAATCGTGCTAACGGTTTTAGTCCCAGGGCATCTGCTTTGGCTTTGGACATGATGATCACACCAGCTGCCCCGTCTGACATTTGAGAGGAATTTCCAGCTGTGACTGTGCCGCCCAATTTAAATGCCGGCCTTAATCTGGCTAATAAGTCCAGACTGGTATCACCGCGAGGTCCTTCATCGCGTTTGAAGGTGATCTGTTTTGTCCCTGCGGGCGTGACGATCTCAAGTTCAAGAGGGACTATCTCTTCATCAAAACGGCCGGATACAACAGCCTCATGGGCTTTCTGGTTGCTCTTGAGGGCGAACTCGTCCTGCATTTCCCGGGTGATCTTATAGCGCTCACTGACATTTTCTGCTGTGATGCCCATGCTGGTGTACGCTTCCGGATAATCATCTGCAAGGTTCTGGTCCGGGCTGAATTTGTATCCGGTCATCGGCACCATGCTCATCACTTCAACTCCACCGGCAATAGCGGCGTCAAAATATCCTGCCGAGATTGCTTGGGCCGCATGGGCAATACTTTGCACACCAGAGGAACAGAAACGGTTAACAGTTTCTGCGGGGATCTCTACGGGGAGCCCAGCCCGGAAGCCGATTTGCCGGGCGATATTCATTCCCTGTTCTCCCTCCGGAAACGCGCACCCTACAATCAAATCGTCCAGCTCATGGGGATCCAGATTCTGGGCTCGTTTGAGAAGTTCAATGATCACAGCTGAGGCCAGTGTTTCCGGGCGAGTAGATTTCAGTGTTCCTCGTTTTGCCTTTCCTACAGCGGTTCTTGTAGCAGCAACTATGACTGGATCATATTTTGGATCTTTTGGTTCTATCATATGACTCTCCTTCACTTCCTGGTCGGAATTCCTTGGGGATTAATTATGAAGTACCTTGCCTTTTTGAAGCAGATGCCACATTCTCTCCTGAGTTTTCTTTTCTCCGCATAAACTGAGGAATGCTTCCCGCTCCAAGTCCAGGAAGTATTGTTCATCTACCCATTCAGGTTGGGATATATTCCCTCCGGTCATAACGTGGATTAATTTACTGCCGATTTCTACTTCATATTCAGTGATATATCCACCCGATCTAAAGCTGTGCAGGCCGATCTTTAATCCTGACAGGCCATCACGACCAGCCGCATACATTTTTTCTGGCGGAGGAGGTTGATAACCACCCTGGGCCATGTGCAGAACCTCGCGTTTGGCTTCAGCCAATAGATGGTCGCGATTGATAATGATCCGGTCAGCTTGCCCTAGATATCCCATTTCCTGGCCTTCTACGGCGCTTGTGGCAACTGCTCCCATGCCGACTTGTTCAAAAACTCGCTGAAGGTAGGGGAAGCATACTGCGTCATTGGTTCGCATGGGTGGATTGATAACTCTGCGGATCATCTCTTTGGTTCCACCACCGGCGGGGATGACACCTGCACCGACTTCTACTAACCCGATATAAAGCTCAGCTCCGGCTACTACACGATTGCCGTGCATGGTGATCTCAGCTCCGCCGCCAATTGCCAAACCGGAAGGAGCTACTACTACAGGTTTGGGAAAATAGCGCATGCGCATATTCACATCCTGCAGTTTGCGAACGATCTCATCCAGCTGATCCCACATACCTCCCTGGGCGGCCATAACTACTCCAAACAGGTTAGCGCCAGCACTGAAGTTTGCGGAATCTCCACCGACCACAATGCCATTCAAATTTGCTTGCATGGCATAGTCCAGAGACTTGTTCATAAGGTTGAGCGTGTCATCATCGATGGCGTTCATCTTGGTCTGGAATTCAATACAGGCAACGCCGTCACCAAGATCGACCAGGGAACCGCTTGTGTTACGGTCCAGGATCTTTTTTTGATCGCTTTTAACCTCACTTAGTAGGAGGATTTGAGGAGTTGGCAGGACAGGGGCATATTTCTTCGTCCCTGGTTCATAGACAGTGGTCTTTTGTTTTCCTTCATATTCATAAAATCCGGTAACTCCATCATCGACCATCTTCTCTACCCAGGGGGCAGCCGGGAAACCAGCTTCTTTCATCAATTTCGTGAGTTTCTCTACTCCCAAAAGGTCCCAAATCTCGAAGGGGCCGGCCTCATGGCCGAAACCCCATCTCATAGCGTCATCGATGGGTTTTGCAGAATCGGCGATTTCAGGAATGCAGTGAGAAGCATATGATAATCCCTGGAGGGTTATTGCTCGCACCAGATCAGCAGCCCGATCATCGCCTTCTAGCATTTTGGTTAATCGTTCACCAAGATCCTCTATATCTTTGGCTGCGCCGACTGAGTCATAGCGGATGCCCTCGGCCGGTTCGTGTTCTCTGGTTTCCAGGTTAAGGGGCCAGAATTCTTTTTTGCCTTCCACTTTGACCTGTTTATAAAATCCCTGTTTGGATTTATTGCCCAGCATTCCTTTTTCAACCATGTCGCTCATAAGTTTATTGGCTGGTTCGGAAGCCAGGTATGGCATTGCTGTATCGTCTTCGGATAGAGCCTCAGTAAGATTGGCTCCTACGTGATTCCAGACATCGATCCCTACCAGGTCCAACAACCTGAAAGTAGCGGTTTTCGGTCGACCGATCAACGGACCTGTAATGCTGTCCACCTCTTTAACGGAATACTTGTTCTTAAGGATGAAGTCCAGGGCAAACGCTCCGCTGCCAAATCCTATCCGGTTTGCGACAAAGTTTGGTGTGTCCTTGCACAAGACCACACCTTTCCCTAGACGATATTCAGCAAAATGACTGATATCTTCCACAACCTCAGGCATTGTATTCTCAGTCGGGATGATCTCCAGGAGTTTCAGGTAGCGGGGAGGGTTGAAGAAGTGAGTGCCCAGGAAGTGTTCCTGGAATCCTTTGGAGAGGCCTTTAGCGATGGAAGTGACAGGGATCCCGGAAGTGTTGGTGCTGACGATGGTGGTGTCAGAACGGATCTTATCGATCCTTTTCATTAGATCCTGTTTGATTTTCAGGTTTTCGATGATTACTTCGATGACCCAATCAGCATCCTTGATGAGATCGAAATCATCTTCCAGGTTTCCGATCTTGACCAGGTTGGCCGGTGTTTCTGAATAAAAACTTGCCGGCCTTGATTTTAAGGCAGCCTGAAAACCCTTGTTGACGATCCTGTTACGAACAGCTGGATCATCAAGGGATAGGCCTTTCTTCTTCTCATCCTCGTTTAGGTCTCGGGGAATTATATCCAGCAAACTGGTCTGGATGCCGGTGTTTGCCAGGTGGGCAGCGATAGCAGCCCCCATCGTTCCGGATCCAATAACTACTGCTTTGTTGATTTGATATTTCATAGTTTCTCTCCTCCTTCAGGAGGTTATATTGGAAAACAGTTATTCCATCCAGTTATCTGAGTTGGCTGCCCCGGTATCCGAGGATATTCCGGGCCACGACCAGCAAGTTGATCTGGCCGGTGCCTTCAAAGATGTCATTGATCTTGGCATCCCGGAACCATTTCTCGAGCAAGAATTCCCGGCTGTATCCCACAGGACCCATCAACTCAACTGCTTTCTGGGTGATCACTGTGGCTACTTTCCCAGCTTTAACCTTGCTCATCGATGCGACAGCGCCATTGGATTGTTTGTTGTCCGCCATCCAGAGGGCTTTTACAGTCAGCAGCCAGGCCTGGCGCAGCTGGGCTTCCATGTCGATGATCTCACGTTCCAGGTTGGACATCTTCTGGCGCGGCAGACCATAACGGATCTCCACTCCTTCTTCTGCCAGTTTTTCCTGGACAAATTCCAGGGCGGCCCTTGCTACACCCAGAGCAGAGGCAGCTACAATGGGCCGGGTGGCATCAAAGGTTTCCATGGCGCCTTTATAACCTTTTGTGCTTTTTTCTACAGTTGGGGACCCCAGGATGTTTTCAAAAGGAACCCGGCAGTCTTGCATGACTATTGAAACTGTATCGCTGGCCCGGATGCCCATTTTCTCTTCAAATTTAGTGACCTTGCAGCCGGGAGTATCCGCTTCAATAACAAAGGAACGGATGCCTGCTCGGCCCGCTTCCAGGTCCAGGCTGGCCCAAACTACGATGAATCCTTTTGAATCCACCAGAGCCTTGTTGCCGGCGGTCACGAAAATCTTTTCCCCGTTGAGAATCCATTCATTGGTTTTCTCATCCAGGACGGCAGTGGCCCGGATCGCCGAAGTATCAGAACCAGCTTGCGGTTCGGTCATGGCCATGGCGTCAAAGACAGGTTCCTTGCCGGTAAAACGGCTCAGGAATCGTTTCTTCTGTTCTGGAGTTCCAGCAGCGCTGACTGCAGCCGCTCCCAGCATACCACCAGGTGTGCAGAGGTAAATCCCCGCATCACCCCAGGATAACATTTCCACCATCACCATCAGGCGCTGGTAATTGATGGGCGGGCGTTTCTTCTTTTCTGGATCATCCTCTTTTTTCTTCTTAGCTGCTTCATCAGGAGCCATTGATGAGCTACCCAGGGCTTTGGTAGCTGTGTGCATGAATTCGATATAAGCCCAGGGGATCTCGTGTTCATTTTCATCCAATTCGCGGGAAATTGTCCTCATCATATTGTTGGCAACTGTTTCAACCACAGTTCTGGTTTGAACCAGGGGTTTTGGCATCTCGAAACTAATCATGATCTTTCTCCTTTTTCAAACCCGGATTAGATATCCGGGTGGGGGATAATCGACTTGTGGTTTAGACCATTGCCAGGCCAGTGAATGTTGAAAAACCACGGCCATTCCTCATCCACATTTCTACAGGATGCTCCCGAATATATCCATGTCCACCTAGAATTTGGACTGACTGGTCTGTGACCGTCATGACCATGTCCACCGCGGAATGGTAGGCCAGGAAAGCCTGTTTATAAGCTCCCTCTTTGCCTTCATCAATCATCCAGGCGGCTTCCCAGGCTAACAGGCGGGTAGCTTCGATATCTGTGCCCATCTCAGCCAGCATAAAGGCGATAGCTTGTTTCTGGGCTACCTTGACGCCAAAAACCTCTCTGTCCTTGGCGTATTCAATAGCGTATTCATAAGCTGCCTGGGCAACACCCACAGCAAGTGCAGCCAGACCAATATTCCAGGACCCCTGGATGACATCCATGGGATGGCCATCCGCGCCTCCTAGTTGTTGGCTGGCGGGAATCTTCACTTTCTCCAGTTTCAATGAATAAAGGGGATAGGCATGGATTCCCAGGGTCTTTTGTTTTTCTCCTACAGTAAGACCTTCGGCATCAGCTTCAACGATGAATGCCTGGGTTTTTCCATCCAGGTTTGCGTAGACCAAGAATTTCTCTGCATCTGCAGCATAAGGTACGTAGGTCTTTTCCCCATCGATCAAGATCGAATCTCCCTTTTTTGTTGCTGTCGTTTGCAGATCAAGTGGATCAAAATCGAATTTTGGCTCGATCAATGCTGCCGTATAGGCTTTCCATTCCATTTCGATTACAGCTGGAATGAATTCTTTCTTTTGCTCTTCTGTTCCAGCAAACAGGATCGGGAGCACAAAGAGATTTGGAGTCATCACTCCTAAACTTGCTGACAGATCTCCGTATCCTAATCCTTCTGCAGCAAGGACTCCGGTTAGGGCGGAATAGTCCCCAAAGCCGTCATAAGCTTCTGGTGTTGATGCTTGCAAGATGCCAAGCTCCCAGCCTTTTTCGATCAGATCAGGGGGAAGCTCGGATTTTTCATCCGCTTCCCGCGCTGCCGGCCGAATATCACCTTCGGCATAACGTTTTACTGCATCCAGGAGCATTTGCTGCTCTTCAGTTGGGGTAAATGAGTACATAAAACCCTCCAATATAAAAACGGTTAGAAAGACGGATGTTGAATAATGATCAACCGGGGATCTATGGGTTGGATAATGAGGTTGGACAGAATCGGAATTAATTAGAACTCTGATACACCTCCTGTATACATCATCCTGTGATCATTCCCGTAGATACAAACCCTGGAGAAACAGATCGGTAAAATGATTGGCTATTTCCTTGGTTGAGAGTGGTCCATCCTCGCGATACCAGGTAATGGTCCAATTCAAAACGCCTAACAGGGCTTTGCTAACCAGGCCTGGTGTCTGGGTTTTGAATTCTCCAGTGGACACACCCTCTTCAATGATCCCCTGCCAGATGCGATCTACATGATCGCGGAGAGGTATGTGCAGATCCTTATATTCTGGTTCAAGGGAACGGTATTCAAGCAGAAGAACGGAAGAGAGAGAACGGTTTTCAGCTAAAAAATCTAAATATGCACCCATGGCCTGGCGTAGCTTCTGATTGGGGGATAGGTCGGGTGAAATTGCCCCCTCCAGCCGCTCCACGATCAACCCCAGGGCTTCATCCAGCAGGGCTAAGAGGATTTCCTGCTTGCTGCTGACATGGTGATAGAGGCTGCCTTTTTTTAAATCAACAGCCTCAGCGATATCCTGCATGGATGCCGCATGGTAGCCTTTTTCCTGAAAAATGGTTGCTGCCGCCCGGAGTATTGTTTCTCTTGACATAGAATGGTCTCCCTACCGACCGTTTGGTAGTCTAAGCGTAACAAATTTATGAAGGAAAGTCAAGTCTAGGGTCTACTGATTAGGAAGAATTAATAGCTGGTTAGTGAATTGGGATACAATTACAAAAGACTGTTTAAGTTTTGATTGGAGGGTAACTTGATCATGAATAAACGACTGGGTTTGAGCGTACTATCAGGAGCTGTTTTGGGGATATTCTGTATCATCGGGGGATCCATTCGTCTTGGATGGCAGGGGAACCAGCTCTTATTATTTGCTTTGTGGTACAACCGGCTGGTTATGGGAATATTAATTGGATTAGCAGGTAACTTAATCATTGTTAAAAGTGACTGGAATTGGGTTCTCAGAGGTGCTGTTTTGGGTTTGATTGTCAGCGGAGCCTATTTTTTTACATCCGGTGTAAGTGATTGGGTTTCGTTTTTTGCCGGCATTATTTATGGTGTAATTATTGAATTTGTCCTAAACCGTTTTGCCACTGATTGATACAGTAATTCTTTTTTCGAGAAGATTTCAATCAGGGGGTCGAAAATTCTTTCTTGATCTGTAAAACTATCCGCTCTTTGAAGAGTTTTAATATCAAACGCCAAAATTTCAATTATTGATCAGAACATGGATTGGATGACAGATAAATTATCCATAAAGAAGAAATTAATGTACGGTGTTGGAGATATCGGTTTCAGTCTCACCAGCACAATAATGGGTGTATATTTCCTGTTCTTTTTGGTTGAAGTGGTAGGGCTCAGGCCTGGAATTGCCGCTATACCAATCCTCGTCGGAAAGATCTGGGATTTTGTAAATGATCCCATCTTCGGGCATATTTCGGATCGGACTCGGAGCCGGTGGGGGAGAAGAAGGCCATACCTACTCTTTGGAGCGCTGCCCTTGGCTTTTACCTTTACCATGCTCTGGTATAAACCTGGGTTTGAATCCACCTCAGCTCTGGTCGCCTACTATTCAATCGCTTATATAATTTTTGAAGCCTCCGCTACGATGTTGTACATGCCTTATTTTGCACTGACTCCAGAATTAACCTCCGATTATGACGAAAGGACATCCTTGACCAGCTACAGGATGTTCTTTTCAATTCTAGGCAGTTTGCTGGCCTTTACCGTACCTTCGATCATTGTTGGAAAATTCACACCAGAAAATGCCCCCAAGGTGCTGATGATGGGTGCGATCTTTGGATTGGTTTCTGCTTTGCCGATGCTCCTGACATTTTTCGGAACAGAGGAGAGGGATGACCTGGTAGATCTTGAAAAACCAACCCTGCTGGAATCTATTAAATCGGTCTGGAAAAACGTTCCCTTCCGGTATGGACTGGGTATATTTTTGGCAACCTGGATCTCGGTTGATATTCTGCAATCCAGCTTGTTATTTTATGTTAAATTTGTAGTTCAACGCGAATCTGAAGAACAATTAATCATGGCCATGATCTTTGTGATAGCAATGTTTGCTCTCCCAATCTGGAACTGGGTTTCAAAACGCTGGAGTAAGCGTTATGCGTATATGGCAGGGATCGCATTCTGGGCTGTGGTTCAAATGATATTGATCATGATGACGCCAACAACTTCCTTAACCTTGATATTGATCTTGTGTGCCCTGGCAGGTATTGGTGTGGCAGCTGCCCATGTGCTTCCCTGGGCCATCCTTCCTGATGCTATTGAATGGTATGAGTATAAAACCGGGGAGCGCCATGAAGGTATGTTTTACAGTATCACCACGCTGGCGCGCAAGATAACTTCTGCGGGCACTGTGCCTCTGATCGGTCTGGTTCTGGAATTTACCGGGTATCAACCAAATCTCGCTGTCCAGAGTTCTGAAGCTGTCCGTGGTATCAAAATGGTCATCGGGCCGATTCCGGCAGTATTATTATGTGTCGGGATATTTATCGCCTATAAATACCCTCTCGACAGGGATGATTTCCTTGCCATCGTCGATAAGATCAAAGAACGCCGTGAATCGGTAAAATAAATAGGGCTAAGGATCGGTTATGTCTGAGATCATCATTAAAAAAGTTGAGACTGAGAGAGAAAAGAATAGGTTTCTGACTTTTCCCTGGAAAGTGTATCGAGATGATCCACTATGGGTACCACCTCTGCTTCCGGAGAGGCGGAACGTTCTTGATCCAGAAAAAGGAGCTTTCTTAAGGCGGGGAGAAGCAGATCTCTTCCTGGCTTATAAGGATGGTAACCTTGCGGGCACCATCTGTGCCGCAGTGGATCCTCCTACAAATCTTAAACGCGGCCAGAAGGAATGTGTATTTGGCTTCCTGGAATATGTTGAAGATTATGATGTGTTTGAGCCTTTGATCGAAACAGCAAAGGAGTGGGGCAGAGCCAGAGGATTGGATACTCTATACGGTCCCTGGAATTTGGATTATGAGGACAGTTACGGAGTTTTGGTGGAAGGCAGGGATGTGCCTCCAGTGTTGATGTGCGGACATACCCCACCGTATTACCATGGATTTATGGAAAGATATGGGTTCCAACCGGCCCGTGCCCATAACGTCGCATTTCGGATAACGTTAGATGATTCTCCTCAATACAAGAGGTTATTGCGCCTGGCCGACCGCGTAAAAGCTCAGGGCAAGATCAAAATCAGGCCAGCGAATTTCGATCGATTTCAGGATGAAATCGATATTGTTCTTGGACTGCTGGATAAAGCCCTGGCCCATCTGGACGATTCTATTGGTTGGCATCGAGAGTCTTTGGAAGCAACCATGGCCCCTTTTGTAACTATCGCGGACCCCAATTTGATCCTGTTCGCCGTGGTAGATGGAGAGACTGTTGGATTTTTACCCGGAATTCCAAATCTAAACGAGATATTCATTGATGTGAATGGGTTGCGGAATCCTTGGAATTACCTTCAACTGCTCTGGTTGATGAAATTTCGTAAACCTGTTTGTTTGACCGCAAAAAGTATCCTGGTTTTACCAGAGTACTGGAACCGGGGTGTCGTGATCTTGTTAATGGAGGAGTTTTATCATAGAGCTCGGGAAAAAGGTTATGAATGGATCGATATGTCCATCACTAGCGCTGATAATCCAACTTCAGTTTTGACAGCAGAAAAATTAGGGGCAGAGATCTATAAACGCTGGCAGGTGTACTATTACCCGATTTCTCGTTGAAATTTAGTTTCTTGGGCAGATATCTTGTCAGATTGTGGGGAAGGTTTTATAATGCATGTCGTCCGGGGCGTGGCGCAGTCCGGCTAGCGCGTTGCAATGGGGTTGCAAAGGCCGTCGGTTCGAATCCGACCGCCCCGACCAGATAAGAAAAAACCGCTGATCATCAGCGGTTTTTGTTTTTAAAGATAAGCGGCTGCTTAACAATATCCAATGAATTCTTTGGCTTGCTGATGGATGGAATAATCCATTTGATTGGCAATTTGGAAATTTTCAATAAACTCGGAAGTGATGCCCAGGTTCTTATATTTTGGTTTGTCTAGCTGATAACCTATAGATTTTTGCTTGATATAACCGGTCCAGTCTTTGTTTTTCAGCCGGGCGATAAAACCGGGCTGACATTCAGCCACACCTACCAGATCGTAATCTCCGAGACGGCGATTTCCCAGGCACTTGGATTGGAAATTCAAAAACCCATCCTGGTATGAAAAATCAGTAAAAGCGAGATTCTTGTCATAAGGGATATTGATCCGCCAATCAGTTTCACCTTTTATGTTTTTCCATTCCTCATACAAAGAGATCAACCTTTCCAGTGGATCCTTGAGGATAATGCTTATGAATGGATTGTCGAATATTCCCTTAAAGAGGTTGGGAGTGAATTGGCCATGTACTGCCGCTGTATCCTCCGGGAGTTCCATGCGGGCGAAGAAGCTCTTCTGCTCAGAGGATTCCGGTTCAAAATCACTGGTGTTACTATTGAAAAAAGGTGAATTCTCCAGCAAGCCTTTTCCCATTTTGAGGAAAGAAGAGGCTGGAGTTTGAGGCAGATCACTCAGGCGGATGAACTTTTTTAGCGACACTTTGTATACCATCACGTGCTCTGCGCCGTAGATATCCCCCAGGTCATTCAAGAAGGAGGAGTTTATATTCCCCTCGATCTGGACACTGATATGTACCCTTTGATCTGTGATGACTGCCAAAACAACTCCTCTTTTCCGAGTAAAAATTTCCTATTAGTGTAGCATATCTTTTCCCAATTTCTAGGGGTAATTTATTAATCGTGAAAATGTCCTGAAAATCCGCTGTTGGACAGGATTCAAGATTGACAATGATTAATTGCTAATTTCTGATCAGGAGGGTTTGTAAACCTCAGGATTGACACAATAGGGCAGTGGCTTACCTTGAATTCCGGCTTTCAAATTTCTGATAGCAATGCCAGCCATCACCTTGCGGGTATTGACTGTAGCGGATCCAATATGGGGAGTAATGAAACAGTTAGGGAGCTGGTAGAGCGGGTGGTCGGGAGGCAGTGGTTCTGGATCGGTCACGTCCAGCCCGGCAGCTAGTATCCTGTTACTTATGAGAGCTTCATATAGAGCATCTGTATCTACCACCGGACCGCGGGCGGCATTGATCAAAATCGCACTCGTTTTCATTTTGGCAAAGGCTTCTTTGCCGATCATGCCATTTGTTTCCTGGGTCAGGGGGACATGCAGACAAATAAAATCGCTGGTTGATAAAAGTTCATCTAGGACGACCTGCCTGGCATTTAGATTGATCTCCTGTCCTGGTAGAGGGCTTCGATTAGTGAAGATCAATTTACATCCAAAAGGTTTTAATCTTTTTGCCACTGCAGAGCCGATCTTTCCTAATCCGATAATGCCAACGGTCGCGTCTTTGAGATCCCTACCGAGCCATCCGGTTGGTTCCCAACTTGACCATTTTCCAGCCCTGGCATCCTGATTTGCTTCAGCCAACTGCCGGCTGACGGATAAAAGAAGGGCGAGCGTTAGATCTGCTGTTCCATCCGTCAAAACGCCAGGTGTATGCCCAACCGGGATCCCGCGGGTGGTGCATGTTTTAACATCAATATTGTCTGTGCCAACAGCCATATTGCTGATTACTTTAAGAAGGGGAGCTTGATTGATGATGGTTGCCGGAATTGGATCATCCAATAGACAGAATATTCCTGAGGCTTCAGGAATATATTCCTCCAGTTTATTGTCGATTCCTCGTTGGTCGTTATTTCCGAAGATCACTCGAAAATCATTCAGGGAATTCTCAACCCAATCAGGAGGAAGGTCATGAGTCATTAAAATCAGCGGTTTTTCTTCCATTGTGAACCTAATTCAGAAAGTGAAGAGAAAACAAAGATCGTTTACATTGGTCTCGGTTAGGCCTGGCAGAAGAAGATCATCAAGAGCCTGGAAGAAGGAATAGGAATCGTGGTTGGCGAGGAATTCGTCCGGGTTCAATCCCAAGTCCTCAGCTCGGGTAAGGGTTTCACCAGTGACGATCGCACCTGCAGCATCGGTCATTCCATCCTCTCCATCTGTCGCCAGGGTGACAAGGGCCAGGCCGTTTCGCCCAGCAAGCGGTCTGACTGCACTGAGAGCAAGTTCCAAATTACGTCCACCTTTACCTGGGTTTTTAGTGTCAGTGAGAGTGACTGTAGTTTCTCCACCTGCGATTAGGCAGACTGGTACCTGTGGGTCCGATAAAGAAGTTTGGCAGAGGAGTTCTGCGAGTCTCACTCCAACTAGCCTTGCTTTGCCTGACATAGGATCAGGCAAAATTTGACTTCTATAGCCTACCTCTTGAGCTTGCTCAAACCCTCCCTTCATGGCGTTCTGGATACCTGCGATCACCAGACTGGTTTGACCTCGGAAGATAGGGTCACCGGGTTTGGGAGTTTCCGGAATAGTTCCATCCACTCCGGCCTTCAGATGATTTATTAAGGCAATTGGTAGATGCTCTTCAAGTTGATATTTATTGATAATAGCCTGGGCTTCTTGAAAAGTGGACGGATCCGGAACAGTTGGTCCAGATGCGATCATATCCATTGGATCCCCGATCACATCAGAAAGGATCAGCGTGATAGTCCTGGCCGGATGTAATAACCCAGCAAGTTGACCGCCTTTGGCCTGAGAGATATGCTTTCGGACGGTGTTGATCTCCTGAATGTTTAACCCGTGATCCAGGAATACTTGGTTGACTTGTTGAATATCTTTTAAGGAAATTCCGAGAGCGGGAGAAGTAAAGAGAGCTGAACCTCCACCAGATATCAGGATGATGATCAGGTCTTCCTTGTTCATATTTGAATAGTACGAGAGAATTTTTCCGGCAGACTTGAGGCTGTCCTGATTGGGGATTGGATGCCCTCCGCGATATAACCTGATTCTCTCATGATAACGATCCGGCATTCCGGATCCGATAGACTTGGAAAGGACTAATCCCCCGGTTAGGCGATCTGCGATCAGATCAGCTGCAGCTACAGCCATGGGAATGCCGGCTTTGCCAATTGCCAACAGGTACACATTCTCGAAATCATCCAGGTTGATTTTCTGTCCAGGGACAACTAAGGTATTCCCATCTCTCTGAAGAGTTTGTTCAAGTGCCACAGCAGGATCGACTGCTGTCAGAGAAGCAGACAGGATGCGGATTACATTTTTCCCCCAGGGCTTCTCTCTGAGGGTCTTGGTGAGGAAGGCCTCTGCTGGTTTGATCATAAGAAGGAACTGGCCTGAATACACTGAGGTGAGTTGTTTTTGGGCGAGTTCACATAAGGAGATACAGGATAGGTTTGCATCATCTCTGCAGGGAAGGGTTTCAAAAGAGGTTTATAAATCTCTCCCTTGTTTTCAGCAGGATCCAACCAGGTATCATAATCTTCAGGATGGAGGATAACAGGCATTCTTTCATGGATGGGTTTGACCAACTCGTTGGGGGATGTTGTTAGAATGCAAGCAGACTTTAGCGGATCTCCTTCAGGAGAATTCCAGATTTCCCATAGGCCAGCAAATGCAAAAGGGTTTTGATCTTTCATAGTGAAATAATAGGGGGTTTTCCCTTTCCCGGAAATCGGTTTGCTCCACTCGTAAAATCCATCTGCCAGAATAAGGCAGCGTCTTCGTTTGAGACTATTTTTAAACGAGGGTTTTTCTGCAGCAGTCTCTGATCGGGCATTGATCAGATTGAACTTGCCCAATTTCTCAACTTTGGTCCAGGAGGGGATTAGCCCCCAATGGAAAAAGTCCAGGCTGTAAGTCCCATCATTGGGGATGACCGGGATGGGTTGGGAGGGAGCGATATTATAACTGGGAGGTATATCTAAAGGAATATGGAAATTTGGAAATGCTGCTTGTAATTCTTCCGGGGATACCGTCAAAGTAAATCTTCCACACATAGACCCTCCAAAGAAACGAGTTCTGGCGCGTGGTCATATTGTAGCTGATTAACCAAAAAAAATACCCCTTGACCTGAGGGGGGCAGGCCAAGGAGTAAAGGGATTATTACATATCCGGTTTTAACTGTCAAGGCGTGTCGAGTTGGTGGCTGATAATCCCCCAGAAGTAGTCCTTCAGTGTGGTCTTTTCTGGTTTTTCTTAGAGAAAATCATTCTTACGTTGGGGAAAATTTATAGCCCTGATTTTGCCCAGGCTGCAGCGCTGCAAGGTGTAGAGGGCATCGAAGGGCCGTATTACGATATGATCCACGGTCTGTTTGAAAAGAATAAATTGGCTGCAAAAGTGCCTACAAATTCCAATCCTTATGTAAATACCAATCCGGTTAAACCAGCTCTCTAGGTTGAAATTGGTGATTTGAGAAATTATCTCGCGACTATGGCTTATTCTGATCAATCGACTCAATTCATAAGTAAGATATTCAACCAGGCCGCTCAAGCTGGCAATCTAAATATTGAAACAGCAATTTTCTATAATTCTGCAGTCAACAGCGGTCTACCAAATATAGTTATCTGGGAAGACAGGAGGATCACTCCTACAACAATTCCTGACACCGAGAATTATATTCAGAAGGGAGTCGTAATCAATAGGACCTTAATTCAGCTGGTAAGGGATATGCGGGATTGAACCGATCCGGTTCCTGACATCAATGTTCTAGGAAGTAAAGAAATCTTCTGGAATAAGTTTATAACGACTTAATTCATTTAATTTCCATCAAAACCAGAGCAGCTACCCTTTCACAGGCTGTACCTTTTCCATTATTAATACTAAGTAAGAAATAATCTAATCTGCCAGGTCATCAAAAGGGATGTTATATAATGCACGGATAATTTTTATCAAAGGAATTTATGGATAACAAACGTCTTTTTAATATTTTCATTATTGTTTTTATTGATTTACTTGGATTTGGTCTGATCCTCCCCCTGCTGCCATTTTACGCAGATGAATTTGGTGCTACACCTTTTCTGGTTGGACTACTGACAGCAATCTATGCGGCAGCCCAATTAGTTGGAGCGCCTTTGTTGGGACGCCTCTCAGATCGCTTCGGGCGCCGACCGATCCTTCTGATCAGCATCTTTGGCACTTTCTTGGGGTTCTTGTTATTTGGCCTTGCTGTTCCTGTAGGACAGAAGTTAGCTGCCTTACTTGGGATGCCATCCAATCAAATGGTCCTGATAATTTTGTTCATCAGCCGGGCTCTGGATGGATTCACCGGTGGAAATATCTCAGTCGCCCAGGCGTATATTACTGATGTGACCACTGAGAAAGATCGAGCCAAGGGACTTGGTTTAGTGGGAGCTGCGTTTGGTCTGGGTTTTGTGTTTGGACCAGCGATGGGGGGTTTCTTAAGCAGTTATGGGTTTTCTGTACCTGCATTTGCTGCAGCAGGTTTATCTGCCATCAATTTGGTTATGGTAACTTTCTGGCTTCCCGAATCCCTTCCAAAAGAAGAGAGGGAAGCTTCTGCACTAAATAAAAAGCCCAAGGTCAGTCTGAATGCTTTAATCGAGGTTTTAAGACGACCGAAAGTTGGACCGATTTTGAGCGTAAGTTTCTTTTATGGCCTGGCTTTTGCATTATTCACAACGATGTTTTCACTTTTTGCTCAATATAAATTGGAACTTGATGCCCGCCAAACAGGATATGTGCTTGCCTATGTGGGTGTGTTGATCGCACTGGTCCAGGGTGCAGGTGTTGGCCCAATTTCACAACGGTTCCCAGATCGCTGGATCATATTGATCTCAACCATAATCATGACAATTTCCCTGTTCATCTGGGCTTTTACTGGGAATATTGTCCTTTTATTGATCATCATGATTCCCCTGGCAGGTACTAGTGGGGTGCTTAATACCGTTCTACGTAGCTCATTAACAAAGGTTGTTGATAAGGAAGAAGTTGGTGGAATCCTGGGAATATCGTCTTCATTCGAAAGTTTAACCAGAGTAATCGCGCCCAGCCTGGGTGGATTATTACTGGGTTCTCTGGGGACATGGGCTCCAGGAGTGGCCGGTGGGGTAATCATGTTCGGTGTGATTATCTTGGCCTGGGTTACGATCTTCAATCAGTCTGATGATAAACAGAAAACCGCAGAGCTTAATTGATAGCCGGATAGCAGTTATAAATTTTCAGGGGAAACATCATTCCTGTCTTGCAGCTGTTTGGCAATAATGCGATCAAGCTTCCCCATTGGGTAGGATTGTATAGTTTCAAGTGGGGCCCAGATCAGGTCTGTGTGGTAATTCATCTTCAAATCTTCTGACACCAAACGACATTGATAAGCGTGGAGAGTCACTTTGTAATGCGTATAGGCATGCTGATAGGTGCCGAGGTGCTCACCAACCTGGATGGTTGCGTCAAGTTCTTCTTTGATCTCCCGTTTTAAAGTCTCAGGAAGGGTTTCGTTTTTTTCCTGTTTTCCCCCCGGAAATTCCCACATCCCGCCCAGTAGTCCCTTAGAAGGTCTTTTTGCCAACAGTACCTGGCCGCCTTTTTTGAAAACTGCTGCGGTCACTTGAAGGTGCGGTTGGGGAGATTTTTCCATCCGGACCGGTAAGTCACCCTGAAGATTGTTTTGATATGCGAGACAATCATTTTGAAGGGGACAGCAATTACAGTCTGGATTCTTTGGAAGGCAGACCAGTGCTCCTAATTCCATTAAAGCCTGATTGAAATCACCTGGACTATCCGAGGGTAAAAGGTTTTCAGCAATTCGCCAAAGCTCCTTTTCGGTTTCTGAAGTCTTAAGAGGTGTTGAAATGTTGAATAGGCGTGAAAAAACGCGTTTGATATTTCCATCGAGAATGGGAGCATGATGATCAAAAGCTATAGAGGCAATAGCTCCCGCTGTATAGCGCCCGATCCCCGGTAAGGATTCAAGGGATTTGACATCCTCAGGCAAGTTCCCGTTAAAACTTTCCACAATCAAGTTAGCAGCTTTGTGCAGATTGAGGGCCCGGCTGTAATATCCCAAACCTTCCCAGAGTTTTAATACCTGGTCCTGGTCAGCCAATACTAAAGCTTGCAGGGTCGGAAGTTCAATCATCCAGCGCTCGTAGTAGGGTATGACTGTCTCGACCCTTGTTTGTTGAAGCATGATCTCAGATACCCAGATAGCATAAGGATCTGAAGTGCGCCGCCATGGCAGGTCCCTGGCTTTCTCTCGATACCAACTCATGAGCTCTGTGATGATGCTTATTTTTTTATCGGATTTAATCACAATGGACAAAGTGTACCATTATTCACCAAGGCAAGGAATTTTTATTGACAGCCTTTGTCCAATCGTATACACTCAATGTCATATCCAAATTTCCCTTCCTTAAAATAAGAATAAATGGCTCATCATAGAACCTATATCTCCCTGAAGCTGATATTGCTCCTGACTCTCATCCTGAGTGCCTGTTTATCTTTCGTTGATACTGGATCAAGGGTGGAATTCCAGGTACAAGAAGGTATTGACGCTACAATAACCCGGGAAGCTTTTATCCAGAGTATTGATTCTGCCCGTGAAACAGAAGCTGTCAAGAACCTACCCACAGCCACAATGCCAGCGACTGAAACAATGGTACCAACAGAGACGCCAACGTTATCACCCACCCCGGAACCGCTTCATAAACAAATTCCAGTGTCGCCTTTTAATGTACATACATATATTTCAGATTTCGTCTCTGTGGATTCGGCAAAAGAAAAAACTGCCTTCGGCGATAGTTATGCCTGGTCTCGCTTCGAGCGACCTTTTACCACAAAAACAATGCAATACCGCAATTACCTGGATATCTCTCAGGTAAATATGCAAGTGACAGATCCTTGGATCTATATCACATTTGTGTTGATCGGAAATTTGCCTGATGAAGGAGATATCCGATATGCTATTGAGCTGGATGTAAACCATGATGGACGAGGTGATTACCTGGTGTCTGCCTCTCTCCCGTCGGAGTTAGAGTGGACAACGAATGGTGTCCAGGTATTGGAAGATGATGATGGTGATATCGGAGGTATCTATCCTCTTTATATGGAAGGGCCACTTCAGGAGCTAAATGGGTATGAAAAAACCATTTTTAAAGATGGGGAAGGGGAAGATCGCGATCTAGCCTGGGTGAGGAGGGAACCGGAAAACCGAAACCAACTTCAAATCGCTTTTAAGGATAATCTGGTAGGTTCGATCGGTTTTTTATGGAGTGCCTGGACTGATGAAGGATTAAAAGATCCTGCCATGTTTGACTATAATGACCAATTCAGCTTCGATGAAGCAGGAAGCCCAAATAAAAGTAATTATCGTTATCCTTTGAAAGCTGTTTCTCTGGTCGATAGCACCTGCCGATCCTGGTATGGTTATATTCCTTCTGGATCAGAACAAGGATTGTGTTTTACAGGAGAACAAGTTCAAGAGCTGCCTGGCTATGGCTAGTGTGAAGCCACCGCTAAATCAACTGGTTGTGAGAACAATCGCTGTATAACATATTGTCCACAAAATCGATTTTGTTTGCCATGCAAATTGCCATGAATGAAACAAATAGGGGTTTAATAATAAAAGGAGATCACATGAAATTGCGCCAGGTAATTTTCGTTTTATTGATCGTGATATTCTCCGTGATAGTTGCTAGTTGTTCGGGGGATGATGGTGCAGAGAGAAACGCTGTTGCATAAGGTATGGCAGCGACCCAGACAAAACGAGCCTGGGAAGCTGAGTTGGAGTCCATGCGACTCACAGAAGCTGCAACTGAACCCTCAGTAACACCGGAGCCAGTCATCGTCCATATTACTTATCCAAGTTTTGTGGAGGGGAGCAATACGTTTGTTACTGATTTTTCATCCCTGGATTATGCTTCAGAGAAAAGCACTGTTAGCGATTATTTTCAAATGAACCGAATGGAGCGTCCGTTCACAACAGAAGATATGGATTATCTTGGTGATTTAGATATCACAAGAGTAGAATTGAAATATAGCCCTCCGTGGTTTTACGCGACATTTTTACTTGCAGGAGATCTACGCGGATCGGGGGATGTCTATTACGGTTTGGAGTTTGATAATGATTCAGATGGTAGAGGGGACTTTCTGGTCTGGGCAGTTGTGCCCCTGGGTCTTGATTGGACCACCGATGGAGTGAGAGTATTAGAAGATAGAGATAATGATATCGGAGGATTGTACCCCCTTCAGATGGAAGATCCCAATCCTGCTATAAACGGGTATGAGGTGGAAATATTTAATGCAGGGCTGGGGGATGATCCGGATCTGGCCTGGATTAGAAGAGATCCGGAGGCTGATAATCAGATTCAGATTGCTTTCAAAGAAAGTTTTACCGGATTTGAGGGATTCCTCTGGAGTGCCTGAGCAGATGAAGGGTTAATAAACCCGGGAATGTTCGATTATAACGATCAGATTTCGTTTACAGTAGCCGGCAGCCCTTATGGAGAAAGCCCGGATTATCCGCTGAAAGATGTGGAAAGAGTAGACAGTACCTGTCGACCTTGGTACGGTATGACACCAGTCGGTGATGAGCCAGGTTTATGTACGATCAAGGAAGAAAAACCTCCCGGAGACAATCAACCAAGAATGGGATTTTGTCCAACAAAAACTGATCTCACCGCTCTTGGTCCTCCCCAGTCGATATGTGCTGGACCTTGTACCCCTGAGTGCCTACCAGATCGTGTTTGTATACCCTGCACATTACCTTGATAACCTGTGGGGGAAAACGATCGGAAAGTTAAATTTGCCATAGGCAGGTGCGTATAGGATAGTATCGGTTTTATCTTGAACGAAATTAACCAAGGAGTCTGCTTGATGACTTTAAGATCCCTTCCAGAGGTAACAGGAATATTCTTCTAGTGAGATGATAAAAAGGAGTAATAGAAATTAAGCTTTCTATTTCCCTTTCACCGTTGTATAATTGGCAAGGTTGACTGAATGATAATATAAAGTAAACAGCTAATGGTTTTCGTTGACCTGAGGAATCTTTAACTAATGAGAAAGACCTTATTGATCTGGGCGGCAGTAATGCTGCTTTTTATACTTGGATTAGTTGGATGTAACTACGGCGGGGATAGCGGCCCTCTGACCCTCGAGGAGGCAGTCCACGCAGGTGTCCAGGCAACTTTGACCAAGGAATCTTGGCTGGAAGGCGTCGAGGACGCCCGGAAGACAGCTATTGCAGAAGAGAATGCAGGCAGTACTGAAAACCAATCAATCAGCACACCTACCCCTACTATTCGACCGACTGGTGAACCAACACCGACACCTACCCTAAAACCTGCTAGTGCTCATAAAATGTTCCCGGGAGGCATCAAGGATAGGGTGGACACTTACCTGGTAGATTACAACTCAAGCGACTATGCCGATGAACATATCACCTATGGTGACCAGTATAAGGCCAATATCCTGGAACGTCCCTTTACTGCTGGCGATATGATTTATCAGGGCACTATTGATATTATCCGCGTAAATTTGAAGGCCGACCCGGAATGGACCTATGCAATCATTTATCTTGCTATGGATTTACCAGAAAGCGGAACGATGACATATGGACTTGTGATCGATCTGAATGAAAACGGCAGGGGTGATTTCTTAATACAGACCGGTGTGCCAGCTACCATTGATTGGACAGTCAAGGATGTCAAGGTTTATCAGGATCTGGATAGGGATGTCGGCGGAGAGAGTCCAATGAAAAATGATGAACCCGTTGAAGGATTGAATGGTTATGAAGTACTGATCTTTGATAGCGGGGAAGGTGAAGATCCTGACTTGGTCTGGGTTCGTAGGAATCCTGATGCCCCGAACAGCTTTCAGATCGCTTATAAGACTGACCTGATCGGTTTGACAGGTTATTTGTGGAGCGCCTGGGCGGATGATGGATTGCAGGCGGTAGATTATCGGGATTACAACGATCTCTTTACGGAAGAGTCTGCCGGCAGCCCCTACCCGGGAAGCCCGATTTACCCGATCAAGTCGCTCTACCTTTTCGATAATACCTGCCGGTCTTATTTCGGATTCACACCATCAGGAAATGAACCGGGATTGTGTCCGTAAACCGAATTTGATGAATATAAAAGACCTGCTCATTTTTGAGCAGGTCTTTTTGGTTCTGAACGGTTATTAGTGAGCGCCTTAATCAGAGCACCAGCAGCGGTAAGTCATGTCAATCCAGGGTGGAGGAGGGGGATAACCGGGTGGGGTCGAAGCGGTGTAGGTGCACCATTCGATATCATCCTCATCTTCCAAATCATCTCCAAAGTCAGCGTTTAGTAGGTCGTATTGGATCCAGAACAATGGATTATAAAAGGGTTCACAACTTGCTGGATCATTGGGGTCGATTAGGGGTTCTCCGGCTTTCTCTGCGTTCTGAACCAGGTCTATTGGTATAGTGGTGATAAATGGATCCTCTCCGCTTGCCGTTTGGTTTGTTCCAGTGTCCGTACCTTGACCAGCTTCGCTTTCATCTTTTCCTGTATCTGCATCTGAGCCGGAATCTGTTTCGGAATCGCTGCTAGTACCTTGATCAGATGCTGGATCAGATCCAATCACCCCTGTGTTGCTGGCCAGGTATTGGTCACAGTCACCAGCCACATTCGGATCACAGTAGGTTCGGATGCGAGGTTTGCAGAAGTGGGTCACGACAGGACGTCTACCGCATGGAGCCCAGTCGCAATTGGTATAAGCAATACAGCTCAG
>CAYORF010000012.1:0-45981 GCA_964406305.1 uncultured Anaerolineales bacterium | reverse complement strand
CGGCTCGTCCCTTTTCGTCGTCACCAAAATGTTCATCAAGTACGGTTTTAAATTCATCAGTGATATCTTGCGTATCGATATCCAAATCCTCAGATTCGGAGATCTTTCCGATGACCAAACCATGAGTAATGCGTTTCTCGGCATTGGGCTTGATCTGTTCTCGAAGTCCTTCTTCCTCAAGATCTTGAATCTTCAAGTACATCTCTAGATCCATGCCCTGGGTTTTTAGTCGTGATTCCAATTCCTGTACTTCACCTTCAATTTCGTTGTCCACCATCTGGGGTGGGAATTTCACTTCGGCATCTTCCAGGATCTTCTCAAGAATACTGTTTACATAAGTATTCTCTTCTTCCATTGCCTGCTGGGCGGTTAACTCTTCCAGAATCTGTTCCCGCAAGTCATCAACAGATTCCAGGTCACTAACAGTCTTTACAAAAGCATCATCCAGTTCAGGTAGTACCCGCTCACGGATTCCTTCTACCTGGACAGCATATAAGACCTCTTTACCGCGATATTCCTCATCTACTGTATCGTCATCAGGGAACTCAAATGTCAATTCCAGGGCATCGCCACTGGAAACACCAAGTAGCTGACGAGAGAATCCCGGAAAAGGCCATTCCTTGTTTTCGTCGTCTTTTTTGCCTTTGATCATTACCGGCAATGGTTGATTCTTCAGTAAAAAACTCTCTTCATCTTCAGGATCACTTTCTGCCGCGCGAGCATCAAGCGAAGTATCCACAAGATTTCCTTCTTCGGCAGGATGTTCAACTGGTTCGATCGCCGCCTGCTGGGATAACATCCTATCAAGGATCTTATCCACTTCCTCTTGAGGGACATCTGCTTTTTCATAAGGAAGCCTGATCTTGCGATATTCCCCTAATTTCACTTCTGGTTGAAGGGGGATATTGAACACGAATGTTGGTGGTTCCAGTGTTTTAATCTCTTTTACTTGACCCGGACCATAAGGTTCCTGATCGATCTCGTCAATTATCTGTGGATAGACTTCATCCAAAAAATGGTCCAGAGCGTGATCAATAATTGCGGCTTCACCAAAGTGAGTAACGACCCGCTGGTAGGGGGCTTTCCCAGGCCGAAAACCTGGAATATTCTTCCCTTTTGACATCTCTTTTGCAGCCAAATGTTTTGCTTTTTCAAAAACTTCCTGTTCAGCTTCAACTATCACTTCCAACTGATGATCTTCAAGGTAGGTTTGTTCAATTTTCAACGGATTCCTCACAATCTACAATAGGTATTCAAAAAAGGCCGGTCACACAGGTCTCAAGGTTTACGACATCTTCTGCTGAATGGGGAAGGTGGGGGTCGAACCCACACGCCTTGCGGCACATGATCCTAAGTCATGCCTGTCTGCCAATTCCAGCACTTCCCCTGGTGAATAGTGCGGGGAAATTATAAGCCACAGCCCATAGGGCGTCAATAAATCAACTATAATAGTTTTATTAATCGCTGGTAACTTACAGGAGTAGATCTAGTTATGTTTGACCACTTTGGTATCCTTGCACCTGTATACGAGAAATATATCAAACCAAAAGCCCCGGAAAAGCTAGCGGAACTTGCAAAACTTCCGATTAAAGGTAATTTACTGGATGTTGGCGGTGGAACTGGTAGAGTATCCCAATTTTTTCTGAAAGATACCGGGGATGTCTTTCTAGCTGATCTTTCTCATAAGATGCTGGTTGAAAGCCAAACAAAAAGTGGTCTCATTCCTGCCTGTTCCCACTCAGAGTTCCTGCCATTTCCTGAAGGACAATTTGAACGTATCATCATAGTAGATGTCCTACATCATGTTTGTGATCACCAGCAAACAATAAACGAAATGTGGCGCGTGCTTAAACCCGGAGGCAGGATCATTATTGAAGAACCAGATATCCACCACTGGGCCGTCAAGTTAATAGCTCTAGGAGAGAAACTAGCCTTGATGCGCTCACATTTCCTGGATGCAGATGAAATTTTGAAATTGTTTACGGATCTTCCAGGAGATAAAAAATCCATCCAGGAAGGCCACAATATCTGGATTGTGATCGATAAAAAATAGAATCTCGTCCTAAACTTAAGGAATTGACTATGAAATTAGCTGAAGAAAGAAAAAAAATCATAGATATTAGCAATAAACTCATCGAACTAGGTTTGATCCAAGACGGCCATGGAAATATCAGTATGTACAACCAGGAGACCGGCTTAGCAGCCATTACTCCGAGTGCTGTGCCGTATGGCGAGCGCGACATTGAAGACATATGTGTGGTTGATTTGGAAGGAACGATCGTAGAAGGAAATTGGAAAACGACCAGCGAAACCCCTCTGCATTTGATCTATTACAAGAAACGACCGGATATCACTGCCGTTATTCATACTCACGCCCTCAAGGCAACTGTTTTTAGCGTGATCGGTAATGAGCCAATGCCTATGATCCTCAATGAAGCAGCCATGGGGATCGGTGGGGCAGTACCCATCGCTCCTTATGCCAGGCCTGGATCTGAAGAATTGGCTGAAGTGACCTACAATGCGGTTGGAAAAGGAATTGCAGCCATCATGGCTCATCATGGACTGATTACCATAGGACCAACAATCGAACTGGCATTTGCTGCAACTGTAGCAGTTGAAACAACGGCAGACACAATCATCATGGCCCGATCTATGGGAATCCAGCCTAACACATTGGATGAAAATGAAGTAAAAGTTCTACGAGAAATGTACCTAAAACATAAACCCCGCAAAGCGTAATTTACTCCATATCACTTCTTTGATGCAAATACCTGATACCTCTGATAAATCCAGGAGGTATCAGGTATTTCTTTTAATATACATCTTTCATTTTTCCAGCAGTTTCCCGCACCAATAGAACGTAAAGCGGGATGATCGGAGAAAAAGCCAGTATTACGATCAAATACGATAAGAGGTTAGAAACCCAGGCTCCTGTTGGTAAAGTACCGACAAGATAGACAATTGCTGAGGATAGGGCTATTGTTAAAGAAATGACACCGGCCAGCGGCTTGAATTTTCCATTAATAAAAAGTGAGTAAGCGAAATAGATCCCGAGACCTGCAGCGACCACATCAGCCGCAGCCATTCCCATCAAAAAAGGTATCACCGCGGTATCCCATCCCCCAGGTGGAGGAGAAGCTGGAAATGGCACATTTCCAGTTTTCAGCAAGATATATCCAGCTCTTCCCAGAAAGATTAGGTGCATCGTCTGAAGGAAACCGTAGAAACCAACCAGATATCTGAACAATTTATTATCTTCTAGCCCATTCATATGCTGATCTCCTCATAAACAAAAACGACCAGCTGTCCGAAGTCATCTGGTCGTTTTAAAGTTCTTATCATTCTGGAAAATAAGATCAGCCGCCGAAATTGGACAAAACAGCGCCCAAGCCTGCCGTACCGACACCGATCACGCTGGTGACAATGGCAGTGATGATCAATATCGCCAACCAACCCAGGACAACTGTAACCAGGGTCTCAGTAGTATCCAGATCCAGAGCTTCCCGAACACCAAAGAAGCCGGCCACCAGCGCCCAGATACCACCAGCTAAACTGATCAACCAACCAATGCAGGGAATGAATCCCAACAAAGCCAGGAGTCTGGGTGCACTGGCATATCCAAGGACTCGCAGCAATTCACCTGGATCTGCATCTCCCTTGAACATATTCGTGCCGATAAAATGGGTCACATACGCCCAAATATAATAATTCGCCACACCAAGTCCAGAGGTTACCAATAGAGCTATAATCGCCCGGCCGAAATTCTGCGCCATAAGGCTGCTGATGAATGCTCCAATACCACCAATTACCGAGACGATTATCACGATCGTCAAAGCTTCCTGGTTCAGGCTGGTGTCCGCTTCGGCTTCTTTATAGAACTCGCGATCCAACATGATGGCTCGCATAATTCGTTTGATAATATTGCTCATTAATCCTCCAAGTTTTCTTATAGATGACTATATTACTTTAGTAGTTTACTCCGGTCTGAACTGAAGAGCAAGGATTTTCGTGCTTTACTCGATGATCCTCCAATCTCGTTCAATAGCGGTTTGTCTTAATGTCTTATCAGGGAATACCGCGATAGGTTCAACAGCTTCTTCTAACAGGGGAATATCTGCAAAAGTATCACCCAGGGCAACATCTATCGGTTGAGATCCAATCAAAGCTCGCAGTTTTTCAAGTTTGACTTCTCTTGAAGTGAGTGTTTTTGCAAGTTCCAAACCAGAACTGGTGAGAGTTAACGGAGTTCCAATCCCTTGCGTATTATCTACTCCGATCCTGGCAGCAAATTTCTGGACTGCAGGTTCATAGGCAGCGCTAATTATGATGATCTCCGCGCCATTTTGGTGGTAATTTTGCAGCAACTCAACTACCTTATCCCTTTTCTTGAGCCAGAGTTCATCATCCACGACCGAATCCATAACAAGGTCAAGGATCTCCTGATTTGGTTTGGAGATCAATGTCAACACCCGGCGCATGTTGACATCACCCCAGGTATCGATCTTTTTTAGTCCAAGTTTTACCTGAATGTAGGAGGCAAATAAACTCAAGGCGAATCCTGGTGGATAGGATTCCGGCTGGTTCCTTTTCACCCATCGCGCCACTGCCAGGATAGGGGAACCCGTAGTCAACGTGCCATTTAAGTCTGAGGCTATAAGCATAAATTTCCTTCTGTTGCGTATAGTATTATAGCTAGTGGCTAGTATATCCTGATCAAAAGAGCAGGGGAGCTTTTATCAGATCATCCCTGCCCTGAATATTCCTTGAGGATCTTACCCATCCAGTCAGAAATTGGGATATCCTGGGGACATTTTTCCTCACATTCACCGCAAACAACACAGAGATTGCCTTTGTTCTCATCTGGTACCCATATCATGTAATCATCTTTAGCAGAATCAACTTTATCGTAAATGATCCCATCATTATAGATTTTCAGAATGCGGGGGATATCAACGCCTTCCGGGCATGGAACACAATAACCGCAATTTGTGCAGGGGATCAATTGGAACCCCTCATAGGTTGTTTTGGCCTCCGCTACAAGATCCAATTCTGCGCTCGTCAGTCTTCCTATCCCGGATCTAGAGGCACTGGCGATATTTTCTTGGACCTGTTGCATGGTGCTCATTCCACTTAAAATCAGGGAAACCTCAGGTTGATTCCAGAGCCATTGAAGCGACCAATCAGCAGCTGAGCGTTTAACCTCAGCTCGATCCCATATATCCTGAACAGCTTGGGGCGGATCAACTAGTCTACCGCCTCTCAGCGGCTCCATGATCACCACGCCCATACCCCTGGCAGCTGCATACTGTAATCCTTTTTTACCAGCCTGATAATCCACATCCATGAAATTATGTTGGATTAGGCAAAAATCCCAGCTCTCGTAGGCATCCACAATCGATCTAAAGATCGGATTTTCATCATGGAATGAGAAACCAATATATTTTATCCTGCCATCTGCTTTAGCCTTTTCTACCCAGGATAAGACTCCTAATTCATCGATGGTTTTCCAGAGCTTCTCGTTCAAAGCGTGAAGAAGGTAAAAATCGATCTGGTCAGTCCTGAAACGATCCAACTGTTCGTTAAGATAGAGATCAAAATCAGCAGTTTTTTCAATTTTCCAGCTGGGCAGTTTTGTTGCCAATTTCACCTTGTCTCGGTATACACTTTCCAGGGTCTTCCCTACAAAACTTTCACTTGTGCCGCCATGATAGGAATATGCAGTATCTACATAATTAACACCCTGATCAATGGCGTGTAAGAGCATCTCTGCTGCAGGTTTTTCGTCTATCTGGCTGTTATTGCCATCAATGACGGGAAATCGCATACAGCCAAACCCCAGAGCGGAACCCCGCCAGTCTAAACTTCCAAATTTTCGATATTCCATAGACAATATTCTCCTCATTCTTCAAATATATCGTAATAGCCTTTATCCAATTCCTCATCACTGAGGTGTGCGTACCGTTGAGTAACTTGAATGTTCTTATGCCTGGCAAGCTTCTGAGCTAGTTTAATATTACCGCCCGATCCTTGCAAGACTTCTGTGACAAAAAAATGCCGGAAAGAATGAGGAGTGATCGTTCCTGCTGCCTTATCTCCTAACGACTCCTTAACACGCTGAGAGATGATATTCCTTCCTGTTGTAGTACTAATCGGTTCTACTCGATCTCCAGCACCCAGATCATGCCTGGCAAATAGGGGTAACGAGGTGAGGGATCTCCCGTAAGCTCCATCGATTTCTGCCCTGGTATTTATATAATCCCGCAGCGCAGTCAAAGCCCGGGTGGAAAATCTCACAACGGCCTCCTGGTTGCCTTTTCCAATGATAACAGCCTTACCTTCCTGCCAATCCAGGTCTCCTCGACGCAGATTACACGCCTCATGGACTCTTAAACCTGTATCAGCCAGCGTAAGTATGAAGGCGCGATCTCTAAGCAGCTGTAAACGTTGTCTTTTGGTTTTCACGGGTACCATATTTAGAGATTTCGCATAGATTAATACTTTATGAATGTCTTCCTTGGGAAATTGGGGCAATCGTTGGCCAGTTCGCCTTGAGCGGCGTTTTATCAGCATCCTCATGCGAGGCAGGTTGATATCAGCTAATCTTTCTGCAGCAAGGTACTCATAGAACCCCGTTGCAGCTGTAATGTAAAGCTGTTCAGTATTGGGTGAGTATGATTTGAGATCTGCTGCGAAATCAGCAATAAAACTCTCTGTAAGCCTTTCTACTGGATCTTCCTCCGGATTTCCACCGTGTTTTACCCAAGATTCCATGAAAGACCGCATGGCATTGGTGTAGGTGCGGGCAGTATTCTCACTGCGAGACAAACCAACGCTATCCAGGTAATCTTGAATTGTTAGAAGCAGGGTGAAAGAAGTGCTTTTAGCCAAGATAGGGCGATCCTCCCTCAAAATTCTTATGCTTACGATAATAATACTTATCACAACCATAAGAATTTTAGTGTATTATTTGCTATTCGTCAAGCCCCTCCTCCAAGGTTTCGTCAATTCATTAATTAACCTTAAATCAAGTTGCTGCCATTATGAATGCCCTGCTTTTTAGATAATTCACCTAGCTTTTTGCATACTAGACATGGTTTCTTTTATCAATAATAGAACATATGTACTATACTATTATTATGAGTGATATAGAGCGTCTTCAATTGCTCACTAAGCAAATGCATCTGGAACCAGCCGAGGATTGCCACCTTGATCCCTTACCTCCCGGGGGACGTGAGGCTATCACGGTAAAAAACGCCATCATGCCCAACGGGCAAAGGATCAAACTCTTAAAGACGCTGCTGAGTTCATATTGTGAGAAGAACTGCCTTTACTGCCCTTTTCGAGCTCAACGGGATATGCCTAGAGCTGCGTTTACACCTGATGATTTTGCCCATCTCTTTGACTCCCTTTACAGAAGTGGGTTTGTAGAAGGTATATTCCTCAGTTCAAGTGTATTTAACGGCGCTATTAAAACCCAGGATAAACTGCTTGATACTGCCACAATATTGCGCAAGAAATATCAATTCAAAGGATATTTACACTTAAAGATCATGCCGGGAGCAGAAAAAGCTCAGGTTGAGAGGGCAATGCTAATAGCAGATCGGCTCTCTGTAAATCTAGAGGCGCCCCACGCTAAAGCCTTGGCTGTCCTTGCACCCCAGAAGGATCTGGCAACCGATCTACTTGCTCCTTTGAAATGGATTCAGGAGATCCGGAGCAAAAAGTCCCCATCACGAGCCTGGAAAGGGAAATGGCCCTCTTCTACAACCCAGTTTGTGGTTGGCGCTGCAGGAGAAACCGACCTGGATATTCTCTCAACTACTGCCTTTTTACATAAAAATAGTGGCATTTCCCGGGCTTATTATTCCAGTTTTAATCCAATTCAAGGTACTCCCCTGGAAAACATGGCTCCTTCCCACCCTCGCAGGGAATTCCGACTATACCAAGCCTTCTTTCTTCTACGGGATTACGGGTTTATGCTAGAGGATCTGAATTACCAAAATTCCGGATATCTTCCACTAGAAAAGGATCCTAAATCAGCCTGGGCAGATCAACACCTCTTACATCAACCGCTGGAAATCAATCTTGCTCCCAGAGAACAGCTTCTCCGGGTCCCAGGACTTGGACCTAAAAGAGTTGAGAATATCCTTAGTTTACAGCGCAAAGAGCGTTTGAAATCTTATACCAAACTGAAGAAACTCAGACTGATAACAGAAAAAACAGCTCCCTACATCCTGCTAAATGGAAAATCCCCCGCTCGTCAGCTTTGCTTGTTCTAAAAGGTAACTACCAAGCTGAATCCCTGAATTCCTGGATCTCTAATTTATAGCCATCTGGATCAGTAAAGAAAAAGTGATAGATATTGAAATTTAGATTAAGCTTCGGCGGTCCTGGGATATTCAGACCACAACCAGTAAGATAGTCATACCACTCATCCACCGAAGAAGTTACAAGAGTAATTATCAGATTATCAACAGGTGCTGATTTCTGATCCCGAGCATAATAACCCAATAAACCCCCACCCTCCTGGTTTGTTTCCACGATCCTGCATGCTCCCTGGTCCAGTCGCAGCGCAAAGCCCATGATCTCCTCATAAATTTT
This sequence comes from uncultured Anaerolineales bacterium, assembly GCA_964406305.1. Classification (GTDB taxonomy): domain Bacteria; phylum Chloroflexota; class Anaerolineae; order Anaerolineales; family UBA11858; genus B10-G9. The sequence goes on along the minus strand of CAYORF010000012.1, from coordinate 37,380 downwards.
CTTTGATTTAATCAGGTCTGATACATAGATAAATGTGATCACCTTGTTAATTAGACACATTTCCATATCCATATCCTCTCTAAATAATATACTCACACTCTCAATTGCACCCAATGAGCCAAAACGTATATTCTATCCAATAAATTTCTCTTTTCTAGATGTAGGCATCTCATAAATCCTCCTTGATTTACGCTAGCGTTAGGTGTATACTGTGTTGAAAGGTTTCGCTTGCGTAAAGTATATATTATGGATGATCAAATTTGGAAAACATCAAAAGAGGCTGCGGAAATCCTGGGCGTCTCGACTGCCCGGATTCGACAGTTGGTTGCGGAAAAAAACCTTGAGGCTAAAAAATTGGGTGGTAAGTATCGCGGCCAGTGGTTAATAAATTCCAATTCGATTGAAAGTCGCTTGCAGAAAAAAGGAAGGGATAGCAACATGAGAGTAAAAAACCGAATGACACGCGCGCCAATTACAGCATCACCAAAAACGACCTTCAATGAAGCATTAAAATTGATGGATAATAACAGCATTAATCACTTACCAATCGTTAACAAAAAAAGTGAACTGGTTGGGTTAGTCACCCATAGTGACATGCTTGGAGCCGAGCCATCTAGAGTAAGCACATTAAGCATTTATGAGATTGCAGCACTTCTGGATAAAGTAACTATGAACCAGTTGATGAGCTCTCCTGTTCTGGCTATCAATGAGGATTGCAGTATTTCCGAGGCTGCCCATTTCATGGTTGAATCGGATATTGGATGCCTTCCCGTGACGAATGACAATAAGCTTATTGGGATTATTACCGATAATGATATTTTTAAAACCTTCATTGAAGTAACGGGTGGCGGGGAATCTGGTACAAGAATTGAGGCTAGATTACCTAATATCAAGGGCCAACTGGCGGATTTTACAAGAGTTGTGGCTGACGCTGGCAGCTGGATTGTTTCCCTAACCCTGGCTTACGAAGAATCAGGAGAGTTCTTCTACATTGATATGAAGGAACGGGGTGGAGATGAGAATAAAATTCGGTCAGGACTCGAAAAGATGGGGGGCGTTGAAAATATACAATTCAACCCATTCAATTCTAATCAGTTATTGAAAATTGGTTGATCAGATATTGAACCAAAAAAGATCCCGTACTAGACATACGGGATCTTTTTTTTATATATTCTCAACTCATATCACTCAGGCCAATTGCCCTCTTGAAAATCATAGAGTAATGCTTCAATCGAACCAGGTTCTTTTTCTAGCCAAACGAATCCTACCCAGTCAGGTATATACAGAGAATCCTCTGGGATCCTTCCAAATAGCACGTCATCAAAATCCGTCTGGGCAGCAAGGCATAAAAATTGACTTAATTCCGCTAGATGCATTTCGGTCAGGACATTTCCTTTATATAATCCGATCAATTCTGGGATCTTCGGGATGGTAGACAAACTAAAGATCTGTTTAAACAACCCTTTCATAATGATTGCATGTCTGTCTACACGATCTACTGAATTTTGAGGATCGCGGTAGCGAGCATACATCAATGCTTCCTGTCCACCGAAAAAGTATCCTCCTACAGGAAATTTAGGCTGGTTGGGCTGGTGAAAGGAATAAACTGGCGCCGGATTGTAAACCTCTATACCACCAAGCGCATCAACTACGTCCCGGAATGTTCGCATGTTGAGAACAATATAATGATCGATCTCAAGCCCCCAATTAACTTTCATGGTTTCTGCCATTAACCCGGCTCCGTATCCCTCACCGGAATAATATCCCATACCTTCAGTACCAAAAAAGTAGGCTTGATTGAGTTTGCCATGCGTTCTACCATCATCCTCTGTAACATCTGGAATTACTACCCAAAGATCTCTTGGAAAGCCTATTACACTCACATTTTGATTTTGAAAATCGACCCTAATCACCATAGTGGAGTCACCCAGGCCATAAAGGTATCCTACGCTTCTAGTATCAGTTCCTATGACCAGGATATACATGACATCCTCCGGGCTGTTACAAATCCCATCACCCTGCCCCATTGCCTTCACAGGAGTAACGCTACCGAAGGAAAACAGAATACTAGCAATCACTAAGGCATAAACAAGTCTTTTCATAATATTCACTCCCCTACTCCAGGAAGGGAAATATTTATAACTCATTCAGCAATACCAACGGATCAGTACTTTGACCTGGCTGGATGAGTTCAAATCCATGATTCTCGATATATCCATAATCCACAGGGATCAATCCGGCTATGTCAGAGCAAGTTTCTACAGAAGCATCATCCCGTAAACCGAATAAACAGTACACGGGCAATGGTGGTTCTGATCCGATAAGTTGATTTGACAGCTCATCATATGGCAACGTTAATAATGATGCCGGGGATATTGAGAAGCTACCTTTACAGGAGCCAAATCCAACCTGATTCATCCAGGCACAGCCATATAATGCACCATCCGCGCCAATGGATGCACCAGCAGTTATTATTCTGTCTTTATCTACTCCTTGAAGCTGAGCAGCTTTTAACATGACAGCTTCAATATCCAACAGCCATCCTGCGGGCGAATAGGTTTGACAGCCATCCTGGCAATCTCTCATTGTAAAGACAAGTACACCCAAGGGTTCTTCCGATTCGTATGCTGGGAACCAATCGGAAGATTTCCATGAATTGTTATAGTCTGGGGATCTAACCAGCAGTCCACGATCCTGCAACCAAAATGCGATCTGTTCCCATTCCGTCATATCTCCTCTAGCCCAGTGAACCAGGACTATGAGCGGCGCAGGATTCTCAGCGGCTGGATAGTAAAGTCCATTAAGTTCTACTCCGTCCTCCGTGATGAAATTTACTTCGAGGGGTCCCGGATCCAAGATCACTATAGGTGTGACAGTTGGCGTGAAAGTTGGTGCTGGAGTAAACGTCAGCGGCGGCTCTGGAGTGTCAGAAGGTAAGTCTGTTGGTTCGGCCGTCAGATCAGGGCCTGAATCATCAATGGTTTCCTGGTTTCCTTTACAGGCACCCAGGCAAACAACAAATATAATGAACAGAAAGAAAAATTGACGTTTATTCATCAATTCAATTATAAAACCCATTCGAGGAAACTACTAATCTCAGCTTTGTTAAGAGAAAATAATAAGCCCTGTTCTGTCGGGGCGTACAGACCAGGGCGTTATTACAAAAAGAGAGAATTGAATTATTTCAGCAAATCCATATAAGGCGGTTTTTCATAATTCTCTTCATCATTGAAGTTGATATCTATCGTCGCACCGCCACTTACTTCAACATTATTGCCTATCAGCTGCGTATTAAAGATCGAGTTTGTTCCAGATGTACCCGAAAAATAAAGATCTCCATCAGGCGCATACACGGTACCTAAATAAAACGAGGTGCTGTTTCCTGTAATACTGACAGTATTTGTGTTTCCATTCGCGAGATAGATCAATATGCCTGGTACGGCAGGGAATGGATCAGGTAATTCCTCAGGCGCTCGTAAATCGACAGGCGAGACATTTCCATTAATGGTGATACCGCCAGTCTGGACAAATATGGTCACACCATTGCCGCTAACTGAACCTCCGTTGATTTCCATTCCCTGCGAATCAGTTACACAATACAAGCCAGGATTGAAGGTCAAAGCACCTCCAGTCCACTTAATTTTCTGATAGATTCCAGGCTCGAGTGTAGCATCTCCAACTAAGGGAACTGCTCTGTTGGAAAGCCCTGCACAGTTCGGCTCTTGTACGATTGTAGAATAATCTGGCAGCTCGCTAGGGACATGCTGGGGAGAAGGGTTGATATTCGTTAACGCACCTGTAGAAGTACCCGCAAACCCGACACCTCCATTATTCACAGTCACTGTAAAACTAGTTCCATTTCCGGTTAAGCACCCGTTGGACCAAACCCCTCCCCCGGTTACAGTGGTATTACTGGTTCCTGAAAATATAACACCATTGGAATTACCGGAACAAGCAGAGGCATTCAACGCAACAATTGCTTTTCCGAATGCCAGGGGTGCTGGTGGATATATTCTGGTAATGGCTTCGACTTCATTGCGCCATGGTCCATCATAAATTAGATGAGCAAAATTTGTTGCAGTATCCCGGGTTATCTTTGTGATGATATCAAGGTGTTTATCTTCATAGCTTCCCAGGTCATTAATGGCGCAAACAACATCTACCCCATGATTATCAGAGACATCATTATCGATCACATAATCATTCAAAGCCGATTGGGTTATAGCAGCAGTTTCAGCTGCGTACGCAGTACTGGTCGTCCCGCTTGTTCCGCAAACAAAAGCATTGTAGTTCACATTGTGCAATCTCATATAATAAGCAGCGCCGCTTCCACCAGCCAGTGATGATGCATCAGCAGCATTTTGAGCGTGCCTGCGATCAGAAAAAAGCATACCCCCATCAATTGCCAGCGCCGCAATAACCACTAAAACAACAAAGACAATGGCCAAAAAAGCCATCACCTGACCTGATTCATTTTGATTATATTTATCTTTAGATTTTCTTATCATTGGTCTGAACCGCTAATCATTAGGGGCAAATTGGTGAGAGAATGGCATTTTCAACGGTTGCCGTCATTTTCATTTCTTGGGAACCTATGATGGTCCCTAAGAATGGCATAGTCACCGGAACCAGATAATCTACTTTTACCCTCACACCACTTCCGGGTGTAGCGCAAGTTGCGCCCAGTATCTCGGTCTGTACATTTAGCTTGCTGATATCTATCGGGACATTACTCGAATCCGATGGATCAGTGAAGGCCGCTTTCACTCGTTCTTCAATTTCATTGCTTAACACTGTCAGATCATCTTTGGGAGCAATTGAACCGTATACCGCGCCTTCCTGGGCAGCATCTCTGATGATGATATACGCGAAAAATACCCGTCCCAGGTCTACGATGCCCGCCAGTAAAGTCAATAAAATCACCAGGCTGAGCGCAAACTCAGTCATGCTCTGGCCGCGTTCTGATTTCTTCGGGGTGGTATTTTTATTTTTCATCGTTATCATTTCTAGTATGTTGTGAAAGTTTCGGTTACTGAGCATCCACTTCCATCAACTGCGTTCTGGAAGTTGCTGACGATGACATTTGTTCCGCTGCCTAATGTGCCAGCAAATTGGAATTGAATTGACTCGGTTGCTAGGCTGGAAAAACTCTCTGAAGCCGTGAAAGACAAGAATGTGGGTTTATCAGTTCCACTGTAGACAACAAACCCTGCAAAATTGATCTGATTAATTCTGGGTTGGTTTACTTTGCTCTCATTCCAGCTTACTGATCCACCTGTATAGATCACATCTTCACCCTCGTTGACCATGGAAAGGTTGATGGAATCGGTTCCAATTGTCAATAAATGGATGCCAACATCACAGGGTGGCAGTTCGTTATCTTCAATAACCAGCGTATAACTTGAGGGAGATCCCAGATCTGCGTTAGTGGGTGTTCCCAGGCTAACCACAACTTTTTCGTTGGGATCATACTGGTTGTCATCAGTTACTGTTATTTGGAACGTACCACTAATTGCCCCCGAAGGAATAATCAGATTTGTGGTTGAGATTGTATAATCCGATCCCTGTGAGGCGGTCCCTGACAAGTTCAAAGGAACGCTGACATCGTGGACTGAATGAACGTTCAGGTCAACCGAAACTGATACAGAACCAGCATCCTCTCCAACAGATTTATTGTTCGTTGAAATATAAACTTCTGGCGGAGAGTCATTGTCCAGGATCAAGACCTGGTGTGTTGTCAGGGCTCCAGGAGTGCCATTCTGGATCTCTCCCATCGTGACAACAACATCTTCTGTGTCTTCATCGATCAAGTCATCATGTACCGCTAACTGGATCGTGCCCTGGGTCCAACCCACCGGGATTGTAAGCGGGCTTGTAGTCATGGAATAATCATTCAAGCTGCCGGCTTGGGCAGTTCCGCTTACGCTGAATGGGATAACAACAGGATCACTCCAGGCATTACTTAGTTGAACTTCAATCTCCAGAACCAGGTCTCCCTCTAAAGTGCTCTGACTGCTGCTTGCGAATGACACGCTGGGTTCTTCGGAAGACTCAGTAATCACGATGGTTTGTGCTGCAGGAGCTCCGAGGAAAGCATTCACTGGCTCACCAAGTGTAATGATCAGGGTTTCATCAACTTCCCAGCCATCACCCTCCAGGATATCCATATTGATATCAGTTGTGCTGCTTCCAGCCGGGAGATAAAGAGGAGAAGATTCGTGTATCAGATAATCTTCTGGGATAGTAGTTCCGGAAAGTGTATAAGGAATATAAATATCTTTTCCTGAAACCTCTGATAAAGCCAGGGATGTTGTAAACACGCCGATCTCTTCAGATACCACCTGATTCGGAACAAAGAAAGAAACCATCGGTGGATTATCATCATCCACGATTGTTGCACTATGTGTATCATTTACACCAATCACGCCATTCACTGGAGAGTTAAGAGTGATTGTGGCCACTTCTTCATTTTCGTCAATTGTGTCATTGTTGACAGTAAAAGCCAGCATACTGGATAAGGTTCCAGACGGGATCGTCAGTGTTGTTGGGGACATAACATAATCAGAGGTCGCTCCCCAAGTTGCAGTGCCAGTCATATTGAACGAAACTGAGACGTCCTGCGAACTACCTTTGGACAGTTCAACCATGATTGCCGTCATTGGATCAGATTCGTTATGAACGCTGCTTGCAGTTGAAAAGGAAATATCAGGAGGATCTGAGATAGTGATGGTGTGAATATGCTGGGGACCCTTGGTAGCATTGATGGGTGAGTCGATCCCGATGATCAGGGTCTCATCCCCTTCAGCAGCGCCATCATTATTTAGCGAAATATATAAAGTGACCGTACTCGCTCCAGGACTAATCGTGACTGGGCTTCCGGTCATCAGGTAATCCTCACCAGCTCCAGGCAATGCTGTTCCTGTAACAGAAAAAGGAATGGTCACTAAATCGGTAGCTGGCTTGTTCAGTTCCAATACTACAGAGATCGTACCCAGGGTTTCCTCTGCGCTTTGGGAAGTTGTTTTGAAGTTTACGTCAGATAGAGCGCCAGAAACAGATCCCGCCCCCGTCCCGCTGGACCCGAGCTTTATATTCTTCAAAATTGTTCGGCTTGAACTTGAATTGATTGGTATAGCAGATAAATTTCCAATAGGGGTTACAGGTATGACAGATGTTGTAATGGATACTGAGATTATGTCCGCAGCACTAACTTCTTGGGAGGGCGGGCAGGATGCAGAGTAAATCCCGGACTCGTTACTGTACTGGATAATTATATCGGCGTCAGAGATACCAGCAAAATGCCCAATATTCTTGGCGGTTTCCCGGATACCGGCACAATCTTCATACTGAGGGATTCCTCCACCTGTATCAAGAATAGCGGCACCGTATCTGGCAGCATCTCGACTGGCCGTAACGGTAGCAGAGTAAATAAACATGATCCGGCCAAATTCAAATATTCCAAATAACAATAAAAGGAGCAATGGGAAGACGATGGCAAACTCAACCATTCCTTGGCCGCGGTTACGGTCTCTCAGTATAATCTCGTTTTTTACCTTAAAAATTGGGAATAATATAAAAGCAGCACGGCACTGATCACAAGAAAAGGACCATAAGGCAGAGCCTGAAATGCCTCATATCTTTTTCTAAATATTTGAATTAGAAGAAAAATTCCGCTAATTACTCCCCCTATAATGATTGCCAAGAATACACCAGCTATCACACCCGGCCAGCCCAGTAATAAACCAATCACTCCAGCCAGATTGACGTCTCCAAAACCCAATGCAACTTCCTCAATTTCTTCACCACGTCTGCGCGACAAGAATTTGATAAAGAGATTGCCAAACATGTAAAAAACCATCATTATCCCAAAGCCTGCTGCTCCCCCAAGAATGGTATTGAAGATTCCGTGGTTAATACTTCCAAAGATCATCCCTAAGATCGCGCCGGTCAAGCTCACTGGATGAAGGATCAAACGGTGTTCCAGGTCGATCACAACTATCAGGCCAAATAATATCAACCAGAGAATTCCTCCCCATAGGCCAAGGTTCGGTGGCGGCAAAAAATAAATCAAACCTGCCAGCAGCGGACCAAGTACAAACACGATCCAATGCCTAACCGATGGTTTGCTTCCGCAATTTTTGCAAGGCTGATTAAAAAGGTAAAAATTCAAATCCAGGTCGACCTGGCAATCGATGCAGTCCGGCCTGCTTAAATTTCTAGTCTTTGGAAGAACATCACTAAGATAATTGACGATCAGGGAGCCGATCCAACCAAGTATAACTGCCAGGATTAAAGTTATCATGCACGTATTATAATTTATTGAGAAAGATTCCGCCGGTATTGAAAGAATCCATGAAATTAAAAACTGTTGCCCTATTAACTGATTTTGGTCTCGAAGACCCTTATGTTGGGATCATGAAGGGAATTATCTCAGATATATCCCCAGGCACTCCTTTGATCGATATAACTAATCAGATTCCGTCGGGAGACATCCAGCGCGGGGCATTTATTCTATGGCAGGCTTCCCAGGATTTTCCCAAAGGAACTGTATTTTTATGTGTAGTTGACCCAGGTGTCGGTACAGAACGAAAAGCGGTTTTCCTTCAAACCAGGGACCAGATCTTTATTGGCCCTGATAATGGTCTTTTCAGTTATCTGCTCTACGAATCGAAATATACATGCTGGGAATTATCCAATCCTGATTATCAAAGGAAGAGCTCGTCAGCAACATTTCACGGAAGGGATATATTTGCTCCGGCAGCTGCTTATGCAGCCAGATCTATATCCGGGGATCAGTTCGGTTCTCAGGTGACAATTCCAAACAAACTTCCTAAACCACTCTTGACAATTAATGATAGCTCACTAGCAGGGGAAATCCTTTCCCAGGATCATTTTGGTAATCTATTCACCTCGTTAGGACTTTTTAAGTATCAAAACGATTCCCTACGCCTTGGCTCATGGATCGATGATAGCGAATTAACAATTAGCGACATATCTAAAATTCGTATTCGAGTAAACGATCAAGAACTTCCACTTGTTCTGACATTTGGTTCTATCGACCCAGGATCATGCGCGGGGCTTGTGGGCAGTACAGGTCTATTAGAAATCGTCGCCAACCAATCCTCCGCAAAAGATCTTCTGGAATTAGAAAAAGGTAACCATGTGCTCATGTCCTGGGATTAAGTATATTCAACCCTCCAGGGGTGGAAAGTTATGGTAAAACTAAGGTCGATCTCATCAAGTATTAAAAGGATTAATCATGGATAAATTTATCATCCAGGGCGGGATCCCCCTTCAGGGAGAGATCACACCATCAGGAAATAAAAATGCTGCCCTCCCGCTTTTGGCAGCCTGTATCCTAACCACTGAACCGGTAATTTTGCACAACTTACCAGAAATCAATGACGTCAAGGCGATGCGCGATCTTATTGAAAGCATTGGCGTTGAGATAACCCATCTTGGCAATCATTCCTGGAAAATTCACGCCAACGAAGTACACTGCTCAAATTTGGATCCAGACCTATGTACTAAAATTCGGGCTTCGATCCTGTTGGCGGGTCCTGTCATTGCCCGAACCGGAGAACTCCAGCTACCACCCCCAGGTGGTGATGTGATCGGGCGCCGCCGTTTGGATACTCATATTTTGGCCCTGGAAGCATTGGGTGTGAAAACAACTTACAACAAAGAGAAAAAGATCTTTGAGTTCACAACCAGTAAATTGGTTGGAACTGAGATCCTTCTGGATGAAGCCAGTGTAACTGCGACAGAAAATGCGGTGATGGCTGCTGTTTTAGCTGAAGGTGAAACCATAATCCGTAATGCCGCTTCTGAGCCTCATGTCCAGGAAGTATGCCAACTCCTCAATATCCTCGGCGCAAAGATAACTCAACTTGGCTCGAACACACTCCACATCCAAGGCGTATCAAAACTTGGTGGAGGCGAATTTACAGTAGGACCAGATTATCTTGAAGTTATCAGCTATGTCGGAGCAGCCGTTGTGACAGGGGGAGAGATCACAATCCGCAAGGCTGGCCCGGAATATCTGAGGATGATTTCCCAGGTTTATCAGCGATTGGGAGTCAACTGGGAAGTGCGAGGTGAAGATCTATTTGTACCAGCTGAACAGAAAAAAATCGTCAAACCCGATTTCAAGGGAGCTATTCCGGAGATCTCGGTAATGCCCTGGCCTGCATTCCCATCAGATCTGATGAGCATCGCAATTGTGGTTGCAACTCAATCCACTGGCAACGTACTATTTCATGATTGGATGTATGAAGGCAGGATGTACTTCACGGATAAATTAACCAGTATGGGAGCGCAAATTGTTCTTTGCGATCCACATCGCTGCATTGTAAATGGACCTTCTGAGCTCTTCTCAGGAAATGTTGATAGTCCGGACATTCGCGCAGGTCTGGCCCTTGTCCTGGCCGCCTTGGCCGCCAAGGGAGAATCCGTAATCAGGAATGTTGCTCAGATAGACCGTGGTTATGAGAGGATTGATGAAAAACTTCGCTCACTTGGAGCAAATATCATTCGGGAAAACTAATAATGGCTCTTCGGGATGAAATTCTTGAACAACAGGATATTATCAGAAATCTTCTCGTTAATCAGACTGATCCAATTCAATCCATTGCTCAATCAATTGGAAAGCCCTCCAGTATATTCATAGCAGCCCGGGGAACATCAGACAATGCGGCTCGTTACGCGAAATATGTCTGGGGCTACAATAATCAGATACCTGTTGCCCTAGCGGCTCCTTCTCTCTTTAGTGTTTATCAGAAACCACCCCTCCTGGATGACAATCTAGTTGTTGGCATCAGTCAATCTGGAGAATCGCCTGATCTTCTGGCAGTTCTAACAGAGGCCAATCAGCAAGGATGTAAAACTCTAGCTATCACCAATCAAGTCGATTCTCCGCTTGCCCTTGAAGCTGATTATGTGATTGACATCCAGGCTGGACCAGAGCTCTCCGTAGCAGCCACAAAATCGTATACGGCTCAGCTGGAAGTGATCGCGATGTTATCGGCAGCCTGGACAAATGATCCTAAACCCTGGAAACAACTTGCGGAAATACCCAATTTCATTTCAATAATCCTCGAACAAGAAAAACAGATCCAAACCTATGCCTTGCGCTATCGCTTTATGGATCAATGTGTTGTGTTGGGAAGAGGGTTCAATTACGCTACAGCATTTGAGTGGTCCTTAAAACTCAAAGAGCTTTCATATGTAGTAGCCCAGCCTTATTCATCCGCTGACTTCCTTCATGGACCGATCGCCTTGGTATCAAGCGGATTTCCAGTATTCGCAGTTGCTCCACAAGGCGAAGTGGTAGAGGATATGGCCGCCTTATTAAAGAAGCTAAAAGAAACTCACCGTGCAGACCTTTTTATAATATCTGAAGATCAGGACTTACTGCAAATCGCAGATTGTCCTCTCCCCCTGCCACATGGTATCCCTGAGTGGTTATCCCCTTTGGTCGCCATTATTCCAGCCCAGCTATTCAGTTATCATCTAACTTTGATCAAGGGAATCGATCCAGACGCTCCCCGCGGTTTATCAAAAGTAACCCTCACAAAGTGACAAATACTCAATGTTCTAAACAAAAAGGCTTACTCCTATATGTATAAACTCAGCTATTTAATTTCCCAAATCCAAAGCTCCCCTACCCTGGCATTGAATGAAATTGCTAATCAGCTCCGGGAAAGCGGTGCTGATGTGATCAACCTCGGCATCGGTGAACCTTTAAATGATTGTCCTGATAGCGTTCTTCGCACTACCAGAGAAATCCTGGAAACGAGGCAGATAAAATACAGTCCAACAAGTGGAACTCAATCCCTGAAATTAGCGATCCAGGAATATACCAAAGAGCATTACGGCCGCAAACCGGGATTGAAAAACATCACTGTCACAGTAGGTGCCAAACAAGCAATTTTCAATCTGCTCCAGGTTCTACTTGACCCTGGGGATGAAGTCATTATCTTTACTCCATTTTGGGTCAGCTACCCTGAAATGGTCAAATTGGCTCGGGGAGTACCTGTCTACTTAGGAACGAAAGAAGATTTTGTCCCGGATATGGAGACCATCGAAACTGCCCTGACAAACAAAACACGGGCAATAATGTTAAATACACCCAACAATCCAACAGGCGCTGTATATCCCCCAGAATTGGTCGCTGCCCTGGTTGATCTGTGTGAGTCCAAAGGAATCTTCCTGATCATGGACGATATTTATCACCAACTGCTCTTCGAACCAGCTCAGTGGGTTCCTGGTTATGTGTTTACATCCAAAATATTCGACAAATCACATTTGGTCATTATTAACGGAATTTCCAAAACTTATGGCATGACCGGTTTTCGAATTGGCTGGGCAATTGGTCCTGAACCGGTTATTCAAGCTATGAACAAGATCCAGGGTCATTCGACATCAGGCGCTTCGTCTCTCCTCCAGGAGGCTGCGGTTGGCGCCCTGACCCAGGGTGAAGATACCGTATCAGATTTAAAGCAATTCATTCGAACTAACCGGGATATCCTGGTAGGCGAGCTCAAGAAGATCAAAGGTGTAAAGGTGAACGAGCCGGGGGGAACGTTTTACTGCTTCCCTGATTTTCGCTCTATTTATCCTGACTCTAAGGAATTGGCTCAGCTGTTGCTTGAAAAAGCTTTTCTTGCGACCGTACCTGGGGTAGCGTTTGGGCAGGAAGGATTCTTGAGATTGAGTTTCACCTGCTCCACAGATCAAATCATTGAAAGCGCAGCCCGCATCCGTTGGGCAATCGACCCAGATTCTTCTCCAGAAATCATCATAGGCGGCCAAAAACTGGTCCGCGATTGGGAGTAATCAAAATAACATGGGAAAAGACCATCCAACACCTACTGATAACTTGTCTGAAGACAACCAGAGCCAATTTGGACTGAAATACCTGGGATTGACAGGCTACAGAAAAGCCTACTGGAATTTGACAAGAGATCAATATTATCAGGAAGCTTTATTCCGTGATGAAGGCATTAAGAGCAAACATGATGCCCTGGTTGTCAGATCTGGAGAACGTACTGCCCGATCGGCAAATGATAAATTCATTGTCCGTGAATCAGGATCCGAAGCGGATGTTTCCTGGGGAGAATATAACATTCCCTATAGTGAGGCGGACTTCGAAAAAGTATTTTCCAGGATGAAGGATTTTATCCAGGATAAAGATCTGTTCATTCAAGACGGCATCGCTGGGGCAAGTCCGGCTCACCAGATCCCCATCCGAGTGATCACTACCTGGGCCTGGCAAGGACTCTTCACAAAAAACATGTTCATAACAGATGAAAAAGCAATATCTGGAGATGATTTCTCACCCGAATTTACTGTTATTTCAGTGCCTGAGTTTAAGGGTATTCCAGAACTGGAAAATCTCAATTCTGAAACCTTGATCTTGATGGATTTCTCCAAACGGTTGGTTCTGATTGGGAACACTGGATATGGGGGTGAGATTAAGAAGTCGATTTTCACAGCTATCAATTACTACCTGCCCAAAAAGAAAATCCTCACCATGCATTGTTCGGCCAATGTTGGCGATGGTGAGGACTCGGCACTTTTCTTTGGTTTATCCGGTACCGGGAAGACAACACTTTCAGCAGATCCCGAGCGCCACCTGATTGGTGATGATGAGCACGGCTGGGACGAAGAAGGTATCTTCAATTTTGAAGATGGATCCTATGCCAAAGTGATCGACCTTTCAAGTTCTGCAGAGCCAGATATTTTCGCCTGCACTAGAAAATACGGAACCATTCTCGAAAATGTGATCCTTGAACCCAATACTGGCGAAGCGGACCTATTTGATGCTTCCATTACAAAAAATACCCGTGCGTCCTATCCGCTCTCCTGCATCCCTTATGCTTTACCTTCAAAATGTGGAGGTCATCCAGAAAATATTATCTTCTTGACCTTTGACGCCAATGGTGTTTTACCGCCAATTTCCCGCCTATCCGAAGATCAAGCTTTATATCATTTCATATCTGGTTACACCTCTAAAGTTGGGGGTACGGAAGCTGGCGTTGGGGAAGCTCCTGAGCTTACCTTCAGTGCTTGTTTTGGAGCGCCTTTCATGGTTTTCCATCCAGCCTATTACGCCGAATTGCTCAAAGAAAATATTAGGAAGTTCAACGTTAAAACCTGGCTACTAAACACCGGATTAGTAGGTGGGCCATCTGGTATTGGCTCCCGAATAAAGATCGTTCACTCCAGGGCATTATTAACAGCAGTTCTGGAAGGAAAATTAGATCGGGTTGATTACATTATTGACCCCTGGTTCGGTTTTGAAATACCTCAATCTTGCGAAGGGGTTCCGACTGATATACTTAACCCGGCTGAATCCTGGACAGATAAAAAGGCCTATGAAAAGACCATTCAGGATCTCGTAAGCCAATTTAAAAATAATATGAAACGATATGAAGATTCGACCCCGCAAGAAGTGCTTCTTGCAGGGCCGAAGTAGATCTATATTCTCTGGTTCTTAGGTTAAGGCAAAAAACCATCCACGATAAATTTCTTGTATTTTGTGAGGTAGCGAATTGGCAGCCTTCCCTGGATTGTCACACCCTCGTATTCATTCTTGACAGATTCAACCTGCCCCTCTTCATGGAACAGGGAGATCAAACCACCTTCATTATACGGAAGCTCTACAGATACGAACTGGTAGGAGGCAAATAGCTTATCCTTTACAGTTTGCAAAAGAATGTCAATCCCGTCTCCACGTAAAGCAGAGACAGCAACTGCATCCGGGAAGGTATCCAAGGCTGTCTGGGCTTGCTCCGGTTCTTCCAACCGATCGATCTTGTTCAGCACAGGCAAAGTTGGAATCTCATTCGCCTCGATATCTTCGAGTGTTTTGTGAACAGCTTCTGCCTGGGACAAGGCGTGAGGATGGGTCACATCCACAACATGCAGCAGGAGATCAGCCTCGGCGATCTCTTCTAGCGTAGCCCGGAAAGCTGCTACCAGTGTAGTAGGCAGATTCTGGATGAAACCTACCGTATCTGTCACAAGTATCTGCTGGCCGTCAGCCAGCGATACACGGCGGGTTGTTGGATCAAGAGTGGCAAATAGTTTATTTGCCACATAAACATCTGCATCAGAAATCTGGTTTAGCAAGGTTGATTTCCCGGCATTGGTATAACCCACCAGGGATACTATGGGAATTCTGGATTCCCTTCTTCGAGTCCTGTGGCGCTGTCTATGAGCACGAACCTTTTCCAGCTCCGCTTTCAAGCGGCTGATCCTGCGCCGGATATCCCGCCTGTCTACCTCAAGCTGTGTTTCTCCAGGTCCCCTGAGCCCAACACCTGCGGTGCCCCCAGTTCTACCTCCACCTCCCCCAGCCTGGCGGACCAGGTGAGTCCAGGCGCGTGTCAAGCGCGGTAGCCGATACTCATATTGGGCCAATTCAACTTGCAAGGCACCTTCCCTGGTATTTGCATGTTGGGCAAAGATATCCAGGATCAGAGCCGTTCTGTCAATGACCCGGACATCTTTCTGAATAGTCTCTTCGAGTTCTCGCTGGTGACGCGGGGAAAGCTCATCATCAAAAAGGATCACATCCGCCATTAATTCATCGGCGAGGGATTTAACTTCTTTCACCTTTCCCGATCCGATAAAAGTCTTCGGATTAGGATGATCCAGTTTTTGGGTCACTTCCCCAACTACTTCAAATCCAGCTGTATCAGCAAGTCTTCTTAATTCTGCTAAAGAGTGTTCCAATGACAATATCTTTTTATTATTAGATATCTCAACACCGACAAGTAAAGCCCGGTCCACTCTTAAGCTTGCTGGTTGTTTATTTTGACTCATAACAATCTAATACCCTTTCCTGCAATTTCTATTCTTTATCTAACAACCACGCTGTTAATGTATCTCCAATTGCCTTCAAACTTTCAGGTGAAACCTTATCCAGCGTGTCGCTGGTAGTATGCCAGTACGGATAATTAAAATCGATCAAATCCACCGCCGAAATCCCTGCCTCGATAAATGGAGTATGGTCATCAAGCATTGAATGCCTGTACTCCGGGATGAATATGTTCTCGTATCCTAAATTTCTGGCTTGCTGCCAGATCTGTTCCATTAGGGCAATATCAGAATTCCGTTCATAATAAACCTCCAAATCAGCATCACCGATCATATCCACTATGATCGCCGCTGATGGTTTGTCAACTAATTCTCGAACAAAGGCACGCGATCCAAGTATCCAATCCCAATCATAGATTCCTCCATTGTCCTCTGCATCAAAAAATACAAGTTTTATCGCTACGGGAAGGTTCTCAGGTAAAGTACGGGCTATCTCCATAAGAACTGCGACTCCTGAAGCGCCATCATTTGCTCCAGGAACAGGATCATCTTTTAAAGAAGGGTCAGGGTCATGATCCGCTAAAATCCTCGTATCATAATGAGCACCAAGTAAGATATATTCTCCTACTCCTCTGCTAGCTATAAGGTTAATGACATTTTTCCCATTAATACTCAGCTCTTGTCTTTCTACCTGCCAATTCTCCGCTTCCAATTCAGACTCCATCCAATCCAAGATCTGTTCGTGTCCAGAAGTCCCTGGAATGCGAGGGCCAAGAGATAATTGGTATTCAACATCCTGATAAGCCCGGTCAGCATTGAATTCAACTAGATCTTTCTGGGCTTTTTTCAAAGGTTGGCATCCGGACAGGTTTGCCAAGATGATCAACATGACGGATATTTGAAAGAATATTGATTTATTTTTTGAAAATACCATAATGCCTACACGCAATTAATACTTTGTCATTGATCATCTATCTTCAAATTGCAACCGAAATTCATTCTACCACTCAGGCCCACCCCACCGGGATCTATTGTCCTGAATTATGTGCGGTACAAATATTGCATCTAGTTTGGCATACATCTTGCAACAAATAGACAACAACGCTATACTTCTGTAGGAGGATGATATGTTTCAAGTTCAAAACCAAGAGCACCGCCCCCAAATTACCGCACACCTTGCTCAGACTATGTCTCTGCTGGTAATGCCTGCTACTGAAATCCGGCAAAAGATCCGTACTGAACTAGCCAATAACCCTGCCCTGGAAGTAGTGGAAGATAGCCGGTGCCCCAGCTGCGGCAGGATCATATCAAACCCTGGCCCCTGCCCGTTCTGCAGTCAGCCTTTTGATACTCAGCTGGATGAACCGATCGTATTTATTTCTTCTCCTGACGACTTCCCGACCCAATATAACAAAAACGGGAATATTAGCTCGCCCCAGGAAGTTTCATATGACAACCTTGCGGCCGCTGTTGAGGATCTTCCTTCTTATGTCCTGCGGCAAATTGCTCCTGAGATAGAGGAAGATGAACGATTGATCGCCGCCCATATTCTCAATAATCTGAACGACGATGGTTTGTTGGAAGTCCCGCTGGAAGAGATCGCCCAGTTTTACCACGTACCTCTTTCCCGGGTCACCCGAGTTGCCGATATTATCAAACATGCTGATCCACCTGGAGTAGGCGCTTCATCTCCTCAGGAAGCATTATTAATTCAGCTTGAACTCTTGAGAGAAGATTCCAAGGTTCCTTATCTGGCAGAAGAAGCCATTCGTATCGGCTTAAAGGATCTCTCACAACACAGTTACCGCAATTTAGCCAAAGAACTCAATACATCACAGGAACAAGCCCAGGAGATCGCTGAATTCATCAAAGCCAACTTAAATCCGTATCCAGGACGTGCATTCTGGGGAGATCACAGGCAGCCCAGCGAATCCGCCACCCAGGCCTACCACAAGCCAGACATCATTCTCAAGGAAGTTAATAACTCGCCCAATCGCCGATTGATGGTTGAGATCATCAGCCCCTATCGCGGAACTTTGCGCATCAATCCTTTATTTAAGCAGGCTCAAAAACAGGCACCTGAAAATAAAACCGAAGCCTGGGCAAAGGATATTGAAAACGCTTCGCTATTGATCAAATGCCTCCAGCAGCGCAATCACACCATGGAACAGCTGATGACTGAAATCGTGAAAGAACAGCGTGGATATATCCTCAGCGGAGATCCTGCACAGATAAACCCTCAAACTCAGTCAGAAATGTCAGAATTGCTGGGCGTGCATGAATCTACAATTTCCCGAGCAGTATCAGACAAATCCGTTCAGCTCCCAAACAGGAAGATCATTCCTCTAAAGCGATTCTTTGACCGAAGCCTACCTGTCCGAATTACTTTACTTCGCTTGGTCGAGAACGAAAATAAACCATTAACGGACACAGAGCTGGTAGAGGAACTATCTAACGCCGGGTATAATATAGCCCGAAGAACAGTCGCAAAATATCGAGCGATGGAAGGGATATTATCTTCCCGCATGCGCCAAAAAGTATAAAGGTATAAGGTTTATTTGTTACCAAATTCATCCAGATCACAAAAAGACATAGATTTGCTGACCACGGAGGTAAGCCATTTACTGGATATATCGCCGGATCCTTCGATCCTTGTCTCAAATAATGATCTGGGGATCATGGCAGCGAATGCTGCCATGGCAGAGTTAACCGGATATACAAGAAAAGAACTCCTTAAAATTGGTCTGGACAATATACTTCCGGGTATCCAGTCAATTCGTACGGATGACTCCCTGAACCTGGAACTCCACAGCCTCCAGGGCTGCAGGCTGGATCTGATCAACCGCCGCAAACAAAAAACAGAATCTACAGTACAAGCTAAGGCCCTTGGAAAGGACCGACGTTACACTGTCTATCGCATCACCACACTTGCAAGAAATCTCAAGAATAAAAGCCTCGCAGACCACGAAGCATTTCAGTTGGATGGTATTCTGGCTCTTGTTCAGATCTTTTACCAATCAACCCTGGAAAAAGCCTTGGATATCATTCTCCAGGTAGGCAAAGATATCCTGGATGCGGAATCGCTTGGTATATATAAAATTGATTCCAATCACCCCCAGTTAAAAGCTGTTCTGCTTGACAACCCATCTGATTTTTTGCCGGATACTATATCAACAACTGATTTCTTCTCCCATTATAAAGATAGCCATTTCTCTCCACCTTTCAAACCCCCTCTTTCGCCATTGATGGAAAGGGCCGCCGAGAAAGGCTCTTCCTTCGTGATTTCCTCACCTTTGAATGATGACAATTCCATTAGTGGGATGATCGTTGCTATGGGATCAGAAAAATCACCGGCACCTGATAAAAAAGCAGCATTAGCGGGTATGAAAATTCTGGTGGCTGCAACTGAGGGAGTGTTCAACAATTTCATCCTGAAATCAAATCTCAATGATCGCCTGACCACAGCAACCCTTGAGAAAGCCATAGGCGATACAATCAACAAATTTATACCTGAAGGTATTTTATATTTAGGTCCAGACCTCCTGATTCAGCAGGTCAACCCCTCCGCCGAACAGATACTTGGTTATGCCGAACAAGAAGTTGTTGGCCGGCATATCGATGACGTGATCATCGGTACAGACAGATTGACCCCCGCGCTGGGGGATGCCCTTGAAAATATCCCCACTCATGATCTTGGCCAACTGGAGATACACCACAGGGACGGCAGCGCTTTTCCAGCTCTGATCAAAACTTTCCCGGTTACCAGTCCAGACGTAGACCAGATCCATGGAATATTGATCTTTGTCCAGGATATCAGCAAAGAAGAAAAGGTTCGTATTCAAACCCAGCAGCTCGAACGCCGGGCTCTTGTTGGACAGATGAACGCAATTTTTGCCCATGAGATCCGTAACCCGATCAACAACATTACATCGGGTATCCAGCTTCTGGACAAGATCCTTCCTGCAGATTTTAAGCAGCGAGATGTATTAAAAGGAATCAATGATGATTGCGATAGGCTGACCCACATTGTTGATACTGTATTAACCTTCTCAAAATCACAAAGTTATCACCGAACTCCTCTGGACTTACCAGTCTTGATTGAAAGGATCTTGAACCGCTGGGTTCCTCGCATGAAAAGAACCTCAGTCTCACATGTCTTGAAGGTTGAAGATAACCTGCCAATGGTACCAGGAGACGATCGCGCCTTAGGTCAGGTTTTTAATAACTTGATCAGCAATGCCGTGCGAGCCATGGAAGATTCAGGCGGTGGAGTTCTTTCGGTTCGGTTGAAACCTATTCAGAAAACTACTGGCACACTAGGAGTCCAGGTAGATGTGCTGGATACAGGCCCGGGAATCCCTCCGGAGTTCCAGGATCACATTTTTGAGCCCTTTTTCACCACAAAACCAGATGGCACTGGACTCGGTTTGTCCATTACAAAACAGATCATTACCATGCATGAAGGTACAATTACATTAGAACCTCTCCCGGAAGGTACTTCATTTCAGATCATCCTTCCTGGAGTTACGCAGGAGGAATCCAGGGAATGACAGCTACCATCTTGCTCGTTGACGACGAAAAGAATGCCAGGAAAAATATCGGGGCTTACCTCGAGTCTGAAGGCTATGAGGTTTTATTAGCCGCAGATCTAAAAACTGCCCGCAAACACCTTTCTGCCCAGGAAGCTGATATTGTGCTATTGGACGTGCAGCTGCCGGACGGTTACGGCCCGGACCTTCTGGCCGAGACAGCCCAACTCCCTTTCCGCCCGCCCATTATTATGATCACCGCTCATGGCAAGATCGAAATGGCTGTAGAAGCCATGAAGAATGGAGCTCACGATTTCATCCAGAAACCTATAAAATTCGAACGTCTAGAACAGAGCATTAAAAGGGCCCAGGATATCGTGGAAATGAGGGAAGAACTCGCCCATTTTCGGCGCTCACAGCGCGAGGTTCTAGATTCTATAGTGATCAATTCCGATATTATGAAGGAAGTTTTCACTGAAGCCCAGCGGGCTGCAAAACACTCCACATCCATTCTAATATCAGGTGAGACCGGAACTGGAAAGGAAGTACTGGCCCGTGCCATTCACCGGATGGGTCCTCGTAACGACAAACCTTTTATTGATATCAATTGTGCAGCAGTTCAGAACACCATGCTTGAATCAGAACTCTTTGGTTATGAGGCCGGCGCGTTTACAGGTGCCCAAAAAAGGAAACGCGGTTTAATAGAAGTTTCTGATGAAGGCATCCTGTTCCTGGATGAGATCTCGTCGATGTCACCAGATATGCAGGCTAAGGTCTTGCGAGCTCTTGAAGAAAAATCCTTCCGCCGCGTTGGCAGTACAACCTCTATCCAGGTGGATGTCCAGATCCTGGCAGCATCAAATAAGAATTTAACTGACCTTGTTGAAAAAGGTGAGTTTCGTGAAGATCTATATTATCGTTTGAAAGTAATCAATATTGAAATTCCACCCCTCCGGGAACACCCCGAAGATATTCCGGGGTTGGCAGGACATTTCATTAAAACCAACAACCCCAATATGGGTATCAATATCGAGAATATGACTCCAGCCGCCCTCGATCTGTTGAAAAATTATTCCTGGCCAGGTAATATTCGAGAGTTACGTAACGTCATAGAAAGAGCAATGATCTTTTGTGACGAAACCACTATTGATGTGCAGCATCTACCCGCTGAGGTAAAAGAAAAATAATAACTGCCTTATGAAAAGATCTTATTTGATCATCGCCCTGCTAATTACAGGATTCATATACCTATTCACTCCCGGCAGCGTTTCCGCTGATGGTCCTGGGGATGGTTCTTTACCTCTCTGTCCACCAGATCTGTTTTTTGACTCAACTCAGGATTGCAATCCCTCAGGCCCAACTACGTATTTGTTGAACATGGCAGAAAAGGGTATCACGTTTCCTGAAACCCCCCTTCCCTCTCACAAACCTGATCCATCTCTCTCGGATGTTGAATACAGGTATGCCTATGTCAGCTCCGACCGAGCGCCAATTTTTCAATCTCTCAACGATGCCATAAATAATAATAAAGAGAATATTGTCCGCTGGATTACACCTGGTTTCAATTACGTATCTATTTCCCAATCAGAATACAGCCGAGGAAAGTACTACCACTACACAGGAATAGGCTGGATGTCCTCTAATGATCTATGGATCACAGATGTGCCCCTCTTCCAGGGAATGGAGTTTACAGAAACACCAAAAAATGATTTCGGATGGGTATTATCCATGTTCTCTCCAGGCGGCAAAGCGGAAACAAAATATACACCCGGTTACGATAATGATGATTACACCGGCCGCTACCTGGAACACCAGCAATTGGTGCAAATCTACGATGTTGAAACCGTAGATAAGTGGGATTGGTACCTGATTGGTCCTGATGAGTGGGTTATCCAAACCGCAGTTGCTAAAATATCACCTCGAACAAGTCCACCAGAAGGCATGACCTGGGATCGCTGGATCGAAGTGAACTTATACGAACAAACTATTGCGGTTTACGAAGATCGCGAACTTGTTTTTGCCACTCTTATCGCCTCAGGAGTAAACCCCTTTTACACCTATCCAGGTATCTTTAGAATTGAAGAAAAAGAGGACGTAACCCGCATGCGTTGGTTAACAGATCCTTCAATTGCTTATAACCTGGAAAGTGTTCCCTGGACAATGTACTTTGATGAGAATAGAGCATTCCATGGAGCATATTGGCGGGCGAGTTTGGGGTACCCCCAATCTCACGGATGTGTGAACTTGTCTGTCGGTGATTCCCATTGGCTGTTTAATTGGGCTGATCTTGGTGATCGGGTCTATGTTTACGATCCTTCCGGAAAAACACCTCTCTCCGATGCTGATCACTAACATCTTTCAATAACGAGAGTAGTCATTTTAAACAAAAAAGCGAGGAAAATCCTCGCTTTTTTGTTTAAAATGATGTAAAAATTACTGTCTGAAATAATTTATTAGGGAATATTTTCGATGATATTGCTGTATACATCAGCCAGTTCAGTTCCAAAAATGGATAAAATAAGAATTAAGGCTAATGCGATAAGCAGTAAGATCAGGGAATATTCAACCAGCCCCTGACCGGTATCTTCATACATCTCAAACCTCCTCTTTATCAACACGAATGCCGTAACCCTTGAGATAAGTCCCTTCCGGGAAGCTCAAGTTGATTGAGTGGTCCGCGCTTTGTCCCATATGTAACTGTATTCTAGCATTAACTCCAGCATCTAATGCTGCACCTGACAGAATTCTTAAGAAGAACTCCCTGCTGATCCCTCCGGAGCATGAAAAAGTCGCTAAAAGCCCTCCCGGCTTAAGCAATTTGAAAGCCAATAAATTGATATCTTTATATCCCCTGGCCGCTCTGTTAGCAAAAGAAGCGGTTGGAGCGAACTTGGGAGGATCCAAAATTATCACATCAAAACTTTTTGCCTGATCACGGAATTTTCGCAGTACCTCAAAAACATCCCCCTTTTGAGTGGTCATACGTTCCACTGGAAGCTGATTGGATATAATATGTTTTTCTACCAGCTTCAGAGCCCTTGCAGACTCATCTACCAGCGTTACAGACTCTGCCCCATTTTTCAGTGCCTGCATAGAAAATCCGCCAGAATAACAAAAACAATCAAGGACGCTCAAACCTGAACATAATTCCCCCACTACTTCCCGATTGACACGCTGATCCAAATAATAACCTGTTTTATGTCCTTTCCGGATATCGATCCAGTACTGCAAGCCCCCCTGCTCGATCTGTAATAGTTCTTCTGTCTCCTGGCCGAATACCAACCCGGTTCGAGGCTCCAACCCTTCTAGCTTCCTGACCACGACATCCGACCTTTCATAGATCGACTTGGCTCCAGTCTCTTCCGCAAGGATCTGAATCAGATCATCTTTCCACAAATCCGAACCTACGCTAAGCAGCTGTAATACAAGAACTTCTCCATATTGATCCACGACCAGACCCGGAAGACCGTCTGATTCAGCATGTATCAAACGCTTCATCGGATAGTCATACTTTATCTGTTTCCTATACTGAATAGCTTGTTTGATTTTCGATCTGAAAAAATCTGCCGAAACATCCTGGTCATGCAACCAGCTCCACACTCTGGCTTGGATTTGCGATTCAGGGCTGTATGCTCCTTGGGCCAGGAATTCTCCCCCGAAACTTCGAATCTCTACTGTTTCGCCTGGATCTGGATCACCTTCAACACGTTCTACCGCGCCAGAAAAGATCCATGGGTGTTTATGCTTGAGAGGTTTTTCACGTCCTTTCTTAAGGATCATTCTTTTTGCAGTTGTCAGTTTAATTCCCCTCCTGTTCATCAACTTCGGGCCCGATCATATTTATCACGTCAGTCTCAGAGAGGATAGTGATCCCTAGCTCAAGTGCCTTTTCATATTTGGATCCGGGATTTTCCCCTAATACAAGGAAATCCGTTTTCGCGCTGACCGATCCAACCACCCGTCCGCCCAGTGATTGCAGAAGTTCCTTAAGTTGATTGCGTGAATAACCGGCGAGTGTACCTGTTAATACAAAGCTTTTGTCATCCAAAGGCAAACTATTAACCCGGTCTGGATCTATAACATCCGTAGTTGGCCAGACTCCTGAATTTTTCAACGATGACAGAATCTCCTGATTTCCTTCAATGACAAACCAATCGAGGATTGCCTGGGTAATATTGGGGCCTATACCGGCAATGTTATCCAAGTCATCAAAAGTCGCGCGCTTGAGAGCATCAAGGCTTCCAAATCGGGATGCCAATGTACTTGCTACTACTTCCCCAACACCTCTGATACCAAGAGCAGTGATCAATCTTGCCAGAGGCTGGGATTTGGACTTCTCTATCGCATCGAGTAGATTATTGACCTTCTTCTCGCCGAAACCTTCCTGGGCTAGTAGGCCATCTCTGTCTAGGTGATATAGATCACTGACATTGCGGATCAGGCCTTCCTGGGCCAACTGTTCAACGATCTTAATACCCATTCCAACAATATCCATTGCCGCCCGGGAAACGTAATGTTCAATATTCCGGATCAGTTGTGCTTCACAGTTGGCATTCACGCAGTACCAGGCAACCTCTCCCTCAATGTGTTCAACCGGTTCATCGCAAACCGGACAATGCTGAGGAGGAGAAAAAATCAACTCGTTTCCTGTCCTGATGTCCTTCACTGGACCCATAACGTAAGGGATCACTTCCCCGGCCCGTTTAATCATCACCCGGTCACCCACCCGAATATCTTTCTCGGATATAAAATCAAAATTGTGCAGCGTGGCCTGCCTCACGGTTACTCCACCTATCTCAACCGCAGAAAGAACAGCGTAAGGCGTCAACACGCCTGTTCTACCCACATTTACCCGGATCTCTTCCAGTTGGGTAGTTACAACCTGGGCAGGGAATTTGTATGCAATTGCGCCCCTGGGAGCCTTGCCAACTACCCCAAGCGAACCAGCAAGCTCCAAATCATTGATCTTGATCACAACCCCATCAATCTCATAATCAATTGTTTTCCTGAGCAAATCCCATTTATCCAGTTTTCCGATCACTTCCTGGATAGAATCGCAGATATCATATTCAGGAACCGGGAAACCCATCCTCTTCAGATACTCCAGGGTTTCTTTCTGAGTAGGTGGCATTCCATCTGAACTTGCCACGATCTGATAAGTGAGCAAAGTCAAGGGCCGTTTAGCGGTTAATGAAGAGTTCAACTGTCTCAATGACCCCGCTGCAGTGTTGCGGGGATTGACATATGTTTTTTTCCCTTTCTCTTCCAGGGATTTATTCAACTTATCAAAATCAGGGATCCTGATAAACGCTTCTCCTCGCACAACTAGCAACGCAGGCGGTTGAGGTCCATCTGGATCTTGGGGAATACGGAGCGGCAGAGATCTTATCGTCCTAAGATTTTCCGTGATCTCCTCTCCGATTTCACTATTACCTCTGGTAGCTCCCCGGGCAAAGATACCGTTTTCATAGTGCAGTACTACTGTAAGGCCGTCTAATTTGGGTTCAAGAGAATACGCTGATTCAGTAACTCGGGGATCCAGCTTCCTGACGCGCTCCTGCCAGGCTATTAATCCATCCACCGAGAAAGCATTATCCAGACTCAGGATCGGTGCAGGATGTTCAAGCCGGGCGAATGCATCCGATGGTTGGGTGCCGGCCCTCTGGGTAGGAGAATCTTGGGTTTTCAGATCTGGATTTTTTACCTCTAAATCAAAAAGTTCGCGGTAGAGGCGATCCCATTCAACATCGCTGATTACGGGATCATTGAGGATGTAGTAGCGATAATTATGATATCGGAGCTGTTCCTGCAGATCACGAATCCTCTGGTGTTCCAAGTTTGGTTCCATGACCCATATTATAGCTTAGAACAAATTTCCAATATGCGCTACTGAAAGTTTATCCGGGCAACTCATCCTTGGCGAAACGAGGAAATTGGTATAATAAGATCGAGTGGCAAATTTACTGTTTTCCTGGTTACTAACTACTTGATAAATAAAGGAATTTTCAGCTGGTAAGAAAAAAGGCCGGCCTATCCACCTGAGGAGAAATCAATGTCTGCTGGAAAAATCATAGGTTATATCTTCGCCGCCATATTAATCTTTTTTGGAGTGATTTTCATCTGGGGCGCTTTCAGTTCTGAGCCCCAACCCGCCTGGTTGATCGTTGGAGGCATCAGCGTCGCGATTGGTTTTGGCCTGATCTGGTTTTTGGGCAAGAAAAAAACTGGAGAAGAGCAAGAAGTCACTTTGCAGATCGATCTCTCGGGAGATGTTAATTTGGATACACTGACCTGCCAAAAATGTGGCGGCCAGTTAAGTCCCGAACATATTTCTATGGTTGCAGGCGCACCGGTTGTTGCCTGTCCATTCTGCGGAACCAGTTATCAGTTGACCGAGGAACCCAAATGGTAACCCTGAAGAGGCTGTCCATGAAAAAGGTTTTTGCCTTTCTCGTAATTATCTTCCTGCTGATCATTCCTACCTCTGCATTAGCCCAGAGTTATTATTTCAACGTTGAAAAAGAAACTGTTCATGTTTATTGGGAAGATGATGGCACACTGGACCTGATCTACGAATTTGAATTTGTCAACCAACCGGAAGGCCATGCCATCGAATACGTAGATGTCGGTTTGCCAAACTACAACTATAGTGATTCCAACATTTCAGCCGATATTAACGGTCAAGCACTTACATATATTTCAAGTTCCGATTACGAAGGTACAGGATCCGGTGTTGCGATAGGTCTGGGATCATCAGCCATACCACCGGGAGGGCGCGGAACTGTCCGGATCTTCATTAATGAAATCGAAGATGTGCTCTTCCCGGATACTGAAGCCGATGATTATGCCAGCGCTGTTTTCGTTCCCACATATTTTGGATCCCAGTTTGTTACTGGCAGCACGGATATGATAGTGACTTTCCATCTGCCTCCAGGTGTAAAACCTGAAGAGCCTCGCTGGCACAACGCACCTAGTGGATTTAATAGC
The DNA here is from genome assembly GCA_964406305.1 of uncultured Anaerolineales bacterium. Lineage (GTDB taxonomy): Bacteria > Chloroflexota > Anaerolineae > Anaerolineales > UBA11858 > B10-G9. Next base: position 10,039 of record CAYORF010000012.1, on the reverse strand, counting down.
TCCCCGATCACGGGTTTGGATAATCTGGACCAGATCACTTATACTTGGCGAAATCCTGACGGGAACAGTTCACGAGAGTATAAATTCGGAGCCTCTTTCCCATTATCTTATGTTCCGGCCTCCGCAGTCTCAAAACCAAGTCTATGGCAACAGCTGGGGATCTCTGCTGAAGCTGTCTCAGGTTTGCTGTGTGTGGGAGGATTCTTACTCTTTGTTGTGGTTATCATCGTTGTCTCTTTAAAGAGCAGCAACAAAAGGAAAATGAAATACCTTCCGCCAAAGATCCGCATAGAAGGACACGGAATCAAACGCGGATTAACCGCAATCGAAGCGGCCATTTTGTTGGAACGGCCAGCTGATAAGATCTTTACCATGATCCTGTTTTCTTTGCTGCAGAAGAATGCCGCTACGGTACTCAGTCAGGATCCTCTCAAACTCGAGTTCAGCGATCCTCTCCCTGAAAACTTACGCAAGTATGAAACTCAGTTCATCAAAGCATTTAAGAATGAAAGTAGTCAGGTTCGTAAAACCGAACTCCAGGATCTGATGATTAACCTGATCAAGAGTGTTGGTAAAAAGATGGAAGGTTTTAGCCATAGGGAAAGTGTTCGCTACTACGAGGACATCATCAAACGAGCCTGGAAACAGGTAGAGGATGCGGATACGCCTGAGGTAAAGAGTGAAAAATTCAATGACCACATGGGGTGGACCATGCTGGATAGGGACTTTGATGATAAGACCCAGGATGTCTTCCGCAGAGGTCCTGTTTATTTACCAATGTGGTGGAACAGGTATGACCCTGGTTATTCCAGAACTGCCACCTCTGGTCCAAGTTCACCAAAAACAGCCTCTCCATCCAGCCGGACGACTGGCGGCGGCGCTCTGCCAAACCTTCCTGGAGGCGATTTTGCAGCCTCCATGGCCACTGGAATCTCAAATTTCTCCAGCGACGTGGTGGGCAACATCACTGATTTCACAAGCAGGATAACCCAAAAGACCAACCCTGTACCTAAACCCACTTCGTCATCCGGTAAGAGTGGATGGAGCAGTGGAGGCGGCGGTTCTTCTTCCTGTGCCTGTGCTTGTGCATGTGCAGGTTGTGCCTGCGCATGTGCTGGCGGCGGTCGATAACTAACATGAAGACCATGAGAAACAGGGGTCTTCCGCAGAAAGGGCGAAGATTCAAGTCTGCGTTTAATAAATCCAGTTTATCCTCCGGGCTTTACCATTTCCGGAAGTCTGATGACTTATCTAAAACTCGGATTCATCTCAGAGTGGACCCAGACGGCTGCGGCACCTTAGTCATCAATGCCAGTTCGATCTTGCATTTAAATCCCAGCGCGACAATGATCGCATATTACCATCTGGAAGGATCCTCCCCTGACGAGATCAAAATCAATCTCATTCAAGGGTTCGACGAGGTTGAGGATCAGGTTGACCAGGATATCCAATTGATCTCTGCTGATCTGGACGCCTTTATCCAGGCTGACGGAAAACCAGTCAATACATTTTCAGGGGTTGAAATTAACGCTCCCTTCAGCCAGCATCCAACCGCGCCCTATCGAATGGATTTGGCAGTCACCTATCGCTGCAATAATGACTGCCCCCACTGTTATAACGCTCGTTTGAGGTCTTACCCGGAATTGGATACTGCCAACTGGAAAAAGATCATTGACCGGCTCTGGGATCTGAATATTCCCCATTTAATTTTCACAGGGGGAGAGCCTACTCTAAGGGACGATCTTCCAGAATTGATCCAATATGCCGAAAACCTGGGACAGATCACTGGCCTAAACACAAATGCTCGCAGATTATCTGATCCGGCTTTCACACAAAGCCTGGTTGATGCCGGGCTCGATCACATACAAATCACTGTTGAATCTCATGATTCAGAGATCCATGACGAGATGGTCAACAAAAAAGGTGCCTGGAAACAAACCATTGCCGGATTACAGCATGCTCTTGATAGCTCCCTGTTTGTGATGACCAATACAACCATGCTGACTAATAACCACCTCAGCATTGGATCAACGCTGGACTTCTTGATCGATTTAGGGGTACCCACTATCGGCCTAAATGCCCTTATCTATTCCGGCAGAGGCAAGGAAGTGGGTACCGGGCTTAGTGAAGAAGAGTTAATGCCACTGCTTGATATTGCAAAGGATAAAACCTCAAAATCAGAGACAAAATTGATCTGGTATACCCCTACTCTCTACTGCCATTTCAATCCCATGGAAATGGATCTTGGCATAAAGGGCTGTACTGCCGCTTTATATAATATGTGTGTTGAACCTGACGGCGGTGTGATCCCCTGTCAGTCCTACTATCATCAACTCGGCAATCTTCTTAGAGATCCCTGGAAATCTATCTGGGAGCATGATCTGTCGCTGGAACTTCGCCAGAGGAGATATGTCCCAGATGAATGCCAAACCTGCAGCTTGCTGGAAGAATGTGGTGCCGGCTGCCCACTAGCCTATGCAGCTCATCCTCGAGTGGTTCACCCGATAATACCGCCACCCAATTGACACACAATGAATCTAAAAATCCTTTCACTAATACCGGCCTACAACGAAGAGATCGCGATCCAGGCTGTTGTTCGCGAGACTATGAAATACCTGCCCGCATTGGTTGCAGATGATGGGTCTACGGATGCTACAGTGGAACTTTCTCGCGAAGTTGGGGCGATGATCGTCCAGAATGAAAAAAATCTCGGGAAAGGCGCTGCACTCAGAAATGGATTTCGATATGCCCTGGAAAATGGTTACCAAGCTGTATTGATCCTGGATGCAGATGGCCAACACAACCCTCACGAGATACCTCTTTTCCTTGAAAGTTATCAGCAAAATAAGAGCAATCTGATCATTGGAAAGAGAGATTTCACCCAAATGCCCTTCACTCGACGGCTGGCCAATTCTCTTGGTGGCGTGCTAGTAAACAGGCTGACAAGGGAAACCATCCCTGATAATCAATCTGGCTACCGTTTGATCGATGCGAAGGTGATGAACCTGCTGCTTGATAGCCAGGAGATGGGTTTTGAGTTCGAAGTTGAAATGATCTTCGCCTGCCTGTATGCTGGGCTTTCGATCGATTGGGTGCCGATTAAAACCATCTATGCGGACGAGGAAAGCCATATCAGCCCCCTCTCACATATCAATAATTATTTCAGGATCCTCCGACGAGTTTCAAAAAAATATCCGCTTTCATAACCTATAACAAATATTGAAAGTTTAGATCGTTTTATGAATTTTGTGAGATTATATGAGTTTAGTCAAACTGTTCAATAACAAATATCTCATTTTGATAGGAATCAAGCTCTGTCAGTGGGCACCCAGAAAGATGGCCCTGGCTCTGATTGAGTCGCTCAGCTTTATTATCGCAAGGTTGAAAAAAACGGACCTTATTAGAGCAATTAGTTCAAACCAGACAGTAATCAGCCAGAATGAATCCCTGACGGCTTCTGAGCTGGATATAAAAACCCGGGCAGTAATCCGACACGCACTAACTTGTTACTAAGATTTCTTTCGTAATATCGACGATCCCGAAAATATGAGTGCCTTGTTTCCAACCGCAGATGAACTCAACAAAAAGTTCGATCAAGCTACAAAAGAAACCGGGGCTCTTGTACTAGCACCCCACATTAGCAACTTCAATCTGCTTTTTCAGGTCATTACTGAAAAGGGTTTCCGGGCCAAACTCCTCACCCTTTCAACCCTTTATTCCGGATACGGAGTGATCAACAATATCCGCTCCCAAGTTGGCGCAGAGATCGTGCCTATATATGAGGGCAGCTACTTTAGTGAGACTGTTGAGTATTTAAAATCCGGTGGTATAGCAGTGACCTCTGCAGATCGGCCAGTTCCAAACAGGAAACATAAACACCATGTAAATTTCTTTGGAAAGCCACGCGCTCTTCCAGTCGGTTATATATCCCTCGCTCTGGCTGCTGATGTGCCGATCATAATAGTGACCACTTTCATGACAGCGGATGGGCTTTACGAATTCAAGTTCTCAGAGAAGATTTACCTAAAAAAATACCAGAACAAACTGGATGACATGCTACTAAACGGAGAAATGGTCTTGAAGAAAATTGAGGATTTGATCAAACATGCACCTGGGCAGTGGTTGATGTATTATCCTGTTTGGCCAAATCAGGTAAACCAAGCGTTATAATCATCATGATCGACTTAGCCGTTATTACTGATTGATTTTTTCAGATGATCTCAAATGTTTGGCTCATCAAACCTCCTGACAAATTTACTGTACAAGGGCTAACGCCATGGCAAATATCATAACTGTCGCTAGATTTCCACTTCTTTTTATATACCTGGGCATACTATATTACGGAAACCAGACATTGATGTTCTGGGATGTCCTCCTCATCATAATAATATTTAATTTAGATAGTTTGGACGGATGGGTTGCCCGGAAGTTGAATGAGACATCTCTGCTTGGTAGTGTGCTTGACATCGCAACAGATAGGACGTTGGAATATGTTCTCTGGGTTGTATATGCTCATCTTGGGTTAATTCCAGTCCTAGTACCAATAATCGTCTTGATCCGTGGAACCGCTGTGGATGCTGTCAGATCAGTTCGAATGAAAAGCGGTTTAAGTGCCTTCGACCAGATCCAGTCACCTCTCAGTAAATTTCTGGTCAGCTCTCGTTTTATGCGTGCCTTCTATGGAATAGCAAAAGGGGCAGCTGCTGCTTTACTCACTCTGGCTTATGCGCTTCAATCCAATTCAGGCCCATGGCCCAACCTCGTCTACCAAACTGGACGGGTTTTCACCTTGCTCAGCGTTTGCTTATGTGTTATTCGGGGACTGCCGGTTTTGATTGAAGGAATCAAAGAAATTCAAGCTAGTCCAGTCTAAATAATCAGGAAATAAATCTTAACTTGAAATAAGATGCAAAAACTATTAAACAGCAAATTTTCCGTACGTTTATCCATCCTGATTGGAAAAAGCATGCCCCAAAGAATGGGAGCCTGGTTAATTAAGAGTATCAGCTCAACCATAGGATCGATAGATAACCTGGATCTCAACCGTTCTATCCGCAGCAACCAAAGTGTTGTCAGTGGTGAAACTCTTACAGGCCCGGAGCTAGCTCAGAGAACAAAACAGGTATTATCGCATGCAGGACGTTGCTATTACGATTTATATCATTACTACGATATGCAGGAAAAAATAGATACGATTGTTCCTTGGTCGGAGACAATGACCGAATTCGTGAATTTCTCCCGGGAAGATCAGGGATATCTTGTCGTAGCCCCTCACCTCAGCAACTTTGACCTGGTAGTTGCCCGACTCGTTAAAGGTGGATTTAAGGGCAAAGTTTTATCCTATCCAAATCCGGGCAGTGGTTATCAACTGCAGAACGAGATTCGAAAATCATTTGGTATGGATTTAATCCCCCTCGGAGATTCTAGCCTGGAAGCAGAGATCGTGGATTATTTAAAGGCAGGAGGAGTTGTTGCAACCGGTGTAGATCGGCCGGTTCCAAATCGGAAGAAAAGGCATTACACACAATTCTTCGGAAGACCCAGTCCTCTTCCCCTTGGCTATATAACAACTGCGGTGGCAGCTGATGTACCTATCATTGTAGTTGCAGCTTTCATGCACCCTGATGGCAGTTATGGTTTGCGGTTATCCAAACCGATTATGCTGGAAAAGTTTGAAAATAAGCTGGATGATATTATCCTTAACGCAGAATGTGTATTGAAGAAGATTGAAGAATTCATTTTGCTCTCACCTGAACAATGGCTAATGTATTATCCTGTTTGGCCAGATCAGATGAGTGAGGATCTATGACCTATCATTTGTTGGGATTGATACTTATACTACTCGGCTTCATGCACATGTTTGACGAAGTAGTTTCGCTTGAAGTGAGTATTGTTCGATATGTCCAACAAATATCTAAATGGAAACCCTTGTTATTTTTCTTGAAAGAGGTCTGGTTTTTTGGCAGGACTTCATTTGCCTTAATATTGCTGGTATTCCTAGTCTGCATAAACTGGAAAACAGGCTTGATCGCTGCTGGAGTATTTCTTGTATTTGTAGGTATAGAATATCTTATTAAAACTCTCTACTTTCGCAAAAGGCCATACGCAGCTCATCAAGGGATTGCCATGCTGCAGCCGCTTGAACCGTTGGACTCTTCTTTCCCCAGCGGTGACACTATGAGGGTCTGGTACCTGGCTTTGATAATTTCTGCCTCTGCTGGTGACACCACATCTTTCCTAATCGGAACGATTACCCTGGCTATTCTGGTCACACTGGGGAGGCTGGTAATGGGAGTTCATTATTTAACAGACACTCTGGCCGGCGCCGGCCTGGGAATCCTGGGGGCAGGTACAACGATCTGGCTTTGGAATCTATTGAACATCTTATGATTTATTTTCGACTTAAGAGGAGCAAGTTATGGACTTTGAACAATTAATTCAAAAGAGATACAGCTGCAGGCATTATTCGCCTGATCCAATCGAAGACGATAAATTTGCCAAGGTTTTAGAAGCTGCCCGGTTGGCACCGACAGCATCCAACCGACAACCATTTCAGCTCATCATTATAAAAACCGAAAATAATGAAGAAAAACTGATGGAGGTTTACCACCGAGATTGGTTTGTTCAGCCTCCGGTAGTTCTTTGTGTTTGCAGTCAACCTGATGAAGGTTGGATGCGAAAGAAATATGATAATCAGAGTTATGCAGCAGTTGATGCTGCAATAGTTGTTGACCATATCACTCTCCAGGCAGCTGATCTGGGATTAGGTACTTGCTGGATTGCGGCCTTCAATCCCCAGGCTGCCCGGGATTTCTTGAAACTCCCGGATGATGTCGAACCTATCGCATTTACCCCACTTGGCTATCCTCTTGATGAACCGAAACCCAAAACCAGAAAAGCACTTGAGGACCTTATCCGACACGATACATGGTGATATAAATATAAAGAGGACAGGAGCAGGAAATGAATAAGTTCTTCCAAAACATCACCAGTTTATTAAAACCTAATGAGTTATTACCTGCAGGTGTATACCATTATCAAACTCCTGCTAATGCTGAGCTTCAATACCGCCTGCACCTTCGCGTGGAAGAAAACGGTGAAGGTCTGTTGATCATTAACGCTTCTACAATATTACATCTTAATCAGACTGCAACCGAATATGCTTACCACCTGATCCAGGATACTTCCCTGGAAGATACTGCCGGGATCATAGCCAATCGATACCAGATCAACCGGGCTGATGCCAGGCAGGATTTTATAGATGTCTCCCAAAAGATCATGACCTTGCTGGAAGTGCCAGATCTTGACCCCGTCAGTTTCCTGGATTTTTCCAGGGATGATCCTTATAGCGGTGAACCTTCCGCCCCCTACCGCCTGGACTGCGCCATTACATACCAGCTCTCCCAGAAAAGCAAGCCTGACCTGGCCCCAGTTCGCAGGATTGATCGAGAATTAACAACTGACGAATGGCTTTCAATTATTGATAGGTCTTGGAGAGCCGGGATTCCCCATCTTATATTCACAGGCGGAGAACCTACCTTGCGGGATGATTTGGTCACATTAATTACCAAGGCCGAGAAAAATGGACAAGTAACTGGTTTATTATCAGATGGATACAAGTTCAGCAATGCTGAATTCAGAAACGACATCCTCCAAAGCGGATTGGATCACCTATTATTTGTGCTTTCCCCCAATGATAAGGACTCTTGGGATGCGTTAAAGGCTATCCTCGACGAAGACCTTTTCACCACTGTTCATATCACGATCACTCCCGAGGCCTCGTCCAGTCTCCGCCAGATCATTCAGACCTGCAAAGAACTGGGTGCCAATGCGATTTCATTATCCAGCAGCGATCCAACTGACAAGGCATTGACCCAAACTCTGGTAGATGCTCAAACCCTGGTTGCCGATGCAGACCTGCCCCTAAAATGGGATCTTCCGGTACCATATTCTGCTCACAACCCGATTTCAATCGAAATCGAGAACAGCCAGGATCTAGTCGCTGGAGCAGGTAAAGCCTGGTTCTATGTCGAACCAGATGGCGATGTTCTTCCAGGACAGGGAATTAACCAGGTCCGCGGAAATCTGCTCAGGGACGATTGGAATGAAATCTGGCAGGGAAAACCTGAAGAGTAAAACTGATGCCGCTCTCACTCCATGATTGGCACGATCGATACCAGGTACAAGCGCAGTGGACCAGAGCCTTGCGTACATATTTTTTTGATCTCCTAAAAACACATCCCCAGGAAAGGATTCTTGATATAGGCTGCGGAACTGGCGTTCTACTGCCTGATCTACAAGCTCTTTCTCCAGCTGATATCTACGGCGCAGATATCAATTTGGAAAATCTAAATATGGCAAAAGGCGGAAGTCCTGAAACTCATTTAACAAGTACAGACGTTTTTCACCTCCCATTTCCGGACGATTCATTTGACCTGGTTCTATGCCATTATTTTCTACTATGGACCGGGTACCCACCTGGGGCCTTGAAAGAAATGCGCCGGGTCACATCTAATAATGGTTATGTGGTTGCTTTCGCTGAACCTGATTATGGTGGCAGGATCGACTATCCCCCGGAATTCATAAAGATACGTGACTATCAGATCACGGGATTAATAAAAGCGGGAGCTGATCCCCGAATGGGTCGAATGCTAAAATCATTATTCTTTGAAGGAGGATTTTCGGATATCGTCTGCGGCGTCTATGAAGGCTCATGGCAAAAGACTCCCTCTCAAGCAGAGTTGGAATCGGAGTGGAGAGTACTTGAGGAAGACCTTTCAGGTATCTTATCCAAACCGGAAATTGCAGTGCTCAAAAACCATGAAATAAAATCCATGGAAAAGGGAACCAGGCTAATCTATGTACCAACTTTCTACTGCTGGGGGAAAGTAAATAAATAGACAGAAACCAACCTCACTCTTCTTTTGCATTAGACCTTTCTTATTCCAAGAGTATAATTACTTCTCTATCCATCCTTACTAAAAATGACCAAATTAACAAATAGGGAAACTTAATGGAACCAACCCACTTATCAGATCGTTTTCAAGCAGCTTTGGACATGGCTCTTGAGCTTCACCAAAATCAAGAACGAAAAGGCTCCCGAGAGCCCTATTTTTCTCACTTAATGTCTGTCTCAGCACTTGTTCTTGAAAATGGAGGATCTGAAAACCAGGCCATAGCTGCCCTGCTTCATGACGCTGTCGAAGACCAGGGAGGTATTCCAACTCTAGAAAGAATTAAAGAGGAATTTGGGGAGGAAGTCGCTAAAATCGTTGATGGCTGCACCGATGCCTATACGCATCCTAAGCTGCCTTGGAAAGAGAGGAAACTCAATTATCTGGAAAGACTAAAAACTGCGCCGGACACAATATTACTGGTCTCTCTTTCGGATAAGGTCCATAATGCCAGATCCATCTTACGCGACTTCCAAAAGGAAGGTGATGCGATCTGGGTAAGATTCAAAGGTGGAAAAGCCGGCACTCTATGGTATTACCAATCCCTGGCGAATATCTTTGACGGATCAAGTTACTCGTTTTTGAAGCAGGAGCTCAGACAGCTCGTTGAGGAAATTATCGCTCTGGCAAGTATACAGGAGTCTGGTTTATGAAATCGGAATCATTAACCCTGAAAAAGTACCAAAACTTGGCAAATCGCTCTGCAGGTGCCGGTGGAAAGGGAGAACAACGCTTAGTGGTCTCCGCCCTGGGCCTGGCAGGAGAAGCGGGAGAGTTCGCGAATTTGGTTAAGAAAATGACCGCCCACGGCCATCCATTTGATCCAGAATCCCTGAAAGATGAGCTGGGTGATGTGCTTTGGTACCTTGCTGAAGCTGCCACAGCAGCCGGCCTCAATCTGGAAGATATCGCTTCTCATAATGTTGATAAATTGATCAAACGTTATCCAGAAGGATTCAGCGAAGAACATAGCATCAACCGACTGGTTTAAATAAAAAGACCGCAGTAGCAACTGCGGTCTTTTTTTGTTTGCTTAGACCTTAGTGAGCATATTGGAAGTTAATCAAACCCAACGCTTGCTCCAC
>CAYORF010000011.1:0-47336 GCA_964406305.1 uncultured Anaerolineales bacterium | reverse complement strand
CTTCTCCCTCGTTCATGACGATATTGAGGATAATGGCGAGGTTCGCAGGGGACGTCCCACAATTTGGAAAGTGTGGGGTGAAGCCCAGGCCATAAATACTGGAGACGCCATATTTGCTCTGGCCTATGCCTCGCTTGTGAACCTGGTGGAAAGGACCTCACCGGAAATCGGTTTGCGGGCAGGGAAGATCTTTCATCAGACTTGTTTACGCCTCACCCAAGGCCAACATCTGGACATTGCATTTGAAGACCAGGAAAATGTTGAACTGGAATCTTACTGGCAAATGGTTGGTGGGAAAACTGCTGCCCTCTTGGCGTTCAGTCTGGAAGTTGGCGCGTTATGTGCCGGTGTCTCCCCTGAGATCCAGGTGCATTACCGCGATTTTGGCCATTATATAGGAATGTCCTTTCAAGTCCAGGATGACATATTAGGGATCTGGGGCGCTGAAGAGAAGATTGGAAAATCTACTACCGGAGATCTGGTAACTCGAAAAAAGACCCTCCCGGTCCTGTACGGTCTGGCACAAGATAAAGCCTTTTTTGAAGGATGGAATGACGGAGAGATCACACCAGAAAAAGCACTGGTTTTAAGCCAAATCCTGGAAGCTGAAGGGGGACATGCCTATGCGCAGTCCACCGCCGACAGGCTGACAGACCTGGCGCTGACTGCACTACAAAATGCCAATCCTGAGGGTGAAGCGGGAGAAATTTTAAAAGAGCTGGCAAATAGAATGTTAAAACGGCAGGATTGAGGAGTAAACTCCCTTGCCCATCCTAGTGGAAAGTCGTTGATTTTCTACCCGAATTTTCACTCTCACCCCATAATTTCCAACTACTTTCCATCTCCGCCCCTTCTGGTATAATTGCCCCAGTCTATTGAGGAAAAAATAGCGTAAACGAGTGATCTTATGGCTAATGAAAATAAAAAGATCTGCCCAACCTGCGGTACCCGCGTCAAGGAAGACGCCGAACGCTGCCTGGTTTGCGGTGGTAGTCTCTCGGGCACAAAATCGGATGCCCAGGTAGTCAGCGGCGGGCGTATGCCCGAAATCACCCTCGGTTTGCCGGTCGCGATCGGGCTGGTGGTGGTTTTCTTGACCGTTGGCGCCGGTATGGTTTACCTGGCTCTCTCACAATCGGGCGCCGTTGTGGATACTACTATTACACCAACGCTGACTGAAACCCTTACTACGACTCCAACAAGCACTCCGGAGCCTCCTACACCGACTCCTTCACCAATGCCCAGCCCAACACCGCTGACCTATGTGGTCGTAGCAAATGACTCGTGCCTGGCCATCGCTGCCCGCTTTGAAGTTTCGATTAAATCGATCGTATTAATGAACAGCATCCCGGCCTCCTGCGATACATTGTTTGAAGGCCAGGAGTTGAAGATACCCCACCCCACCCCAACAGCTACCTCATTCCCAACTGCTACATTAAGCGGAATCGAAGCCACTCATGATGCTTGTGATAAGGTCAGCTACGAAGTTGGCGAAGGGGATACCCTGGGCAGCATTTCCCTGAACTATAATGTGCCTGAGGATGCAATCAAATCGTATAACGGCATGGTCAGCAACACGGTATATGAAAGTTTGACTTTGATCATCCCGCTCTGTGAACGGGCAGCAACACCAGGACCTTCCCCCACACCGACGCCACCACCCCCATACCCGGCACCGAACTTACTGCTGCCGGCAGATGGCGGGGTCTTCTCACTGAGCGACAACCAGGTAACTCTGCAGTGGTCCTCCGTGGGATTGATCAATACCAATGAAGCTTACCAGATCACAATCATGGATCTGACAGAAGGAACCGGACGCAAATTAGTTGACTATGTCACCGATACGAAGTTCATTGTCCCTGGATCCTTCCGGGCTAGCAATGACTCTCCCCACATCTACCGCTGGACCATCAGCACCGTCCGCCAAGTTGATGTTGATGAAAACGGCAGCTCGATCTGGGAGGACGCAGGCGGAATTAGCGAAGCCCGGGTCTTTACCTGGACCGGTGAAGCCAGCGCGGAAGCTACGCCTACTCCCTAAGTAGCGATTTCGTGAAACACAAGAGCCCGGATCTTTGGTCCGGGTTCTTTTTATTTGTAATCAGTGATCAGTTTTCAGTATTCAGTCCCGGTCTCGGCGAGCTGGCGCTCCCCTCAGAGACCATTATGGGAAACCCTGTCCCCAATCTGGACGCGAAGTTTCTACCGGTCTTCGGTCGTGCTTCTCCCCGTCCTCCGTCTCCCGTCACCGGTCGTTCATCACCTCTTCCTGATCCATCTCACACAATTCGACCGGCAAGCCGGGCAGCTTCTTTCCTGATTGCTGCTGTAGGTGCCTTCCCATTTTTCTCCGCAAACCAGGCACTCAAAACCAGCTAGCTGGTTTTCGTCTTTAGGACGAGGATTCCGGGGGCTGGGCACCTTCTTCTCCTTCAATAACTGTCTAGTTTCCGTGATCTCTTCTGAGGTTACTTTTAGCCGTTTATCTTCAGTTTGCTCCATGATGTGCTGCCAGCGGTTTCCTTCCGCGGCAGAACACCATTCCAGCTGCAATCTTCCGGGGTCCAGTCCCAGTTTTTCCATCCCATCCCACAATCCATCCAAACGCCGAGTGGTACTTCGGTTAGCGTCAATATAGTGGCAGTCCACATAATGGCAGCCTGAGACCAAGACCACAGGCGCTCCTTTGCGGAAGGCATACCACACAAAATCTGGACTCACTCGTCCAGAGCACATGGTTCGAATGATATTAGCATTGGGAGGATATGCCATTCGGCCGATGCCAGCTGTGTCCGCACCAGCATAGGAACACCAGTTGCAGGCAAAGGTGGGAATGGTCTCGGAAGGGTTTTCTTCCAGCATGGCATCGATCTGGGCATAGATCGCCTGATCAGAGAAATGCCTCATTTTGATGGCGTTGAACTTACATTCCGCAGCACAAGTACCACATCCAGTGCAGGCGGCAGTGATCACCTCGGCAGGCTGTCCTTTACTCCAAGTGATGGCACTGAAGGGGCAGACATTGGCACATACCCCGCAGTTCGTACAGAGATCTTCGTCTACCACTGCAGTGATGGCATCCACAGAGAACTTATCTTTATTAAGCAAGATCGAAGCCCGGGAAGCAGCGGCACTGGCCTGGGTTACACACTCCCGGACATCCTTAGGACTTTCAGCGCTGCCCGCGATGAATACTCCCTTGGTGGGGGTGTCAACCGGACGAAGTTTTGGATGTGCCTCTCGCAGGAACCCATTGGGAGATTTGGACAAACTGACCATCTGGCGGATGGTTTCAGTGTCTTTTCCAGGGACTGCGCCCACGGCCAATACCAGCATATCAAAAATGTGGGATTCCAGTCGGTTACTGGAGGTATTCTCCACCATCAGGTGCAGATCTCCCGTTTCGGGGTCCTCGTAAACTTCCCCGGGCAAACCACGGATATATTTCACCCCTGATGCCCTGCTGCGCATCAACAATTCCTCAAATCCCTTGCCAAAAGCCCGCAGATCGGTATAGAAGACTGTTGATTCCACATCCGGGTAGGCATCGTGCAAATACTGGGTGGTCTTTATGGTGTTCATGCAGCAGAAGTTGGAGCAATAGGGATTCCCCCGCTCCGGATCCTGGGTCCTGGACCCTACGCACTGAATGAATCCGATCTTCTTTGGAACAGCCAGGTCGCCGGGTCGGCCCAGATGGCCCTCAAGCGGACCACTGCTGCAGATCAAGCGTTCAAACTCCAGGCTTGTGAGAACATTCGGGTAGCTGGAATAACCGTATTCATGCAGCGGGGTTGGGTCGTAAATATCCATCCCGGTGGCGACGACCACCACTCCCACTTCCACCTCGATGATCTCATCCTGCATGGCAAAATCGATACATTCCTTTTCGCAAGCCTCAATACACTTGCCGCAAGCGATCGGATTCTGGCCCAGGCATTCATTGGCATTAACTATATAAGACGAAGGTACAGCCTGGGGGAACGGTAGAAAAATCGCCTTCCGGCTGCCCAGGCCTACTTGGTATTCATCCGGGATGACAATCGGGCAGACATCGACACAATCCCCACAGGATGTGCACTGGGTTTCATCCACATAACGGGCTTTTTTACGGATCCGAACCTTAAAATTGCCTACATACCCGGAAATATCTTCCACTTCGGCATAGGCCAGTAATTTGATGTTGGGATGTCGACCGACATCCATCATTTTGGGTCCGAGAATTCAAATACTACATTCTATATCGGGGTAGACCTTATCCAGCTGGGCCATGATTCCCCCAATCGACGGCTCTTTCTCCACCAGGTATACCTGATGGCCGGAATCTGCCAGGTCAAGAGCAGACTGGATACCAGCCACCCCACCGCCCACAACCAGGGCAGCATCTGTGACCGAGATCTGTTCCTCTTCCTGAGGGATCAACCAGTTAGCTCGTGCCACAGCTACTTTTACGATCCGCTTGGCTTTTTCCGTTGCGACCTGTCCGTTTCCAGTTGTAACCCAAGAGCAATGCTCCCGGATATTGGCCATTTCCAGAAGGTAAGAATTCAATCCAGCGTCGGCAATGCATTTCCGGAAGATCGCTTCATAAGTTGTCGGAGAGCAGGACGCCACCACAACACGATTCAGATTATGTTCCTTGATAGATTGCTGGATCTCCACCTGTCCGGGGTCAGCGCAGGTATATTTATTCCTGACAGCGGCTACCACACCAGGTAAGCTCTCAGCGTATTCCCGAACAGCTTCCGTATCCACCGTGCCTGCGATATTGGATCCGCAATCACATACAAAAACCCCGATCCGTAAGTTTTTATCGGTCAATGGCACCCTCCTCTTGGTAAGTGTTTCCCAAAACTTCCATCTGATTTCAAATCTTTTCCGCGATTAATGTCGTTAGATCCTGGATATCCATCTGGATTTCCTGTCCAGAAACCGGATCTCTTTGGGCACATCTATAATGGATCTGACATTTTACACAAGATGTGATCAACTTTTCCGCTCCAGTGGAACGAGCTTCCTTCAATCGGTCTGACTGCACCTTTTTATTGAGTTGTCCGCAATTAGTCCAGCAGCTTGTGCCGCAGCAGGTACTGGTATGGGCATGGTGGTCCATCTCAACCAGCTGATAACCCAGATTCTGGATCAGATCACGAGGCTGTTGATAAATACCCATAAATCTTCCCAAGCGACAGGGGTCCTGGTAGGTAACAGAAGATAAATCTGAACCATTATTTGGGAAGAGTTTTTGTAAATTTTCATCCTCTGCCAGCAGCTCCGTAATATGCAGCACTTCCAGGCCAAGGTCGCCAACCTGCTCGGGGTAGGTATATTTCAGGGTATAAGCGCACTCCGGACAGGTTGTTACCAGCCGTTTAGCCCCAGTCTGTGAAATGGTCTCCAGGTTCAATTCCGCCAGTTTCCTGAAGGTATCCATATCCCCCTGCCAGTATGGATCATGACCGCAGCAGCGTTCATTTTCCAGCACCATGGGCTCAATCCCCAGGTGATTTAGTATTTTTACCGCTGCCCTGGCAATCTCAATGCCTTCAATATCCATCTTTCCAAATACAGTATCGTAATACGGTAAACAACCCGGAAAATATATCACCTCTGATTCCGGGGCAGTTTTTAGGCCATCATCGATCCAATCCAGGCGATTTTGTTCCAACTCCGGGTCGGTCATCAATCTCATCCAACTCTGGATCATACCGCTGTGGGTGCACTCGCTGCTCTGGCCACCCTCTCGGGCCAGCTGGCGGGCATCTTGGATGAACTCGGAAAATTGAACCCCGGATGGGCATATCTCTGAACAGCGCTGACAGGTTAAGCAGGACCACAAAAGAGGATCCTCCAGAACCCGGTCCAAACCACTGTTGACGGCACCCTCAACCAGCAGCCTGGGGCTGGTATAACCACCTACCAGGTTAAGTGTAATCGGACAGACCGAACTGCATTTCCCGCAATCCAGGCACAGCCAGGCTTGATTTGATTGAACGATCTCAGCGAAAGTTTTCACCGGGTTTTCCTGTTATCTTGAATAATCTTCACTAACTGGTCAACGTTCTTCTGAAAACTCTCTCCATCTCCTGCTGAAATCAAATGATACTGGAGTAAATTCTCGTTATAGCCCAATAACCGCAGCAGGTTACGGCTCTCTTCAAAAACCTCTCGCGCTTCCTGGTTCCCATTTTGATAGCGGCATTCTCCTTCCGGGCAGCCCACCAGGCAAACGCCGGCCGCTCCGCCCTCAAATGCTTTCAGGATAATTCCTGGAGTGATCCGTCCCAGGCAGGATATCCGGATCGGTACCAGCGCAGGAGTATAAACCAGGTTCTTTTTCCCGGCAGTTTCCAGACTGCTGAAAGCATGCCAATTGCAGGTAAACAGAATAATCTTCTCTTTCGCAGTGGCTTTATTCATTTCAATCCAATATCATTTCCAGCATCTCATTCAATTCAGAACTCGTATGCGTTGCAGGTATGATGGCTCCTGAAGGACAATGGGCAGTACAAATACCGCAATCCTGGCATAAAAATGGGTTGATCACAGCATAAGTTCCCAGATCATCCTGGACAATCTCCGGGATACCAAACCCACACACATCCTGGCAAGTACCGCACGCCCGGCAGCGCTGCCAATCCACTACAGCTGAACGGGGGTGATCCTGGCTGAAAGTGCGACTCACCCAGGCGAAAATCCGTGCTGCAGCCCCTTTTCCACTGATAATTGGGTCCAGACTTGGAGGGCAGAGGGCCATTCCAAAATCAAGGGTATCCATTTCCAATCGCTCTCTTGAAACCAAAAGCTTTTTGTTATTCAACTTCAGGAACCCGCTAATATGGTCCAGTTCTGCCCCGCTCCCGGGGGCCAATATCAGGCAATCTGCCTGGATATCACGATCCAATCCCTCGACCCGATAATTGGCGCCTGACCTGATCACATCCCCCGAAAGTACCTCCAGGGATTCAGCAGCCAATCCCAGTTCTGCTAATGATTCGAGGCAGGTTCTCACTGAAGCTCCTTTTCCCACAACCAGGGCTTTAATGGGAAGGGAAGGTTTCTCAGGAAGATCACCCAGAAATACTGGTTTCCTGGCAAGGGCTGCGCGGATCATACTCCTGGCTGCATCGGTAGCTTTTTTCTTACTCCGTCGATGAACCCAGGCGCATTGTTCCCGAATGTTGATGAATTCCAATTCTGCCTGCGGTTTTAGGGAATCGAAAACACCCAGATTGTCTTTGCAGCGCA
The DNA here is from genome assembly GCA_964406305.1 of uncultured Anaerolineales bacterium. Classification (GTDB taxonomy): domain Bacteria; phylum Chloroflexota; class Anaerolineae; order Anaerolineales; family UBA11858; genus B10-G9. The sequence goes on along the minus strand of CAYORF010000011.1, from coordinate 40,088 downwards.
AACGCTGGTAAGTACAGCTGTAACAAACCTGGTCCAAGGAACAGCAGCTGCAGGCAGCCAGGATCAGTTTACTCAACTGCTGCTCTTTAATGATCCTCTTTAGCTCCTCAGCCGCTTCAGCCGTGCAGGAGTAGGCCAGCTCGTGGGTGAAATCAATTTCAGGCCATGCCAGGGCTTCTTTGCTCAGGGCAGCTGTATTGACTACATCGGAGATCTCTCCCCCACATTGGCACAGGATCAGGCCAGTTTTTGTGCCATTTTCAGAAGTTGGCTTGAGTCCAATCCCAAAAACTGAAAGTGGTGCTTCCAACTCTGTGATCACTTCATAGGCCGCAGCAGATCCAGCCATTGGGTCCGAAGATGAATAATGAACCAAACCTTCAAGGTCTTCCTGAAACCCAGTATCCTGATCAGAAATAACTGCTTTTACATTAACAAATGATGAGGATTCGTTTTGTTCGAAATTGATCGCACCGGTTTCACAAACTTCCACACATGCCATACATTCACTGCAAGGGCCACAAGCCAGGCAGCGTCCGGATTCCAACAGCGCCTCTTTTTCCTTTAGACCCAGATCCACTTCCTTGAAATTATTCACGCGCTCTTCAGCGTCCAAGCGCGGGATGTCTAGCCGCTCCAGGCGAGCGCTCTTTCTGGATTTCAGGCGGGATTGCATCTCAGCAGGGGTGAGGGTAACTTCTTGGCGGCTGTGGACCAGATCCTCAACTGGTTGATCCAATAAGTAATTATGGATCGAATTGGCAGCCCTGTGCCCATCCCCAACTGCATCTACAACAAAGAAAGTAGTCCCCCGATGGACATCCCCTGCCGTAAAAACACCTTTCATGGTCGTCATTAACTGGTTATTTGACTCAATACCCCTGTTTACCTGAACAGAAATCTCGTTATCTGGCGGTAGAAAGGAAAAATCCGGCCTTTGACCCAGCGCCCAGATCACAAGGTCCCCTTCAATCCAGTGCTCTGTATCCTCTAATTCCTTGAACTGGCGTTTGCCATCAACAATTTCACCAACTTCTGCTTCCAGACATTCCACGCCGGTTATTTTTCCCCTCTCAATGATTACTCGCTGGAATACTTTGCTTCGGATGATCTCTATGCCCTCTTCTTCTGCCTCCGTAATTTCAGTGAATGAAGCCCGCATCCCGCGGCAAACTACCTTAACATCGGAGGTTCCCAACCGGACAGCCACCCGGGCGGCATCCATCGCAACATCTCCGCCTCCCAGAACAATGACTTTCCTTCCTTTGAGGTTTATTTTTTCTCCCAGGCAGGCCTTCTTGAGAAATTCCAGACTGAGCCAGTTATCAGGATGATCTGCTCCTTCAATCGGAACTTTCATGGCCAGATGTGCGCCTGTAGCGATCAGAACCGCATCAAACCCGTTTTCCAGGAGGGCTGGAATATCATCTATCCAGGTATTCAAGCGCAGATCCACACCTTCTGACAGAATTTGTTCAATTTCCCAATCCAACTGCTGATATGACAGCCTGTGGGGAGGTATTCCTACCCGCATCATGCCGCCAGCATTGGTATTATCATCAAATACCGTTGCATAATGTCCCTTGCGGACCAGATCCCGGGCCGCCGTTAACCCGGCCGGGCCAGCTCCAATCACTGCAACCTTTTTCCCTGAATTCTCAGCATCTTCCGGTTTATGGTCTGAGGCTTGTTTTTCTCCATCCCAAACCTCATCCTGGTGGGTATATGCCCAATCGGCCACATAACGTTTCAGGGCCATGAGATTTACGGGATCATCCAGCTGGCTGCGATTGCAGGCCTGTTCACAATAATGATTGCACACTCTTCCGCATACTGACGGAAACGGCAGGGCTTCATAAATCAAGTGATAAGCTTCCCGGTACCGTTTTTGATTAATCAACGCCACATAACCCTGAACATGAATGCCAGCGGGGCAGGCGTTTGTACAGGGAGAAACGCCTCCTTTTTCAATCACTGCGCAATCCGGTTGTCCGCCAAAATGGATAGCTTTCAAATCTGTGCCGGGAATGGTAACAGGGCAGACATCCACGCAGTCACCGCAGGCTGTGCACTTGCTCAGGTCGATATAACGGGGATGCTGCTGCAGTTGGACCTGGTATCCGCCGTTGGTCCGGGTGATTTGATTGACATCTGTATTGGTCCAGACCTTGATCCGGGGATGTTTTATAGTTTCCAGCAGCAAAGTATTCTCAAGATGATCTGGCAGGCCAAAGTTCTGATCGCTGCCAATGAACGGGCTGCCCTCAACCAGGTTCACCTGCAGGCCAACATCAGCCAGATCCTGGGCTGCCTGTAATCCTGCTTTTGTACAACCGATTACCAGTACTTGAGTATCCATAAAAATATCCGGCTGCCCGGGTTCAGGCCTGGGCCAAACCTTCCTTGTATCCTGTTCTAAAAACTTCTAAATTTAGATCGATGGTTTTGGGAGGGACTGATTCTGCAATGGATTCTTCCATAGCTTTTTGGTCTACAATTCCCTCCACTGCTGTCCAGAATCCCAGCATGACAGTATTTGCAGCCCTGTTATTGCCGGCTTCCTCAGCGATCTTGGTCGCCGGTATGCCCAGTGTTTTAATATCCGTTCGATGATCATCGGGCAGTTTTACAAGTTCGTTATCGAACAGCAAAACACCATCCACCGCCAAAGTATCCACATATTTGTCATAGGCTCCCTGCGACATGATGATCATGCTGGTTGGTTCAGTCAAATGGGGATGGTGAATAGGGCTGCTGGAAATGATCACCTGGGATCCCGCCGCGCCGCCCCGGGCTTCCGGACCATAACTCTGGGTAAAACAGGCTTCCAGCTGATTGAAGACCGCAGCAGCCATACCGATGATCTTTCCCGCGCTCATAATGCCCTGACCCCCAAATCCACCCAGCTGTATTTCAGTCCGGGGCACTTTTTTCTTTTTGATTGAGAGGGAAACCCTTTTATCCAGGGCAGCTTTTTCGCGCTGCCAGTACTTCTCCGCGATTTCCACCCGCTGGTTCATCGCTTCTTGAAAATCTGGGCGGGATTCCAGCAAGAACTCACCTTCGATAATCTCTATTATCTCTCCGCGCTCGTTAACTTTAATATGTGCGTCTTTGGGATGCATGCCGTGTTCGGTCTTGCCAACCTGCTGGTAATGTTTCATCACTTCCAAACCCCTGCGCCGCAGGTTCTCCGGATCCAGGCCTTTTCCATCCGGGTTCCAACGAGAATAGGCTGTTGAACAGGGGGCAATTATCTCCACAAAGCTAAATCCGGGATGAGTCAAAGCTTTGCGCAGAGTCCAATCCAGCTGGCGAGCGTGCAAAACCGTCCAGCGGGCCACATATGAAGCCCCGCTTGCGGCAGCCAGATATGGTAGATTGAAGGGGTATTCGTAGTTGCCATATTGAGCTGTAACAGCCCGGGCTTCATGGGGCGTTGTTGGACCAACCTGTCCGCCAGTCATTCCATAATTGAAGTTGTTGACACAAATAACGGAAATTCCCAGATTTCGCCTGGCCGCATGGATGAAATGATTGCCCCCAATGCCGGCGATATCACCATCTCCGGATATAACAATAACTTTCAAATCCGGATTGGCGATCTTCAAGCCGGTCGCAAACGGTATGGCCCGCCCATGAGTGGTATGAAACGAATCCAGGCGCACATAACCGGCGATTCTTCCTGTACAACCAATACCAGAGACAACAGCAACTTTATCCAGGTCCCAACCCTTCCTCTTTTCCAACCACTTGAGGGAGCTGATGAAGGAAGTTAAAGCCGTCCCAAGACCACAGCCCTGACACCAAATATGGGGCAGGCGTTCTCCCCGCAGCAGATCATCCATGGGGTGCAGCCCTGTGATCCAATCCCCTTCCGACGAGGCCGCGTAGGTCATAATGCGGGTTTTAGTTTTGCCGTCAATCCTTTCTGCTGTCATAGTTCATCCTCCCGAATGCCGTCCTTGCCGATAAAGGCGGGTCAGGCTTCCTGCATAATTCCGGCACCCTGACGAATAGCTTCCAGCACATCCCGAGGATCCAAAATATCACCCCCGGGTTTATGAACACCAATCACCTTCGCTTTTCCAGCGGCGCAGCGTTGCACTTCCCGGACCATCTGTCCCATATTGATCTCCGGGACAATGAATGCCTGCACTTTCTCCGCCAGGTTAGAAATGAATTCTTCCGGGAAAGGCCAGACTGTGATCAAACGCAGATATCCAACCTTGATCCCTTCTTTACGGGCTTGTTCGATTGGCCACAGGGATGTTCGGGCAGAAATTCCATAGGAAACCACAACCACGTCGGCGCCCCGCAGTTTTTCTTTCTCCAGCTGGATGATATCCTTCTTGTTAGCTGTGATCTTCTCCATGATGCGGGTAACGTTCCATTCGTTGGCCTCTGGATTCATAGCAGGATAACCCCGCTCATCATGGGTCAAGCCTGTAACGTGGATCCGAAAACCGTCGCCGGCTTTTACCATGGGAGATACAAAACCGGCTTCCCCCTTAGGGCTGGAGCGGTAGATCCGGAAACGATCCGGCTCCAGATCACCCCTGGACACCTGGGGGCGGTTCAGGATCTCTATTTCTTCCACTGGTGGGATGACCACTTTTTCAGTCATATGCCCGACTTCAGCATCAGTCATTACCAAAACAGGCGTGCGATATTTCTCGGATAGGTTAAAAGCCCGGATGGTCAGGTCAAATAATTCTTGGGGAGATCCGGGGCTGAGGGCAATGATCTCGTAGTCGCCATGGGATCCCCAACGGGCCTGCATCATATCCTGCTGTCCTACCAGGGTAGGCAGCCCAGTGGAAGGGCCTCCTCGCTGGACGTTGACCAACACACAAGGGGTTTCTAACATTATGCCCAGCCCCAGGTTTTCCATCATCAGGGAAAATCCCGGACCGCTGGTAGCAGTCATAGATTTCACACCGGCCCAGGACGCCCCTAAAATAGCGTTCATGGATGCCAATTCATCTTCCATCTGAACATATTTTCCTTCCACCTGCGGCAGCCGAACAGACATACGTTCAGCGATTTCTGTTGCCGGAGTGATCGGATAACCGGCAAAAAACCGGCATCCAGCCAGAATTGCGCCCTCCGCGCAGGCATGGTCACCCAGCATAAAGTGTTCCCCTGTAAGACTGCCCTTATGTTCAGTCATTTTTTCACCTCATTGCGCTGCACAGGATGGATCAGACCCGGTGCGTGTTTACCCCCATCTTCGATATAAATGGCAAAATCGGGGCACAACAGGGTGCATAATCCGCAGTTAACACAAACATTTTCTGCGATAACCTGGGGGGGATGATAACCCTTGGTATTGGTCCGGTTTGAAATACCCAATGTCCCCTGGGGGCAAAACTCAATACAAAAACCGCAACCTTTACACCGGTCATCGATAATATGTACGATACCGTGTGTAACAAGGATGCGGTCTTTATCCAGTGGCTGTCTCCAAAGAGGCATAGTTCCTCCACAACAAGATCGATCACCTATATTAAATCTATGGCTGATGTCAATAAACTAATAATAGATCAAACTCAATAAGCATCTTCCTCAATAATGTTGGAATCTTTCTCCAATCTCATTCATCAAACTATTAGTACATAATTTTATTGATCTCATCCAGCGATTCAATGCTTGGGCGCAGTTTTTCTGCCGGTAGGCGGTTGAGCGCTGTTTCAGGCAGGTCATATAGATCAAAAAGGGAACTTTGTTTAGGATTGATATAGATCAATCCGGTGATGAGTTCATTACGACGATTAGCCTCTTCCAGCATCTGCAGTGCCTTGGCCCGGTTGGTCGGCTCATAATCATGGGCCAGTTTCTTCAGGATGATATGTGTGCCGTCATACAAGGGCACGTTCAAGGTTTCACCTTCGACGTACTGAACCTTGATGGCTCGAACTGGGGGTACAAAAGACAACTCATGCAGGGCAACCTCATGGGATTTGCCCCAGGCATAGGAGTGGAAGGAATCATCTTGGTTATTGAAGGTCACACAGGGGCTGATTACGTCGATCACAGCAATACCTCTATGATGTAAACCAGCCTTGATAAGCGCTTTCAATTGCTGGGGGTCACCCGAAAATGAACGAGCAACAAAAGAAGCACGTCCCGCAATAGCCTCCCAGACGATATCCACCGGAACGTAGCGATTCTGGCCCTGTTTCTTCAATGCCAGGCCCTGTTCAGCCGTAGCGGAGAATTGCCCTTTGGTCAAGCCATAGACTCCGTTATTGGCCACAATATACAACATGGGTAAATTGCGGCGCATTACGTGTTTGAATTGACCCATACCAATACTGGCAGTATCGCCATCACCGCTAACGCCGATTACGATCAATGACGTATCGGCAAATGAAGCCCCGGTAGCCAGTGAAGGCATACGCCCATGTAAACCGTTAAATCCAAAGGAGCGATCCATAAAATAGGTCGGAGCTTTGCTTGAGCAGCCAATCCCACTGACCTTGATCAAACTTTCGGGGGGAATATTCAGCTCGTAGCAGGCTGAGATTATCTGGCCCACTATAGCATTGTGCCCACAACCCAGGCATAAGGTGGACGGCTTTCCTTTATAGTCCTCCCGGGATAATCCAATTTCGTTAACTTTCTTTCCTTTTTCAGCCATTAATCATTCTCCTCATTCAAAACAGCTTCCCGGATCCATTCCGCGTTTAATGATAAACCGTCAATGATTGCCAGAGAGATCAGATCTTGGGATTTTTCCGGCAGCTCAAGTGACAAAATGCCATGCATCTGTCCATCCCGGTTATTTTCAACAACGTAGACCTTCTCATGAGAACGGATAAAATCAAGCACCTGATCTGAAGCAGGTAAAGATCGCAGCCGCAGATAATTCAACTTGATGCCGTCCGCTTTCAGATAATCTAACGCTTCACTCATAGCAGCATCCGGTGAACCAAATGCGATGATTCCCTTTTTTGCGCCCCTCATTTTTGTGATTATCGGCTCAGGCAGGTCTGCCTTGGAAGAGTTGATCTTGTTTTTAATTCGATCCAGGTTGTTCCGCCACTGTTCTGGATGTTCGCTGTAATTTGCGAAATCATCATGCCCGGTTCCACGGGCAAAATAGGCGCTTTTTGGATGGGTGTTACCCGGCACTGTCCGATAGGGGATGAAATCTCCATCCAGATCCCGGTATCTCCCCCATTCCTCTTTGATCTTCTCCAGGTCTTCCTCCCAGAGGATCTTCCCCCTTTCAATCGGAGTATCCGGGTATTCAAAAGGTTTTGTCATCCATTGATTCTTACCCAGATCGAGATCCGACAGACAAATTACTGCCGTTTGATATTTTTCAGCCAAGTCGAGCGCTTTCCAACCAAACTCGAAACATTCATTTACATTTCCAGGGATCAACATGATATGTTCGGTATCCCCCTGCCCTAGATAATAGGCTAGGTTAATATCTCCCTGCGCTGTCCGGGTTGGTAATCCTGTGCTGGGTCCAACCCGTTGAACAACCCAGATCACGATGGGGATCTCCGCAAAGTAAGCCAGGCTGGTGTATTCCGCCATTAAGCTCAATCCCGGACCGGATGTGGCAGTCATCGCCCTCAAACCTGCCCAACCCGCCCCTACAACCATGCCCACTGCTGCCAGTTCATCCTCAGCCTGGATGATGGCATAGGTATGCTTCCCGGTTTCCGGATCGACCCGTAATTTCGGGGCGTATTCAAGGATGGATTCAGGTAAACTTGTGGCCGGTGTGATCGGATACCAGGAAACAAAGTGCATTCCACCGTAAATAGTGCCCAATCCTGCGGCTGTATTACCATCTACCAGGATGGAATTCTCGGTAAGGTCCCTGGGCTCGATCTGGTAAGGAATCTCAAGATCCAAATTCTCATCGGCCCACTGATATGCCAGACCGATCACCATCATGTTAAATTCCACCGGATCTTCTTTCCCTTTAAAATGGAAATCTAATGCTGCTTTAATGAGTTCCAGATCGATTCCTATCAAATTAGCCAAAACGCCTACATAGATCATGTTGGCCACTAATTTTCGTAAGTCCCGGTGAGGTTTAGCTTCCTTTATTAGATCCTTTACCGGCATGGCAACCAGGATCATATCATCCCGTTCTATCGGATCCTTGATATCGTCAGCATACAGGAAAAGACCTCCCTCAACCAGGTCATCTTGATCTTCTGTGAAGGTCTTAGGGTTCATTGCCACAACAATATCAGCCTCTTTCCTCCGGCCTCCATAACCTGACTGGCTCACCCGGATCTTATACCAGGTGGGCAACCCCTGGATGTTGGAAGGAAAGATGTTTTTCCCTGAAACCGGGATACCCATCTTGAAGATGGCCCTCAGTATGGTCAAATTGGCTGTCTGGCTGCCAGATCCATTCTCTGTGCCGATATTGATGGAAAACTCATTTACACCGCTCACACGTCTCTGAACCGGTTTTTTAGTTTGTGTTTGGACCATTCAATCTCCTAATTTATTCTCTCTGAAACTGTGATGTATTATGATTAAAATCGATCATCGCAACATGCGATCCATCAGCTCAAAATGCTCCCAGAGTATTTCCGATCCCCGGGTTTTATTTTTCTGGATGGCCATTTCCACTAATTCTTCATGATAGGTCCAGACCTGTTCCAGGTAATCTAGATCCGTATAAACATTCAAGCCTACAGCCTCATAAGCATCCCAATATGCTTCCAGTAAACCAGACACGAATACGTTATTTAACCTCTTGAAAAAAGTCAGATGAAGTTGGCGGTGTTCCTGGTGAGGGATGCGGACGGGCTTCCCCTGCAGTTTTTCCCAGGCACTTTTTACCAGCTGGCGCAGATCATGATGATCCGATTCCTGAAGAAGATCCACGGCCCGAGGGAAATAAGTATATTCAAGGTGCCGCCTAAGATCCACAAAATCCTCAAAATATGCCTGATCCTGTTGGATGGCATAACATAATGAGGCATCTACTGCTGGCGTAAAGGAGTAAGGTAAAAGGCGAATTCCACGGCGTGGTTTAACATCAACCAAACCCAGAATTTTTGCAGCTTCAAGTTGTTCCCGCAAAGTAGAAACGCTGATCCCGATCTGCTGACTGAGGTCTTTCAGGGCAGGGAGCGTTTCTGTATTAGAATCGGAGGTTTGGAGGAGATAATCGATAAATTCAGAGTGATCCATGGCCACTCCTGATATGATTAATATGATGAATAAGATTAATCCTACTTAATTCTAGCAAAATTGGGGAAAAACGTCAAGTTGGAGTATGGTTAACTGGATTAAAGACACCTGAAAACATGAATAACTTCCCATAAAACAGCAAAGGGACGAAGTCCTTTTGAAGGACTTCGTCCCTGATCATTCAGAGAAGGTAATATATTCAATCCATAAAAAATCGGTTTACCGCCCCTACCAGCAGAGCCGCAGCGGTTTTTAAAGCATTTTCGTCAAAATTGAAGTCCGGCTGGTGGTGTTTGGCGACCAGACCCAGCACTGGATTTGCAGATCCCACAAAACTGTAACATCCGGGCAGATCTTGCATCAGGAAAGCCATATCCTCAGATGCCATGGTCTGATAATTTGTGTCCAATTCTGCATCTGGGAAGAGGGAAACAGCAGTCTGGCGCATTACTTCAGCAACATCCGGCTGGTTGGTCACTGCAGGAGAAATATCAACGATCTCGATTTCTGCGCTGCATAAATGAGCTTTTGCAACTCCGAGCACAACCTGATGGAAACGCTCCAGGATCAGCTGACGGGTTTTTTCCGTAAAGGTCCTGATGGTCCCTTCAAGCGTAACAATTTCCGGGATCACGTTATGGGTCTCACCCCCATGAATAGAACTGACTGTAATCACAGCGCTGTCAAGCGGCGGTACTTCCCGAGAAACCAGGCTTTGCAGGGATGTGATGACATTTGCTGCAGCGACAATGGGATCAACCGATTCGTGGGGTTTTCCCCCGTGCCCGCCCTTGCCTTTGATCTCGATCAGGAATGTTTCCGAGGCAGACATTACCGGGCCATCACTGATTCCCAGCCAGCCAACTTCTTTTTCATTCCAGAGGTGCAATCCCAGCACAATATCGGGCTTGGGGTCTTCTAACACTCCCGCTTCGATCATCCTCTGGGCTCCCCCCAAACCTTCTTCAGCGGGTTGAAATATAAATTTGATTTGACCGGGCAGGTTCTGGTAATTCTCAGCCAATAGTTTTGCGACCGTCAGGCCGATGGCCATATGTCCATCATGTCCACAGGCGTGCATTATTCCTTCATTTTGGGATGCATAATCCACGCCGGTATTTTCAGTGACCGGCAGGGCATCCATATCAAAACGAAGCAAGACTGTCTTTCCTGGAGAGCTGCCTTTTAACAAGGCAACGATTCCAGTCTCCGCAATACCAGACTGAATCGAGAAACCATCTAATTTGGACAGTTCTCTGAGTATGATTTCGGCTGTGTGAATTTCTTGGAAACCCAGCTCTGGCTGGCGGTGGAATTCTCGCCTTAAATTGCTGGTATAGGTAAAGACCTGATCTACTTGAGCCAGGATCTCGTTCATCGTTGTATCCGTTCTACCTCATCAGGATCAAAATCATGAATGCCATCTTCCCCCAGGAGTACGGATATTTTCTGGCTCAGGGCATTTACGCGGATTACTTTTCCTTCCCCGCGGGGCGTATTGACTCGCTTACCCTGTTTGGGTAAATTCTTCTTGGCTTCTTTATACTGTTCATATTCGTACATCAGGCAGCACCGAAGCCGTCCGCACATACCGGTGATTTCCGAGGGAGCCAAGGATATGCCCTGCTCTTTGGCCATCCTGATCGAAATAGGGATGAACTCGGTCATGAATTCTGTGCAGCAGCGGACTTCTCGTCCACAGGCGCCCATACCGCCGATGATCTTTGCTGAATCCCGGGGACCTATCCGACGAAGCTCCAAATTGGCTTCAGGATTTTCCTTTTTGAGTTTTTTCAACAGGTTCCCGAGGTTGGGATCGTCATTACCTTCGTAGCAATACAAAAATACCAGATTTTCGCCTTCTAGACTGAATTCAGCTGAGACAAATTTGACCTCTTCCAGGATTTTTTCTTCCCTTGCCAGTTTCCGACAGTCTTCCAGCACTTTTTGTTCCTTTTTCTCCCAAACCTGGCGCATTACCAGGTCACGGGAGGTAGCGGAACGTAAAATCGGCTTCCAGTTGCGGCCTTTTTTTCCGCCTGGATCCTGGAAAGACACCACCTGTCCTAACTGCTGACCACGACTGGTTTCTACAATCACATATTCGCCCTTCTTAATCTCCGGAACGGAGGAAGCATCAAAATGATAAGTTTTTCCACTACCGTGGAAACGGATTCCTACTATATGGGCCATCATGTGCCTATTTTACCTTATTATTCTTAAATACAAAGGATACGGATCCTGCGAGGATACCGTATCCTAGTCTAGTAAAAATTATCCCTGCTATTTTCCCTTAACCGCCTGGATGCTGACCTGGGCAGCGATCTTCTCAGTGATCTCAACCAATTTTTTAGATACAGGCGAATCGGGATGTGAGAGGGATACAGGCATTCCCTGATCTCCGCCAACTCTCACCTGGGGGTCAATAGGGATCGATCCGATAAATGGTACACCAGTCATCTTCGCCAATTTCTCACCGCCGCCTTCCCCGAAGATATCCATCCGTTCTCCATCTGGAGTCTCCAGATAGCTCATGTTTTCCACTACACCAAATATGGGAACACCCAGTTCCTGGAACATATTAATTCCCCTGAGGGCATCATCCACGGAAACTTGCTGCGGCATGGTGACAATCACTCCACCCTGAAGTTCGAGGTTTTGGCTTAAGCTAAGCTGAACATCTCCCGTTCCAGGTGGCAAGTCGACTATCAGATAATCCAACTCACCCCAATCTACATCGTTAATGAATTGTTTGATGGCTGAATGAAGCATTGGCCCTCGCCAGATCAGTGCCTGCTCAGGTTTTACCATAAAGCCAATCGAGATGACCTTCACACCATGGCCTTCTCCTGGCAAAATCTTACCCTCAGATGAACCGCCCAGTCGGTCAACTCCCATCATGGTTGGAATATTTGGACCATAAATATCCGCGTCCATCAGACCAACCTTAGCGCCCTTCTGGGCCAGGATGACCGCCAGATTCACAGCAACTGTACTTTTTCCAACACCACCTTTGCCGGAAGCGATCGCAATAACGTTCTTAATGTTCGATGGGGCAGATTTTTTCTGTCCAACAGGCACCTTGGCGCCCATGGTGATATCAACTTCACCCACACCTTCCAGCACTTCAACCGCTGCCAGGGCGCTACCCCGGATCTCATCCTTGAAGGGACAAGCAGGCGTAGTCAGGTTAATTACAAAGCTGACCTTACCACCATCAACTTTTACATCTTCGATCATGCCCAAGCTAACAAGGTCCTTCCCGATTTCGGGATCTTTTACCTTGCCAAGAGCCTCTAATATTGTCTCGCGAGATAATGCCTTTGCTGCCATAGAATACCTTCCTGATACTTGATAGCCGATAATTCAGTCCTCATTTTAGCACGATTAAACAGCTTAAATCTCAATTTTGTATTAAAAAGGGAGGAAAGTACCCTTTCTAGCAGAGAATAAAATTAAGGCTGACAGACAGGGCAAGATGCTATATAATGTAGTGAGCCTTTTACCAGAGAAAAAGTATGATTCCACACGACCACAACACCACGGAACAGCGAGAAGTTGAGCTAGTTCCACATAATCCGGATTGGTCTCACCAGGCAGATGAGGAAGCGCAGCGCATCCTGTCTGGTCTTTCATTTCCAATTATCGGCATTTACCATATCGGCAGCACTTCGGTAGCCGGGATCAAAGCCAAGCCGATCCTGGATTTTGTGATAGAAGTAGAAGATCTGGAGGATGTCATTCAGGCCGTACCAGAATTTAAGGCCATTGGATATACAAGTAAGGGGGAATTCGGTATTCCCGGCCGTCAATTTTTCACCAGGGATACCGATGGATACCGCACTCATCATTTACATGTCTTTCAGAAAGGCCACCCGGATATTGAAAGGCATACTGTTTTTCGAGACTTTTTACGGGCCAATCCAGATGCAGCCCGGGAATATGAAAAACTTAAGGAAAAGTTGGCTAAACGGTTCCCAAAACAAAGCGGCAATTATACAGAAGCCAAATCTGATTTTATCCTTTCGATGGATGAAGTTGCCCGCTACTGGCTGGAGCAGAATGGCTACGGCAGAAAGCCGGAAGATTCACAAGAATAAAAATTCTTTCTTTTCCAATCTTAATCCCTCACCCCTATAAAACACAAATTTACAATTTCACTGGTAATTAATGACCAGATGATTGTTGTTCACATCCAAACTGATTAGTTAAGAGCAGGGAAAAAAATATCCCCGAGATCTTATAGACTTCGGGGATATTCATACTTATTTACTCGTTAGACCTTGGTAGTCTCCTACTCAACGGTAACGGATTTTGCTAGGTTGCGAGGCTGATCCACATCCAATCCGCGCTGGGCTGCGATATGGTAAGCCAATAGCTGCAAGGGGATCACAGTAGTGACCGGGCTCAACATCCAGGGTGTTTCCGGTACAAATAACACCTGGTCAGCCTGTTTCAGGATCTGTTCATCACCTTCCGTAGCGACTGCAATCACCCGCCCTCCCCGTGCTTTAGCCTGCTCGATCTGGCTGAACATCTTGTCATACCAGGGATCCCGTGGAGCGATCACCACCACAGGCAGATCAGCATCGATCAAGGCAATCGGCCCATGTTTCATCTCTCCAGCTGGGTATCCCTCTGCATGGATATAAGAGATCTCTTTTAACTTCAAAGCTCCTTCATAGGCAGTGGGCATATTCACACCACGTCCCAGATAAAGGGCATTATTTGCTTCCAATAGGCTTTCAGCTACTTTTTTGACCTCTTCTTCCCTATCAAGGCACCGTCCCGCCAGGTCAGGCACAAGACGCAGATCCTCAACCAGTTGGCGGCGTTTCTTTTCATCCAACGTACCGCGCATCTCGCCCAGTAGGATTGCTAACATATATAGGTCAACCAAGGGTGCTGTATAAGCTTTTGTAGAGGCTACGCCGATCTCCGGGCCGACCTGCATGGATATAAACCCATCTGCAATGCGCATGGCCTGGGAGCCAATAGCGTTAACGATAGACCAAAGAATAGCACCTTTTTGGCGTCCCTCTTCCATCGCAGCTAATGTATCAGCTGTCTCACCGGATTGGCTAATTGCCAATACTACGGTCCGGTCATCCACGATCGGATCCTGGTAACGGAACTCCGATCCGATCACCACTTCAACCGGGATGCGGGCAATGCGTTCGATCAGAACCTTGCCAACCATACCAGCATAAGAGGCCGTTCCACATGCGATGATAAAGATTTTGTTGATCTTCTCAACCAACTCCGGAGTAAGATTGAGGGTCGGAAGCTGGATAGAACCAGTTTCATAATCCACCCGACCAGCAATGGTATCGGTCAGCGAGCGCACTTGTTCATGGATCTCCTTGTGCATAAAGTGGCGGTACTCACCTTTTTCTGCCGAAACCGGATCCCAGGGCACATTATGAACTTCGGCATCGATCTCTTTGCCGTCCATGCCCATCACTTTCACTCCCTGTCGAGTGACCACAGCCATCTGGTGCGATTCCAGGAAGATCATTTCCCGGGTATACTCCAGGATTGCAGGTAAGTCCGAGGCGATATACATCTCATCCTGTCCGATACCCAGCACCACACCGCCGGCATTACCAATCCTGGCGGCAATGATTTTATCTGGTTCATTCTTGCTCATCACCACAACACCGTGGGCCCCTTTCAAGAGGCCAAGTGCTTTTTGAACCGCACTGGTCAGATCATTCTCTGAAAGAAACCGTTCGATAAGAAATACAATCACTTCCGAATCAGTTTCAGACTGGAATACAGCACCTTCGCTGATCAATTCCTCTCTTAAAGAAGTAAAGTTTTCCACAATACCGTTATGAACCACAACCACATCTCCGGTCATACCAAGATGGGGATGAGCGTTGCGAGTATTGGGTTCTCCATGGGTTGCCCAGCGAGTATGCCCGATTCCAATTTTGCCCTTGATGGGCGAATCCTGAACCAGCTGTGATAGACGCTCCAGTTTGCCGGCGTCCCGTCGGACTTCGATGCTCCCGTTTTCAAGGACCGCAATACCAGCGGAGTCATAACCACGGTATTCCAGCTTTTTTAACCCATTCATGATAATGGGCGTAGCGTTTTTCGGTCCAATATATCCAACAATTCCACACATAGGTACTGCCCTCCTAAAAGACTCTAGCGAAACTCGTCTAGCGTTCATGGAAAAATCCATGCCGCAGAATCCTGATAAGTACAGTTCGCTAATTGAAAATTATTGTCACCTGGGATGATGTTGTCCCACCGGTCGCCCGGGTTTTTATCATCCTTTTCGGTTTGGAGGGGAAATATCGGAGTGTGACAACTCCGGAGGGCTTCCGCTGATAGTTCGATTTTCCCGGTTTTTCTCTATCCCCCGACCGGTTAGCCTCCCGAAGGAGGAACCCTCATCCTCGTCAACTCAAGATATATTCTTGAGCCCATGCGCTATTTTCCCGTTTTTACTGATTTCCCTTCCACCTCCTTCCTGAATACTTTCCGCGAAGGAATCCGTCTGGCATCCCATCGCGGAAATTATCTTACTAAAAAAAGGTAAATTCTGCAAGCTACGCTTTTCCTACTTCACTGAGGCTTTGGTGATCACATCACCCTGGCGAATGGCATCCACTACATCCACACCCTGGGTTACTTTGCCAAAGACTGTGTGTTTCCCGTCCAAATGCGGTGTGGGCAGATGGGTGATGAAAAACTGGGAGCCATTGGTATTGGGTCCGGCATTGGCCATGGAAATCACCTTGGATTCGTGTTTAAGCGGGTTGCCAACCAACTCATCCTCGAAACGATATCCTGGTCCTCCGCGACCGGTACCTTCAGGATCGCCGCCCTGGACCATGAAGTTGTCAATCACGCGGTGAAAAGTCACACCGTCATAAAAGGATTCATTGATCAGGAATACGAAGTTATTTACGGTTTTGGGGGCATGTTCTGCATAAAGATCCAGTTCAATATCTCCCCGGCTGGTTTCAAGCTTAACGGTAAATACCTTGGATGGATCGATTGTCATTTCAGGGGGTGTACTATATTGTTTTGCCATGATTCCTCACTTTATGTTATATGTCAACAAGTTCTGGCTATTATATCATTCCAGAGGACTGAAAAACCTTCAGGAGTTTCGTAAGCCTCCCGGAGCTTTGGAAAGCTCCGGGAGGTTATAACGATAGAAAAGGCGCCAGAATTCAAAGAAAACTGGCGCCAGGAGCAGATCAGAAAGTCTCAATAAGAGACTGCGATCTCAGTTGGATCCTTGGAGAAAGTCAGATCCTCCAGGGACAAAGAAATGGATCTGTTTCAGGAATTCGGAGCCTGGGTGCGATCGTCCAGGAGTGAATCTGCTTCAGGAGTTGGTCGTTCCCCACCTGGGCGCTCGACATCAGGCCTATCTGCTCGGGGATGCCCAGCCGCTACTACGCGGGCGATGATCGCACCATCTTCATTGATATAACCAGCAAAACCAGCTCGCATACCCTTTTCTAGGTCAACGAAGCTGTCCACCTGTCCGCGGTATCCGGTCTTGGAGTCCACAAAAACTGTCATTACAGAACCATCGGAATTTTCAAGCTGGAATTTACCAGCACCAGGGCTGACGTTTTTGATTATTCCTTGAGCCTTAATGAGTTCAGGACGTTCATTCTGGAGATCTCCAGCCGCGACCACCCGGGCGATCAACTGCTCATCCTGATTCTCGTAACCACCCACACCGGCCCGCATACCTTCATCCAGATCACGGATGCCTTCAACCTGGCCTTGGTAGTTGGTTTTCTCATCCACAAAGAAGGTCAGGACAGATCCATCCTCTTTTTCAAGGTGGAATTTTCCAGCTGCAGCGTCCACGCCTACGATAGTTCCTTGAGCGCGAACTGTTTCTGGGCGGATACCTGCTATCACCAAAACGGCGGTACGTATCCCATCTTCGCCCTCTTTAGCAGCTACCCCAGCCTGCCAGCCAACCTGCATATCCTCCAGGCTCGAAAGCTGACCCTGGTAGCGGGTCTTTTCATCTACAAAGAAACTCATCCGGGTTCCGTCCGCAGTAACAATCTCGAACTTACCAAGATTGGCGTCCACAGCAGTGACCTCACCATTTGCTTTGATCAAATCCGGCGCACTGCCAGCAATCAATCCAACAGCAATCAATTTTCCCTCACTGTGCTCGGTATAAGCGATTCCAGCACCCATTCCTACCTCAAGTTCTTCCAAACTCGAGATCTGGCCGCCGTAACGGGTTTTTTCATCCACGAAAAATCTCAATTCAACCCCATCAGGGGTCTCAACTGAGAACTTCCCAGCTGAAGTATTGACATCGATCACCTTTCCACGGACTTGGTTAACATCTGATGTATCTCCAGCAATCACCAGGACTGCCCATAATTTTCTGTCCTCATCTTCCCGGGCAGCGACACCTGCCTTCCAGCCCACCTGCATTTCATCCAAGCTTTCCAAGCCCCGGAAAGTGGTCTCTTCATTCACAAAAAGGGTCAATACAGTTCCGTCGCCTTTCTCGATCTGGAATTTTCCTGCTGCGGGATCCACAGCGATGACCTCACCACGGGCTTTAAGCAATTCAGGGTGATCACCTTCCGCTGCCAAAGCTGTTCCGCTGAAGGTAACAGCTAATAAGATTGCAGCTATCAGGGGTAATAATACTTTCTTGAACATTTTTCCTCCAAATACTAAAGTTAAAATTGAACTACGCCCTTAGGATAGAGGATAGATGTAAACAGAGCTCAACCGGGTTGTAAAATCTTTGTAAAAACTTAATGATTTCTGAATAGTTTAGGAGGTGGTTAGATGTATTATCATTTTGAACGGAGTGAAGAATCCATATTCCGATCCGTTCCCCTGAGCCAAAGTCTCAGAATAGTTGGGTTACGTTGGCAGGGGATCGTTTAGTGGATCCTTCGCTTACGCTCAGGATGACATTTATTATTTGTATTGAGTTTTGAATAAATTTATTTAGTATTAAAAAAGTCGTCCCGCGGACGGGACGACGGGCTTATTTAAATTAGAGATATCTCTAAATTCTTTAAAATACAATCTCCTCTTTGCCTGTCAGTTTCTCTTGAACCAGGTTAGCGACAGTATCCAGATGGCCTTTTTTATGAACAAAATCAAGGTCATCCGAGCGGATCTTCAATACCGGGCAGAGGTTGAAAGTTTTCATCCAGTCATCGTAGAAGGAATCAAGCAGGGTCAAGTATTCCAGGCTGATGCCGGATTCGATCGCCCGCCCTCTTTCCTCTATTCGCTTCTTCAAGATTTCCGGTGGTGCGATCAGGTAGATCAGTAGATCTGGTTCTGGAAGATGGCCAGCAATCAAATTAAATACCCGCTGATAGGACCAGTAATCCCTCTCCGAGAGGCTGCCCTGGTGGTAAAGTGCTCTGGCAAAGATCTTAACATCTTCGTAGATGCTCCGGTCAGCAATGGCAGAACGGTTATCACTTACCAATTCCAAATGCTGCTGTGCCCGATGGCCCAGGAAATACACCTGGAGATGGAATGACCAGGCATCCATGTCCTGGTAAAAATCACCCAGGTAAGGGTTGTCAATCACTGATTCATAGGCAGTTTTCCATCCCAGCCTGTCCCCCAATCTTTCAGCCAGGGATGTTTTCCCTGTTCCAATATTACCTGCAACAAGAACCAATTTCCCAGCCATACAGGGCCTCCTGATCTGATCTACCAATTATACCGTTTGATTGAGCTGAGATGGAAATCAGCGTTTTTCTACTTTTACAGCGCATACCTTATAATCCGGGATCTTCGCCTGGGGATCCCTGGCATCCAGAGTGAGGATATTGGCAGCCGCTTCCACAAAGTGGAAGGGCAAAAACACCATCCCTTTTGACGAACGCTGCGTAACCAGCACCTTAACTTCGATCTCTCCTCGTCTGGAGCGCATTTTCACCCAATCGCCAGAATTGACACCAATATCTTTGGCATCATCAGGATGGATTTCCACCAACGCTTCTGGATAAATATCATCCAGCTTGGAGCGCCGAGTCATTGTGCCGCCATGCCAATGGTACAGCACTCTCCCGGTGGAAAGGATCAATGGATATTCATTATCTGGCAATTCAACAGAGGGGCGATATACCAGTGGGGTCAATTTTCCCTTGCCCCTCGGGAATGTATCTGTGAAGAGATAAGGGGTTCCTGGGTGATCTGGTGTGGGACAGGGCCAATGCACCCCGTCCTCTTTTTCAACCCGTTCGTGAGTGATACCCTGGAAGGGAGGTGTCAATTCTGCCATTTCATCCCAAATCTGGGAAGGATGGGTAAATGTAAAGCCTGGACTCCTCTTGTGAGCGAGTTTTTCTTCAACCCGGAGGGCCAGATCCTGGATAATCTCCCAATCCGGTCGCGCTTCACCGGGTGGTTTGATAGCTGGCCGGACCAGCTGGACCCGCCTGTCGCTGTTGGTAAACGTTCCATCCTTTTCCGCGAAACTTACCGCCGGAAGGATCACGTCCGCATATTCGCCAGTTTCATTCATAAAGATGTCCTGGTATAACAAAAAATCCAGATTTTCCATCACATGGCGGGCATGCAATAGATCCGGCTCACTCATCATGGGATTTTCTCCCATTACATAATAGCCTTTGATGATCCCCTTTTCAGCCGCATCTACCATCTCCATGGTGGTCAGGCCAGGTTCCGGGTCAAGGGAGACACCCCAGTATTCTTCGAATTTTCTCCTCAGTTCCGGATCATTGACAGACTGGTAACCTGGATATACATTAGGAAGACCGCCAGAATCCGAGCAGCCTTGAACATTATTCTGGCCGCGCAGGGGATTCAGGCCTGTTCCTGGCCGGCCGATATTGCCGGTTAATAAAGCCAGATTAGCCAATGAAATAGCGTTATCCGTGCCATGAGAACTTTGACTGATGCCCATGCCCCAATAGATCGCCGCGGCGTTGGCTTTCCCATACAGGCGTGCTGCCTGGCGGATCGCTTCCGCTGGAACTCCGCAAATTTCTTCTGCATATTCCGGTGTGAAAGGCTCAAGTGATGGCAGATATTCCTCGAATCCTTCCACACGATTATCCAGGAATTCCTGGTCAACCAGCCCTTCGTTAACAATCACATGGGCCAAGGCTTGGAACATTACGACATCAGTACCCGGCTTCAACTGCAGGTAAAAGTCCGCAAATTGAGACATTTCGATCTGGCGTGGATCGATCACGATCAACCTGGCCCCATTCTTTACAACAGCTTCGCGCATGAAAGTGGAAATGACCGGATGGGTTTCAGTGGTGTTGGAGCCTGTCACCAATAGCACCTCAAGGTCTTTCATCTCGGCGATGGAGTTTGACATGGCAGATGAGCCCAAAGTAATCTGCAGACCAGCCACTGATGCAGCATGGCATAAGCGGGAGCAGTGGTCAATATTATTAGTGCCCAGAACGCCCCTGACAAATTTCTGGAAGAGGTAATTATCCTCGTTGGTAGCTTTTGCTGAACAGAAAGTTCCTAGGGCATCACCGCCATTCTCCTTGACGATAGCCGCCAGCTTTTCTGCTGCCAGATCAAGGGCTTCTTCCCAGCTTGCCCGCCTGAAACCGGATATTCCGACCGGTTTTCGAGGATGAGCTCCCAGGCCCTTGCGGATCATCGGGTAAGTGAGCCGGGAAGGGTGAGAGACATAGTCCATTCCATAGCGGCCCTTGGTGCACAAGCGTCCGTAGTTGGGGGCGACATCAAATGGAGCATCCACCCTTGTGATGTGATTTTCCTGTATCTGCAGATCCACCTGGCAGCCCACACCGCAGTACGGACAGGTGCTGCGAACAAATTTGACTGTCTCGCTCATGTGGACCTCCTTTTCTCCTGACGTTCTTCCCGTCTGCGGGCTCTGATCTCATGATGCTGAAGGCCTTTTTCCAGCAGATGTTCAGTCTTGCCCTGCAAGGCTTTAGTGGGACAAACGGCTACGCAGTTTCCGCAGAAAACGCAGGTACTTTCGGGCATCGGGACATCGAAGAAGGTTGTGATCCGGCTGTCATGACCCCGGCCACCGATGCCAAGAGCATAGGTGTACTGCATATCATCCGCGCAGGCCTGAACGCAGCGCCAGCACAGGATACATTGAGAATAATCCCGAACATAAAATGGATTATCATCCAGGATCTCGTGTTCACGTTTTTTAGCGCCCGGGAATCTTTCCAGATCCACCTCGTACCTATCCATCTGGGCCTGTAATTCCGGCGAATTTGAGAGATCCACACTGGCGTTTAGCATTTCCAGGATCGTGCGCCTGGTACGGATCACACGTTCACTTTCAGTGAAAACCACCATCCCATCTGCTACTGGAGTGATACAAGACGGCGCAAGGCGGCCCCAACCCTCTACTTCCACCACACATTGGCGACAGAGTCCTTCCGAAGTTGTGGCTTCATGCAGGCATATCACCGGGATGTTGATATCAAGACTTTTGGCAGCTTGCAGTAGGGTGGATCCTTCCGGCACCTGACATTCTTTTCCATCAATGGTCAGCTGAACATTTTTCTCTTTATCCATGGCTGACCTCCTCTATTCCAAAATATTCCGGGCAGATCTTTATCGCGCTCCCGATTGCCGATCCGGCAGTTTGCCCCAGACCACAGAGTGAGCTGTCTGTCATCGTGGCGATCACATCCTCCAAACGTTCAATATCCCCTGGCAGGGCCTGGCCGCGCAGATTTCGATCCAGGATCTCTGTCTGGCGCTGGGTGCCCAGCTGGCAGGGATAACATTTCCCGCAGCTTTCATGGGCAAAGAAGTGCCCCAAGCCGTGGAGCACAAATTTCATATCCACATCTTCGTCAAACACAACAACAGCACCTGAACCGAGGGAAAGACCGACATCGCGGGTTCCCTGGGCGGTAAGCAGAACATCCAATTGATCCGGTGCTACAAATTTCCCCGCCGCACCGCCCAACAGCACAGCTCGGATCTCTTTCCCATCTCGGATACCGCCTGCATTTTCATAGATCAGTTCTGCCAGGGTTATTGGCTTGGTGATCTCATAGATCCCGGGCCGGTTAATATCCCCTGAAATACTGAACAGGCGCGGACCTGAGAAATCATCCGAGCCAAGTTTTTTATACTCTTCTGGGCCAATATTACAGATCAAAGCCACATTGGCCAGGGTTTCTACATTATTGATCACAGTTGGCTGATTGAATAAACCGTGGGTAGTTGGGAATGGGGGCTTGACACGGGGAAATCCACGTTTGCCTTCAATGGATTCAAATAGAGCAGTTTCTTCCCCGCAAATATAGGCCCCTGCTCCGCTGCGCAATTCAATTTCAAAATCAAAACCCGATCCCAGGATATCCTTCCCCAAAAACCCTTCCTGGGCTGCGATCTCCAGCGCCCGAGAGATCACTTGAAGGGAATGAGTATACTCCCCCCGGATATAGAGGTAACCTTTCGTGGCTCCCACCGCGAATGCCGCGATGATCATTCCTTCAATAATAGTAAATGGATCACCTTCGATCAAAGCCCGGTCCTTAAATGTACCAGGTTCGGACTCATCTTCATTACATACCAGGTATTTCGGGAAACGATCCACTTCTGCGCAGCTTTTCCATTTCAATCCAGTGGGGAATCCAGCACCCCCCCGGCCAGTCAGTCCAGATGCGGTCACCATTTCGATCAGTTCTTCAGTTGATAATGTGAGGGCTTTTTTCAACCCTTTGAATCCACCATTCTCCTGGAACTGCTCAGTACTAAGGGGATCTATCTTGCCAGCCCTGGCCATCAGGTACAGCGGATCGCCGTAAATCTGGCTGCGTGGATGGTCCCCAGGGTTGAAGATCTTCTCCAGGGTCGCTTCTCCCACCATCTCATCCCCCACCAGCACACCGGGAGCGTGGTCGCACAATCCCAGGCATTCCACCTCTTCTACGATATACCGGCCATCTCTGGTAGCTTCACCAATATCCACACCTAGATGTTGGCAAATTTGTGACACAAGTTCTCCACTTCCCTGGGAAGCGCAGGAGGGAGTGGTGCAAATGCGGATCGGGGTTTCAGCCCGGGGTTGACTGGATAACATCGAGTAAAACTCGATCACTCCATAGATATCCGCCAGGGGTACCTTCAATGCAGCGCCAATGGCACTCGCGGATGCAGGTGGAATAAAGTCGTGGATCTTCTGGGTTTCAAGCAAGGCAGGCAGCAGCATTTCCCTGCCTCGTCCACCTTTTTGATCCAGAAATTCTTGTAGTTGAGAAGAAACAGGAGGGTCATTAAGCATGATAACTCCTTAACATGTAGTTCAGAACACCGGTAAATTGCGTGCCTGTCCAAATGAGGGCAGCCGCATGTTACAGATTATATCAAGGGTGAGGGAAAAAATAACCCGGTTTGTCATCCTGAGCGCCAACGAAGGGATATTCTAAACCCCGATTGAAATCGTTCCTACTGGCAGAGCCGAACGTCACCGCCGACGTAGAAACTCCTTAGTTATTACGCTAATCTACGGCGTGTCATTGCGAGGAGGCCGAACGGAGGGAGGATGACGAAGCAATCTTAACTAAGTTCATCTGTCATTTTCTTGTGTACGATCAAACCATGAGGTACAGATCCACCCTACTCATAGAAAAACAGTATTTGATTTTTAATCTCAGTTTTGATTTAGTTCAGATTGCTTCGGAAGCTACGTTTCCTCGCAATGACAGGCTGGTGATAAAAAAAGCGTCCCTGAAGAGGGACACTCAACGCCAGCTAGGTCAGCGAGGTCAGTCAGGACCTCGATTAAAATCCTTCCTACTGGCAGAGCCAAACGTCACCACCGACGTAGAAACTCCTTAGTTATTACGCTAATCTACGGCGTGTCATTGCGAGGAGGCCGAACGGAGGGAGGATGACGAAGCAATCTTAACTAAGTTCATCTGTCATTTTCTTGTGTACGATCAAACCATGAGGTACAGATCCACCCTACTCATAGAAAAACAGTATTTGATTTTTAATCTCAGTTTTGATTTAGTTCAGATTGCTTCGGAAGCTACGTTTCCTCGCAATGACAGGCTGGTGATAAAAAAAGCGTCCCTGAAGAGGGACACTCAGCGCCAGCTAGGTCAGCGAGTTCAGTCGGGACGAATTTCTAACAAAAAAGGCTGCTTCATCAGCAGCCTTTCATTTTATAGTTCCAAGAACAAGATTTAGCTCTCGAATTCAGAAAGCATATCTGCTAGTTCGGAATCCCCATTTGTGTCCATGGCTTTGCGCATGGCTGCTTCAAAGGCTGTAGGGGTTACTACTTTTTTCTCGTTCTCTTCTTGCTCGATGACATATTCATTCACCGGAGCTTCTTCAAGGGCTTTCATGCTCAGTTTGATCTGTTTCTTGCGGCGGTCGACTTTCAGGACCTTCACAGAAACTTCCTGACCTTTCTGGACAATATCCGTTGGAGTGCGCACGTAACCGTGAGCCATCTCGCTAATATGTACCAATCCAGGACGTTCTGCCTGAATATCAACAAATACACCGTATTTTTCGATTCGGGTAACCACACCGGTCAATTCCATGCCCGGTTTGATCTCCCGCCAATCCACACCCAACGGTTCCAGCATGGTCAGTTCAATCTTTTTTGTTTCCGGATCAGCGCGCTGAACCCAGACCTCAACAACCTGGCCTTCTTTCAACACATCTGCAACCCGGGATACTGACTCTTTTGAGATTTTCGAAATGTGGATCACACCAGGAAAACCGACACCAACGTCAACAATCGCACCTGCCAGGGAAGTTTTCAAAACCTTTCCCGCAACCTTCATTTTAGGTTCTAAGTCATCAATTGTTTCAGGCGTCATCAATTCTTCTTTCGCCATAAAACACTCTCCAAATACACTTCAATTTCAACAAAGGTCAATTATACCGTTCGCAAGGGTGATTGTCAAAGCACATGTGTGAGCAATCGGCATCTAATATGATATCAAACCATCCAAGACGGAAATCAATTTTTGGACCCAACCCTCTTCCTTTTCATTGAATGGAAGCCAGATGGAGGAATCCCCAAAACGAACCTTCATGTCAAATTCCCAGGGCTGCGGCAGGGCCTTGCCCTCAGGATATCCAAGGGTGAGCTTGCCGTATTGAATGAAAATACTCTCCAAACCCGCTTTTTCTGCCAGCAATTTTAGCTCCAATTGCAGCAGCAAGTTCTCGACTGTCTCTGGAAGAGAGCCAAAGCGGTCTTTAAACTCTGCTTTGAGGTCATTGATCTCAGAGGATTTCAGGATATTCGCAGCTCGCCTGTAAAGCGCCAAGCGCACAGAGCGGTCCTGGATATAATCCTCCGGGATACCAACTGGCAGGGGTAGATCGATCTTCACCAACGGTCGCAGGAGCTGGCCTGGCAAAATCTGGTCGACACTTGGCCCTCCATCATCTTTCTTTATTCGGTTGACGGCATCAGCCAGCAGCCGGGTGTAAAGATGGAACCCGACCGAGGCAATATAGCCGGACTGCTTGGTGCCCAGGATATCTCCTGAACCTCGGATCTCTAGGTCCCGCATGGCAATGTTATATCCCGCGCCCAGGTCAGTATG
The DNA here is from genome assembly GCA_964406305.1 of uncultured Anaerolineales bacterium. Taxonomy (GTDB): domain Bacteria; phylum Chloroflexota; class Anaerolineae; order Anaerolineales; family UBA11858; genus B10-G9. The sequence continues at coordinate 14,355 of CAYORF010000011.1, read as the reverse complement.
TTCAGCTATGGTTTCCAGCCTCAAGCGTCCCTCATGGGTCGGAGCTCCCTGGCGGCCTTTGAAGAAATAGGCATAAGCACGCTGGGCTCCGCGGCCAACCCTACCCCGCAATTGGTAAAGCTGAGCCAGACCAAAGCGGTCAGCCCGATCAACGATCAAAGTATTGGCATTGGGGATATCCAGCCCGGACTCAATAATCGAGGTCGATAGCAGGACATCGATCTCTCCTCGTGTGAACTGGCGCATACGTTCTGCCAGATCCTTCTCCGCCATCTGCCCATGAGCGATTCCGATCCTTGCTTCCGGAACCAAACTGGCCAGGTGGGATTTCATGGCCTGGATAGTTTTGACCCGGTTATGGACAAAGAAGACCTGTCCACCCCGCTCAAGTTCACGCCAGATGGCTTTCTGGATCAAACCCGGATCATAAATGCTTACATGAGTGACCACCGGCAAACGTTCTTCTGGTGGAGTATTGATCCGTGAGATATCCCGCACTCCAGTAAGCGCCATATACATCGTGCGGGGAATTGGTGTAGCAGTGAGAGTGAGCACATCAATATCAGCTCGCTTGGACTTGATCATTTCCTTGTGAGAAACCCCGAACCGCTGTTCTTCATCCACGATCATCAATCCAAGGTCTTTGAACATCACATCCCTGGAGAGCAAGCGGTGGGTGCCGATCACAATATCCACTGAACCTTTGATCAATCCCGACAGGATGATTGACTGCTGGCGGGGGGTCCGGAAACGAGATAACATGCGCACATCGACCGGGAATCCCCCCATGCGCTGCAGGAAAGTGTCGTAATGCTGCTGGGCAAGAACAGTAGTGGGTACTAAAATAGCGACCTGCTTGCCATCCATGACCGCTTTGAATGCAGCCCGGACCGCGATCTCGGTTTTTCCGTAACCCACATCCCCACAGATCAACCGGTCCATGGGTTTGGGTTTTTCCATGTCCTCTTTCACCTGCGTTAGGACCTGGAGTTGATCATCAGTTTCAATATACGGGAAACTGGCTTCCAATTCCTGCTGCCAGGCATTATCTGATTTAAAAGCGTATCCCGTGACAGTCCGGCGCCGAGCATAAAGATCCAGCAGATCCTGAGCGACCTGAACCACTTCTTCCTCAACGCGTGATTTTGCCTTCCCCCAACGCCCTCCCCCCAATCGAGTAATGGTCGGATCATGATGATCAGGTCCTACATACCTTGTAAGCCGATCTGCCTGGGCTGCCGGAACGTAAAGGTAATCATTATCGGCGTACTCCACAGCTAGGTATTCACCTAACACTCCATCCAGTTCCCGGAATGCCAGGTCTAAATAACGCCCGATGCCATGATCAATGTGCACTACCCAGTCATCTTCCTGGAAATCGGCATAGTTGATCTCTGGCGCCAAAACCCTCTGGACAGGCCTGCGGCGGGGCTGAATCCGGCGCCAACCGAAGATCTCTCCATCAGAGAATAGATGAATAGGTTTGCCATCTACAGGCTTGAATGCCCAGCCCCCATCAATGCTTCCTTTAATATAAGTCGGAGAGCTTTCCAGCTGGGTTCGTTCTTTCCAGACTTCCTCGAGGCGGGCGGATTGACGGGAGACAATGACGGACTGCTCACCAACCCCGATCAGTTCTGCCAGGTGGCTGGTAAATGATTTCAGTTCTCCACCAAAACGCTGATTGGTTGAGAATTGGGCGCTAAATCCAGCTTCAGATCCTTCACCAGCCGGTCCCAGGGCGACCGGATTAAATTTATCCAGCGCTCCCTTTAAGTCCTTCCAGGGTAAATAAGGAAGCGGGAAGTCCTTTTTGATCAAACCGTCAGCCTGATACCCTTTCCTCAAGGATTCTGCTTGAGCACAGATCTCCTGGGCGGAATCACGAACAGCGACTCCATCATCCAGGAAAATTACGGTGTCTTGGGGAAGATAATTCAATAAAGTTGCAGTTTCAGAACTTAAAACTGGCAAATGATATTCGGTGTAATTTTTTCCATCCAGATCTCCCGGGGGATCCTCTGGCAAGAGGAATTCCCGGGCTGGCGTAATGCGGATCGAATCCACTTTCTCGATTGTGCGCTGATTTTGAGGGTCGAACCTACGGAGCATCTCCACTTCTTGGCCGAAGAATTCCAACCGTGATGGGAAGCGGTCTCCCGGGGGCCAAATATCAAGAATACCTCCCCGGCGGGCAAACTGTCCGGGGGCGGTGACGATGGGGGCCGGATCGTAGCCAGACCGGACCCATTCCCCGGCCAGGGTTTGGGGTTCATACGAACTTCCCGTTTTGATCGTCCTTGAAGCTTTTAGGAAGGAACGTCTCGGCAAAGTGCGGGTCATCAGAGCCCGAACGGGGGCAATGATCAGCGGTTGGGCTTTTCTCTCGGCTCCCGGCAGCATCAATTCTGACAGCAGCGAAAGGGTAGCCAGCCTATCCCGGCGGGTTTTCCGGCTCCAGGCTACTTTTTCGTAATACAACGGATCCGGTTCAGGGAAACATGTCAAAGGTTGATCCTGAAACCAAAAATCCCATTCATCTTCCAGGACCAAAGCCCTGTCGATCTTATCAGTGATCAACAGCAGGGGACGATCCAGTTCTGTTTGAACAGCCGCCAGGAATGGGATGCGCGTTGCCCGGGCCAAACCCAATTGATCCTGGGTGTTTCCGGAGCGTATTTCATCAGCCAGCTTTTGAAAGGCGGGCTGGGATGATAGCAATTCTAATATGGTTTGCTGCATGAGTTCTCTTACTTGGGCTGCTGATTAAAACGGGTCATGGCCGAGTTCAGACCGTGTTCAATAAAGTGCCTGGCTGCCAGGGCAGCTCGATCGAGCACAAATGGAAGATTTTCTTTTTCATCACGCGAAAAATCCTGCAGGACATAATCACTAACCGGGGTCCGGCCTGGAGGGCGGCCAATACCCAGCCGCAGGCGGGGAAATTCTTTCGTACCCAGCTGCTGGATAATCGATCCCACCCCTTTTTGTCCAGCATCGCCTCCATCTGGTTTCAAACGCAAACTCTCAAAGGGCAAATCCACGTCATCATAGACAACCAGGATATTCTCCAGGGGCAGTTTATAAAATCGCTTGAAAGATGAAACCGCTTGGCCTGAAAGGTTCATGAAGGTCTGGGGTTTGATGAGGATCAAACGTTCCCCATTCCAGCGCACCGCTGTGAACATAGCGTTCATTTTCACGCGGGTGAAAGAAGTTTCCAGTTCTTCAGCGAGCCGATCCAGCACCATAAAACCGATATTATGACGGCTGGTGCGGTATTCCCGGCCTGGATTCCCCAGGCCTACAATGAGATATGGTTTGGTTTTTTTGAACATTTTTTAGCGGCGGTCCCTGTTCTTGATCTGCCAGTATATACCGCCGACAATAAATAATACCACGACCGCTATTCCGCTGAACCGCAGGACCTGATATAGGTCTCCCGATTGCACTTCAGCCGGGTTGGGCGGCAGCGGTGTGGGGGTATTTGCTGGTGTAGGTTCAATTGTAGAAGTGGGGATCTGATCAGCCGTGGAGTTTTCGCTGACCGGAGCGGGAGTGGCAGTTTCCACTGGGGAATGGTTGCGGATTCGCAAATTAGGGATGAGTTCATATATAGCCGCCCCATCATTATATTCCGCTACAACGCGCAGGTCATAATTGCCATCTGTGATCTGGGTTGTATCCCATTCCACCTTGAACGAGGTCTGAGCGCCGCCTTCATCTCCAGGCAGGATATCTGCAATAAAAAACCAGGTCGGGTCCGGTGCGCCAGCATAGCTGAATGCGATCTTTCCTTGAGTAAAACCATCACCGCGAACCCTGCCGTCCAGCAATTCCACTCCCTGCAAAGCCTGTCCTTCCCGGGGGCTCTGGATGAAAATACTGGGTGCGATAGTTTCCTGGGCAAGAGGCGCACTCAATACAGGCTGTGTGATGAACAGCAGGATGGGGAGAATTAGCAGAATTAACAAGGGAGTTCTTTTCACGCTTTTGAGTATAGCATAAGGACGTAAGTAGTAAGTCGTAAGTAGTAAATCGATTTGGGGTCAGTGATCTGTAATCAGTAAGTGGGGTTTAAATTAAACTGTCATTGCGAGGAGCGAACGAAGGGAGGGACGAAGCAATCTTAACTCAATACATCTGAAATCTTCATTTTTATCAACAATTTACATGATCCAGTACAATCCTGGCCTTCATTAATCAGTTTATACTTCTTGATTATTGCCTAGATTTAATTCAGGTTTCTTCGGTGGTCATTGCACACCAACCTCGCAATGACAAACATATGAGATTTAAAACTTCCTCTTACGAAAGACGTTCAGTCTGACCCTGAGCGAAGACGAAAGCAAAGACACCTCTCAGGACTTCAATCCTTTCATTAAAATTCAGGGTACAATTCTCAAATCTGCTATAACAATCCAGCTAACGGAGCTCCCCGCATGGTTGAAACCAACTTCGAAGTGCAGTTTGAGAATAATCCCTGGAAATGCAGGATCATCAGGGATGGGGAAATTGTTTTGCATTTATCAACTCCATACAACGCTTCTGATTCCGAGTCCAAAAAAGATCACCACAAATTCAATTTTGAAGATTCTTCCCTGCTGATCCAGATCAAGGGGAAAAAGATCTCATTTAAATGGCAGGGAAAGAATATTCAGACTCAATTCCCGCTATCGGGCTACTGGTATGGTGGGGGCGAATTGATCAACCAACCTCTGCTCTGGAATCAGGTCATGTTACCCCTGACAGAGTTCATCACCTGTGACAACGGCCAAACTGGCCTTTCTACAGCGCTTTCGCCAACATGGTTAAGCAGCCTGGGAATCAGTTTGACAGTTACCAGTCCATTTTCTGTCGGGGTCAATCAACCTCCGGACAGCTACCTTAAATGGCAAAAAGGGATGTCAATCGATCTGATCCCTTTCGAGCAGCGTCCTTTTATTGACCTGAACGGAGACGGGGATGGTAAATTCACCCTGGTAGGTAACGATCTGGAATTTGAAATCATGGTCGAAGATAACATCCTGCAAAGTTATCAATCCTTGGTCCAGGAACGGGGTGGACCGAAAAAAACACCACCCTTGGAGCTGATGGGAGCGCCGATCTGGACTACATGGGCCAGATACAAGGACAAGATCGATCAAGATACCGTGATGCAATTTGCCCAGGAGATCAAAGGGAACGGTCATCCTTATCATCTTCTGGAAATTGACGATCGCTGGCAAACCCACTATGGAGACCTGGAATTTGATCCGGATCGGTTTTCCGATCCAAAAAGAATGATCAGAAACCTCCATGATATGGGATTTAAAGTCACCGTCTGGGTGATCCCATTCTTCCACCCCCACTCAAAATTCGGCCAAGAGGGGGCCAAAGCTGGTTATTTTTCGAAGGACGGATCGGGTGATCCATACCTGGTGAAGTGGTGGCAGGGAAAGGGATATTTATTGGATGTCACCAATCCGGATGCACTGGCCTGGTTTAAAAACGAACTTGATCGTTTCAAGGATGAAATGGGGCTGGACGGTTACAAATTCGATGCCGGGGAAGGCAAATACGCACCCCCTGAAGCTGTCTTCTACAACGAGTTAAGTTCCAGCAATGAATACACTCACCTCTACGTGAAATGGATCTCTGAGAACTACAGCTTCTGCGAGGTGCGCTCCGGTTGGAAAAACCAAAAAAGCCCGATCTTTTTCCGCCTGTGGGATCTGTGGAGCACCTGGGGTTATGATAACGGGCTCAGATCGATCATCCCCTCAATGTTAGCTATGTCGTTGGCCGGATACCCATTTGTGTTCCCGGATATGATCGGCGGGAATGATTATTTTACATTCCCCCGGAACCGGTTTTTAAATTGGATCCTCCAGAGAGTTGTCGTTCCCATCCTGGAAAGAAAAGTCAAAAAACAATCCGATTCTCCGGAAGACGAGACTCTGGGTCTGGCAGATGTGCCAGCATTCCTAGAAAAATCGACCTTGTTTGGATACCCGACCCCGGAATTGATGATCCGTTGGGCCCAGGCCAATGTCTTCTTGGAAGTGATGCAATTCAGCCTGGCACCGTGGGATTTTGGGGAAGAGTGTAATGAGATCTGCCGACAATCTGCAAAATTACACCTGGAATTCCTTCCCATCCTGCAAAAATTTGCCAGAAGTGCGGTAGAAACAGGGGAGCCGATCATCCGACCGGTTTTCTGGCTGGCTCCCATGGACGAGGAGGCTCTGATCTGTGATGATCAATTCCTGGTAGGAGATGAGATCCTGGTTGCGCCGGTCCTTTATGCTAAACAAACTTCCCGGGAGATCTATTTCCCCCCCGGTGTCTGGCGGGATCATTATTCTGGAAAGTTATTCACCGGCCCAACTGTTGTAGAGAATTATCCTGCGCCTCTCAGTAAACTGCCATTTTTTATCAAAGAAAATCAATAAATAAGGACTAACTATGAGTGAGAAAATCCAAACCTCCCCCTCATCCGAACCAAAAACCCAATCGGAAAAAAGTCGCTGGCGAAATATGGTTGCCCTGTCCTTTGGCTATTTCGTAGATCAAGGCGAAGGCCAGGCCATGTCGGTCCTCTTCCCCACCTTAAGAGCGATGTGGGGCTTAAGTTTTGCCGATTTAGGCCTGGTGGGGACGATCAGGAATCTACTTCAGTCCCTCAGCGCACCTTTCTGGGGATTTATTGCCGATAGGTATCCTCGCAAAAATGTGATCGTATTCGGGACCGGCATCTGGGGGATCTGGACCCTGCTGGTGGGTTTCACTTCGAACTTTGGCCAACTGCTCTGGATCCGGGCCATCTCCGGGATCGGTCTGGGCTGTCTGATGCCAGCAACTTTTTCATTGATGTCTGATACTTTTCCCCCAAAGAAGCGGGGACGAGCCCTGGGAATGATGGAGGGCATTGGCACCCTGGGCATAATGATCACCACGGTAGGGTTGGGATTCCTGGCTTCCCCAGATCTGTGGCGCTGGGGATTCATTACCCTGGGTTTGCTCAGCATAATCTCCGGTTTGGTGATCTGGCTCGTGGTTGAGGAACCTATCCGCGGAGCGGCAGAGCCTGAACTGGAAGGTGTGATCACTGAAGAAATGGCTTCCAAGTACAAAATGGAAACCAAAGATATGATCGAGGTATTGAAGATTCCCACTATCTGGGTAGCGATCGCCCAGGGGCTGAGCGGCACCATGCCCTGGGTCGTCATGCAGCTATTTTTGATCACCTGGATGGTTGAGATCCTGGAAGTGAGTGAAAGCCAGGCAGTCCTGGCCTTTGCCGGTATCGTGTTAGGGACCGCGATCAGCCAGGTTATGGGCGGCTTCCTGGGCGACTGGGCTGAATCTAAAAGTCCCAAATTCGGCAGGACGATGATTGGCCAGTTCTCAGTTTTCAGCGGAGTGCCCTTTACCTTGCTGCTATTTACTAAAACCGGGGAATGGTCCTTCGGCGCAATTGTGGCATTGTGCTTTGTGACAGCCCTATTTATCGGCTGGGCTGGAAAAGGCGCCAAGGAACCGATGATGCAGGGGGCGGTTCCTCCCGAATTAAGGTCAACCGCCTTTGCGATGACCACCTTCATTGAAAGCGGTTTTGCGGCTTTAGTGGCCATATTTGCCGGAACCCTGGCAGACAAAATCGGCCTTACACCGGCCATGGTCTGGACCGTACCTGTGCCCTGGATCCTGTGCGGGGTGATATACAGTTTGTTCTACTGGGCCTATCCGCGAGACTCGAAGATCCTGCGGGCCCAGATGGCGGAGAGAGCGGAGGAAATAAAGTAAAAAGTTAGTAGTAAATAGTAAGTAGATTAAGCGATAGTAATACTAGTATTTAGTAAACTAATGTAGGGGCGACGCGCTGCGTCGCCCTTATTTGTTTAATCTGTCATTCTGACATTGAGCGAGGAGAAAGGGAAGAATCCATAAAATGATCAAATCTTAATGAATTATGACTTTGTTTGATGATGTCAACATGTATCCTTCCCTTTCCTCCTCGACTCTGCTCGGAGTCAAGGTCAGGATGACAAATAGAAACAGGAACGATTTCCCCGTCCCCGGTTCTCAGTCTAATCAACCTCCCCCAATTTCTCAAAATCACTCCGCAACATACCGTAGACATAGGTCCCGCTGATGGGGCTATTGGGATGGCGTTTATTCTCCCGCAGATGTCCTTCGCGTATAAAACCACAGCGTTCTGCCACTTCCCAGCTGCGCTGATTGGTATCATCACACTCCAGGAAAACACGATGAGCACCCAAATCTTTGAATATAAAACCCAGGGTCGCACCCAGCGCCTCGGTGACATAACCCTGACGCTGATGGTCAACATCGGCGATAAATCCTACAATGTATTCAGGGAGATCCTGATTGGTGGATCCAACATAGATCTGGGCTACAAATTCGTCTGTATCCTTGTTGAAAACCGGGATAAAGAAACAATCCCCCTTGATCCAATCCTCGTAGAGCTCTTTGGCATATTCCTCTGCTTTTATTTCATCCTCGATTGACATTAAGAAATTATCAGATTCATAACGGGCCAAATGGGCCTGGTTCTTTTGGCTGACCTTATAGAGCCAGGGGCCGTCTCCTGCCTGGTAGCTTCGTAAATAAACCCGCTCAGCCTCAATGTGGGTTGGCAATTCTTTTTTATGATCCAATGATCGCATATCAATCCCCGTCTCTTGTCTCCGGTCTCTTTACTCCCGTCTTCCGTCTCCTGTCCCCGGTCTCTTCACTCCCGTCTCTTCACTCCCGTCTCTTCTCCCCGGTCTCTTACCCCCCGTCTCCGGTCTAAAAAAAATACTCGATCAATCCTTCCTTGATTTCAATACCCAATAATCCCAGTATCAGGGAACGCTGACCTTCATTAAAAAGATCGGGGCGGTAAAGGTAGAGTAGATTTACAAGGCTGTGGATGGTCCAGAAGGCGATCAGGCTGTAATATATTGGAGCAGAAAAGACATCGAACATGGTCTGGACAACAAATAAAAATCCAAAAAAAGCTAGCGGTTTGCCTTCTAGAATATGGGCTCCCCCGAACCTTCTGGTTTTGATCAACCCGATGGTCATCGTCAGGACATAAAGCCCTGCTGCAGGTATTAACATCCAACCGCCGTGGGTGATGACCTCTAGGCGATATAGGACCAACCACAACAGCATCGAGAGCAGCATTATATGATCCGCAAATGAATCAAGTTTCTCGCCGATCTCAGTGCATTGATCCAGTAACCTTGCGCAAAGGCCGTCCAGGACATCAGTCACCAATGTAAAGATCAATCCATATCCTACCCAGGGATATTTTCCCTGGATTGCCCAGATCCAGAGCAGCGGGACCATCACAAGGCGGATCAGTGAGATCCAATTCGGTACAGTGGAGAATAAGTCTTTGATCAAAGGCACCTTTTCCTCCCTTACCGCTTCCCAGCGGCTAGACCAACCTCTGATACCAACAATTTCTACTTATATTATGTCACACAATCCATCTCCCTCGTCTCCCAGTCATTCATTAATAACAATTCCCGGACAAAACTCTCGCAGCTCCATATACTTTTCCCTATTTTGGTTCCAGAACGGAAACGTCCTGCACTGCGAAGGGCGGTGTTCGTAAATGGTGCACTTGTTGTCGTAAATATCGAACATGCAGCAGACATATTCACCGTCGATTAATCGATCCTGCAGGGAGAGCCTGCCGGATGTCGCCCGCACGTAGGTATCGGCAAAAATCCCCAACTCCATGCCTCTGAACTGGGCGATATCCATCATTTCCTCTTCCGTGATCCAGACATAGCCACCCCAACGGCAGCAGGTACCACGGCAGGTGGCACAGGCGTCCTGGTTGAAAGTAAAAGGATAATTCAAGTGATCAGTCATGAGAATTCAGTATTTAGTATGCAGTAATCGGCCTTCATCCCCCAGCTCCGGTCAAATTATCTCCGTCTTCCATCCCCAGTCCTCGATCATTTTTCATTCCCCCCCACATCAGTTCTAAGGTCCGCACCAGGAATTTGTAATTCTGATCATAAAAATCCCGTGAGACCTGGGCCTGAGGCACAACCACCTGGAAACCGTGGGGAGCCATTGGCACCAGATGCAGATCACAACAAACACTCGCGGAATTTAATCTTTCTGCATAAACACGATTTTCGTCGAAGAAAAGATCGTTATCCCCTACTCCAATCCAGGCTGGTGGAAGTCCTGATAGGTCCTCACGCCTGGAGGCAACAGCGTATTCAGGTTCGTTGGGATGCCCCGGATCATGGCCGAGATAAGCTGACCAACCACCACGGTTATTCTGATTATTCCAGAGCGGGTGTTTTATTTGATCCAGGTCGCGATTGGCAGCCGTTCGATCATCAAGCATAGGATAAAAAAGGATTTGGGCCGCGGGTTGAATGGTACCGCTGTCATATATTCGCTGTGCCAGGCAGGCAGCCAACCCACCGCCGGCACTCATTCCCCCGATGGCAATCCGAGTTGGATCTATGCCTAACTCTCCATTATCCTGCATCCAGCGCCAGGCGGCGAAGCAGTCATCCAGAGCGGCTGGAAAAGGATGTTCAGGCGCCAGGTGGTATTCCACAGATACTACTACGAGCCCCAGATCCCGGGCATATCTTGAACAAATGCCATCGTCCTGGACCGCGGCGCCGACCACAAAGCCTCCGCCATGCATCCACAACAGCCCAGCTCCAGAAGCTCCATTCAGCGGGCGGTAGATCCGGATCCTTGCGGGGCCGATCCGATGGTTTTCGACTGCGACGCCTTTAGCCGACCGCGAGCGGCGGGCCAGGCGTAAAACAAAGCGCATCAAACCCTGGATGAATGGCTTGTGAAAAGGAATAGCCGGGAGATATTTATAAATCGGGCGCAGTTCGGGATGTATTTTCTGGATGTCCATATTTTGGTCAGCAGTCCATGTGATTTAGAGTATTCAGAATATAGTATACCGTCTCCGGTCTCCTGTCCCCGGTCTCCTCACCTCGTCCTCCGTCTTCGGCCGGAAGCACAGCTTCACTCTCAACGCAACTTTTTTCGATTCAGTCCTGTACAATATTAAAGAGATCTGTGTTTAGAGGTACCTGTCCATGAGAAAGGAATTATCGATATGAATAGAAAACTATCCATAGTTATCCTTTTGGTCATCTTACTCGCCGGATGCCAAGTAGTGGGTGAACCGGTCGAGATCCCCTTCCGGGAGGATCTCATCCCCGCTGGCGCAATCAAGATGTCGCCTGAAAATGACACTCTCCCGCCTGTTCTGCTTTCAGACGAATACGAAAACCCTGTTCCACTGCCCTACCCTGTCAACACACGGGGGGCTGAAGACTCCGCTTTTATACTACCCGACGGGAACACCCTGTATGTCTGGTTCACCCCCAACAACCGCATGGATGTGATCGAACAGGCCCAGGATATGGTCACTGGCATCTATAAATTCGAAAAAGTTGGGGAAGGCTGGAGTGACGTAGAAAGGGTCTGGCTGGTTGAGCCAGGAGAAGGCCATCTGGACGGCTGCGGATTTTTCCAGGGAAATAAGGTCTGGATCTGCGGCGCCCGGACAGAATACGAGGGGCTGCACTGGTTTACATCCGAATTCCAGAACGGCGAGTGGAGCATTGCCCAAATCGAGGATTTTGATCCTGATTACGAGGTCGGCGAACTGCATATCTCCACTGATGGCACAGAGCTCTATTTCCACAGCTCCCGGCCTGGCGGAAAAGGTGGGCTTGATGTCTGGATGTCCAAGAATGTCAATGGCGAATGGGATGAACCGATCAACCTGGAAAACGTCAACAGCGAATATGATGAAGGCTGGCCGGCTTTGAACCCCCAGGAAGACCAGTTATGGATCAGTAAAAATTACAGCCTGTGGCGGTCCGACAAATTGGATGGGGAATGGGGTGCCCCGGTTGAGATCGTCTCCACCCTGGCCGGCGAGGCGACCCTGGACTGGGATGGGAATGTCTATTTTACCCATCACTACTATGAGAATGACCAGATGATCGAAGCCGATATTTATGTGATCTACAAGAAGTAGTGAGTCGTAAGTAGTAAATAGTAAGTCGTAAGTCGATTAAGAGTTAGTAATTTTCAAGGATCAGTGCTGGCCAGGTCTTCCATAATCTGTCTGTTAAATCATGTGCCCGGTCTCTTCACTCCTGTTTCTTTTATCTCCCCCATCTCCCTTTCCTGAAAGGATCCTTTAGCTGCACCATTTTGCAGGACAGCTCCAGACGAGGGAGATGTTGCATTTATCATACAATATTTACTAGGTCCCGTTCCAAAGTTTTACGCTTCAGGAACGCAAAGTACTGATACCCAAATTATCAGCATGATCGCTGATCCTCTCCAGGTGTCGGAGGGTTTCAGTAAAAATGATTTCTGCTTCTGGATGACATTTTTCGTTTTCTATACGCTTTATGTGTCCCTGACGCATCTCGTTATACAAATGGTCAAATTCATCTTCCATTTGACAGGTACGTTTAGCTAGAATGAGATCACCAGTTCTGAGCGCCTGTAATGCAAGACTATATGTATCGTAGGCGTGCCTGCAAAGTATATCGAGATCTTGAATTGCTGCTGAACTGAACTCAATTTTACTATTTATTCTCTCTTGAGAAGCCAAAGCAAGATCTTCTGACAAATCACCCACTCTTTCAATATCAGTGAGTAGATTCTTCAGCTGGAAACAACGTTTTTGTTGATCTGCACTCAGGTTCTCCCGCATCAAGCCATTGACAAAGTTCTCTAAAATATCAGTTACTGGATCCACAAATTCACTCTCTTGCTCCAGCACCCACAGAGCCGCATCCATATCTCTATCAATCAATGCCAACCGACTGCTCTCAATCATTTTCGCTGTTGTTTCTCCTAATCGGATCAATTCTTTAAATGATTCAGTTAACGCAACAGATGGAATTCCATACTGCATTTGATCAATATATGCTGTGATTTTTTTCTCCTTTTCTTCTTGTTCTGGTGCTAACCATCTAGCCACCATCGCGATTATTCCTACGAATGGAAAGAGAATTGCACTGACTGCAACGTTAAAAATGGTATGTGCATTTGCAATCTGACGGGGTAGTTCAGATGATGTCATACTCACTAATTTTATGAATGGAGTAAAAAAAGGTAGAAAAATAAGAACACCGATAACATTAATTAGAATTTGGGCAATGGATGCTTGTTTTGCAGCCCTTGACAGTCGCAAGGAAGCAATCAGCCCAGTGGCGCAGGTACCAATGTTGGCACCCAACAGAATAGCCAGGGCCCCTTCCAGTGAAATAGCATGGCTGATCCCCATCGCTACTGTTAAGCCAGTCACTGCTGAGCTGCTTTGAACGATAGCTGTCACAATGGTTCCTGCCAACAAACCAGCCAGTACATTCTGTCCCATTAAGACAAGCCATTCTTCAACAAAAGGTATTGTAGTTAATACCTTCAGGGCATCTGACATCAGGTTCATGCCCAGGAATAAAGTACCAAACCCCATAATGATTTCGCCGTAATCCTGCCACTTCCCGCGAGGTAAAAATTCGATAAAGACAAAACCCAGGGCTATGAACAAGAAAGCTAGATTATCAATATCAAAGGCAACCATCTGGGCAGTGATTGTCGTTCCAATTTCATCCCCCATCATCATACCTATGGCTTGTTCCAAGGTCATTAATTGGGCGTTGATCAACCCGATCATCGTAGCCATCATCAGACTGCTGCTCTGCATGACAGCAGTAACACCAGTCCCAAAAAGAGCCGCTTTTAGTCGTCCACTGGTCATACGCTCCAGCCAATCTTGGATTTTACTCCCGGCGATTTTTTCCATCCCGTTGCTAAGCATACGAACACCAAACAAGAACAGAGTTAGACCACCTAAAACCTGTAGAAAACTAACCACTTTTTATACCTCTTTGATTACCCTAACGATGGATTGATATTTGATAGGATTGACTTTAATTAAGCTTGTTAGATTGATGCATAATTCTTGCAATGCGGATAATATCTTCTATCATGATTCTCCCATGATATTCTCTCTGATATGTACCCTCACATCAGAAACTACGGTATTCTTTCTATATTTTTCTGTTGGAAATTTCTTCCCTTCTTCAAGATCTCAATACAGATTTTGATGCTCACCTTGCATTTCTATATTATATATAAAAACCGCTATTCGGTTTGAATAACGGTCATTTATTAAGAGTGGGCGGTATGGCATTTGACTACAGACCAGGCGGAAAATGTGTGCTTTACGCATCACTACTATGAGAATGACCAGATGATCGAAGCAGATATTTATGTTGTTTTGCTTCAGACGGAAATGGAAAATTGGCCAACCCATGATAGTATAAAAAC
>CAYORF010000010.1:0-49012 GCA_964406305.1 uncultured Anaerolineales bacterium | reverse complement strand
GGCCTCGATCATGGAAGAACGTTTTGGCGCCACGCATCCAGATGCATTAAAATTGCGTTTCCACACTCAGACCGCAGGATCTACACTCACAGCCCAGCAGCCTCATAATAATGTTGTCCGGGTTGCCCTTCAGGCTCTGGCCGCGGTTTTAGGCGGGACACAATCTCTGCATACGAACAGCATGGATGAAGCTCTCAGCTTGCCGACCCAAGAAGCAGTTCAAATTGCTTTGCGCACCCAACAGATCCTGGCCGAAGAATCCGGAGTGGCCAATAGTATCGATCCTTTGGGTGGGTCCTACCTGATTGAGGAGCTAACTGATGAGATCGAAACACGGGTGCGAGCTTATCTTGAGGAAATAGACCGCCAAGGTGGGGCGCTAGCGGCCATTGAAAACGGCTATATTCAGGGAGAGATCCTAGACGCAGCGTACAGTCAGCTCCAGGATCTGGAGAGTGGAGAATCCCATCAGGTCGGTGTGAATATCTACCAGATGGATGAAGAATTATCCCTGGATCTGCTTACTGTGGACCCGGCCCTGGAAAAAACTCAAAAAGATCGCTTGGCGAAACTGCGCCAAATAAGGGACCAAAAGAAAGTCGACCAGCTGATAATCCAACTCAAGAATACGGCGGATGGCCCAGGCAATTTGATGCCACTGCTGGTCGAATGTGTGGAGGGAGACCTCACATTGGGGGAGATCACAGGAGCTTTACGAGAAGTGTGGGGAGAATACCGCCCGGTGGGTTGGTTCTGATCAAGTAAAAGACTTCGGAAGTCTCGTCTACCGCTTTTGAGGAGATAGTATTAAACAGAAAAGACGCCTTGGGTAGGCGCCTTTTTTTATATAGATTAGATATTGCTATTAGTTCCCCTGTCAAATCATTTCAAATTATCTGTTCCAGTCTTATTAATACCTTCCATATTCCAGAGCCGTCCTATACATAGCGGCTGCGTTTTCAGGGGGGACATCCGGCTGAATGAAATGGCTGGGTCCAAGTATCAAACCTCCATCTTTGCCGAGGGCACCGATACAGTTTCTGGTTTCTTGTTCAACCTCTTCTACGCTTCCGCGGGGCAGATAATACTGGGTATCGACACTGCCGTGGAATGCTAGTTGACTGCCAAAATCTCTCTTTAACCCCTCCAATTCCATGCCAGGGCAAACTCGCTGGATTGGATCCAGGACATCCACACCAGCATCGATGATATCCTGAATGAAAGGGCGGAAAGCACCGTCAGAGTGAAGCATTAACTTGACGTGGGATCCGCCATACTTATCCAGGGCTTTTCGGGCAGCCTTCCAGCGCCGGGCCAAGATGGGGTAGATTAGATCCTGCCAAACCTGGTATGAGAACAAAGTGCTGGTTTGGGTGCCGAGATCCTCACCACTCAATTTAAAGATTGACAAGTACTTGCCGGCGGCCCTGATGCCGGCCTCGTCCAGAGCGATTTGAATATCCGCAATCCGGTTGAGCATCTCTTTTGTAAAGTCAGGATATAGAATCAGATCCATTAACCAACCTTCAAAACCGCGCAGGTATGTAGCCAATTCCATCACTGGGCCGCCAAATCTGCCCATTAAGGCCAGGTCGGTTTCTTCATAAAGTTTCTTTGCTTCTTCCTCCAACCCATCCGTGAATCCCGGATCATGAGGATCGGGCCAGGGATAGCTATCCAGGTCGATCTCAGCTGGATCAAGACCTTCCAGTGGACAGTAAGAAACCTCGTTTAGATAGCTTCCGCCAGGCAGTTCGATCAGTTTTCGTCCGACCCCCCAAGCATTCAGCACAGTGCCATCTTCTAGCGGTGGTGGTGGAGACCAGTTCCTGGATTTTCCCAGGCGCACATAGGTCACATCCACGCCAAGAGCTTCCAGCAAGTCATGACTGGGTTGAACCTCGAAGAAGCGGTCTGCCTGAACATTCTCCTCCACAGGCAAGCCAAGATAATCCCGCAAATTGATATATGCATTGAGGGTAATGGACAGGTCCAGGGGCACCCGGTCAGCTTCTTGATGATTAAGAGCTGCCTCGATACGTTTACGTGAAGTCCAGGTATCACTCATATGATCTCTAATAAGAAAAAGACCCCCGATATTGGAGATTTCGGAGGTCGTTTGTTTTACTCAATCAGTTTTTTAGCCAGGCTGGCTGCCTGACTGGCATCAATACTGAATCCATCAGCACCGATTTCATCAGCATAATCCTGGGTGACAGGCGCACCGCCGATCATGACACTAATACCTTTATGCACCCCGGCATCTTCCATCATGTTGATGACGGTTTTCATGTTGCCCATTGTTGTGGTGAGCAAAGCAGACATGGCTACGATATCGGGCTTGTGTTCTTCGATAGCTTCAATAATTTTTTCAGGTTTGACATCTGCACCAAGATCAATGACCTCGAAACCAACCCCTTCCATCATCATGGCTACCAGGTTCTTGCCAATGTCGTGGAGGTCACCCTGGACGGTACCAATGATCACTTTTCCAACTGGTTGGACATCTGCCGCTACAAGGTGAGGTCGGAGAAGTTCCAGGCCAAACTTCATTGATTTGGCAGAGATCAACATCTCTGGAACATAGGCTTCACCGATTTCAAATTGTTGGCCGATCTCACTCATGGCCGCAATCAGACCCTCTTTGAGGATGACATCTGCTTCGAGGCCGGCGTCGATGGCTTCCTGCACTAGGCCGCTGGTGTCTGCCATCGCGCCATTGAGGACTGCTTCAAATACTGCTTGAATTTTCTCTTTCATGTTATTTCCTTATGACTTAATTTTGTATATCCTACCACGATAAGGCTTAGTTTTATAACTATGTTGATGACCTTGTTATTCAAATGATCTGAACTGGGATCTTCTGCACTATAATTCATATATGTCAGACCTTAAACGCCTTAACCATGTAGCTATTTTAGTTCCCGATTTGGATCTGGCCTTGGCTTTTTGGCAGGATCAGTTGGGATTGTCCCTGGACCATGTAGAAACCGTCTCCAGCATGGCGGTGAAGATTGCTTTTCTACCGTTAGGAGAAAGTGAAATTGAACTGGTCCAACCCACCACCGAAGATTCAGGATTGGCAAAATACCTGGCCAAACGTGGACCAGGTTTACATCATATTTGCATCGAAACAGACGATATCAAAGGCAAACTGGCTGAATTAAAGGAAAAGAGCGTTAGATTGATCGATGAGGAACCTGTTTTGATGGATGACGGTCGCCAGCTAGCTTTCATCCATCCAAAAAGCACCGGTGGTGTGTTGGTGGAATTGTACGAATTGCCGTGAATCATAATATCTTTCTTCCCAACGGTTGGCGCCAGCGGCGTCCTTCGGAAAACCGTGGGCTATCCAAAGACAAACCTCCTTTTAGGGAGGTTTCTTTTATGACCCTGATTTTTACTACTTACTATGCTCCAAAAGATCCATGATTAAGAAAAGTTACTTCTGGGGCAAGGAAAAAATGGGTTTTTATCGTGTCCATTGCTGGCCTTCCATTGGTCTTGGACTGGGAATTGAAGTACGATATAATTATAAAGTCTGGTTGATAGATAGCAGGGTTAATCCTTGCTATTTTTTTTGAACTTGACTTTGAGGAAGTGTGCTGCAGATATCCGTGGGCACTTCCGATTTTTATGTAAATGGGTTGAAAAGGAAGAATTGTATGGCTGTAAAAGTATCTAATAAACTAAATAATGCTTTTGAAGGCGCTCTGGCCGGCGGCGGTGATCCCGCCACCTCACCTTTATACGTTTTTGGACCCTTTCTAAGATTAATTGTCGTTGCCGGTGTCGCCAAAGTCACTTTCGGCGCTTCACTTTGGCTGGTGATCATTACCATCATGGTAGTTTCTGCCATGTATCGACTGGTGATGCGCTGGGTTACTGATGGCAGCGGCGGTAGTGGATTAAGTGAAGAAGAGTTTGGCAGCTGGGCGGTAAAGGTCAACGCGGCCATCACCTTTGTGGAATATACCCTCACATTTCTGGTCAGTATGGCAGCCATGGTCACATTTATTGCTGATCGTTTACCAGTATTGAACGAGGCAATCTTCGGCATTCAGTATCGCACTTTCGTGGCTATAGCACTCAGTATTCTTACGGGCTGGTTGGTCAATCGTGGGCCTAAAGTTGCTGCGCGCACTTTTGGCCCAGCGACTGCAGGAGTACTTGTTTTGTTGTGGGTTATGATCGGTGCCACAATCTGGCAGCGGGGTTTTCACCTACCGGCCTTTAACCTGGCAGCGTTCAGCGGCGAGTATTTCCATTTCACACTGGCAGGATATGTTCGAATATTGGCGGTCATGACCGGCATTGAAGTATTTGCCAACCTTGTTGCGGCTTACGAGGGTTCGGATGAGGTTCGCAGTCGACGGGCTTTTAACAGTCTGCTAATCATTATGGGAACCACAGTGGTGACTATGCTTATTGTCGGACCAGCAATACTGGAAATTTCTGATCCAACTAACCTTGATGTATCCGTATTCACTCAGACCATGGATGTTCTGCTTCCTTCCCCTCTACCTTATCTGGGGACAATCATTGGCATCGCGGTTTTGATGTCAGCCTCGGCAGCCAGCGCCCAAGGGCTGCAGAACCTGGCTCTTGGCCTGAAGAAACGTAACTATATTCCACCTAACCTGGGTCAGCAAAACGAGTTTGACGTGGCTGATAAACCGGTTTGGCTGGAAGTTGCCATTGTCAGTATTGCCTTTTTATTCGTTGGCACCAATGAAGAGACCTATCTGGCGATTTACGCCGCCGGTGTCTTTATCTTATTGAGCATGACCGGGTGGGCGGTAACTAAACGCTTGATTCGGCAGGCCCGGGAAGAGTTTACCTGGGGCAAAGCTCTGTTGATACCCGGTACGACTATCGCGGCACTTCTCACTACGGGGGCAACGGTAATAATATTCGAAGAACGATTTATGGAAGGCGCCTGGACCTATTTGATTTTCATTCCAATCTTATATATCGGTTTTAGTTTCTCAAGGTCCATTTTGGGAGAACCGGATCCGGTCCTGGATTATCTTGGTGGTTTGGATACCGCCCTATTGGCAGGTTTTGGTTTTGGGCAGATGGCATCGGCTGCAGTTGCAGTTGGATCGCCCGGACCTGCTCCAGAGATCACTTGGGACCCGGAGCCCATTGAACGAAGCCATTGGCGTACTGAACACAAAACGATCAAAAAGATCGCCGTCTTGTTGGATGGATCGGTTTATGCCGCCCAGGCATTGCCCGTAGCTAAGAGGATCTGCCAGGAAACTGGTGCTTCTATGACCTTGCTCTCAGGAGTGAAATCATATTCCCACGGCCCACAGGAACAATTTATCGCTGTCAGGGCTGCCCGGGAGATATATCTCGACAGACTGATTGAACAGCTGAAAACGGACGGTTTCAAAGTTGACAAAGCGGTCAGGCTAGGCTCGATTGCAGAAGTCACTCAAGCTTTCGTGGAATCAGCTGAAATAGATCTGGTGGTCACAACTACCCGCGGGAAATCTGGTGAAAAACACTGGATGAGCGGGGGAGTGTCGTCCAAGTTGATGATGCGCCTGGACATTCCGGTTTACCTGGTTCAGGGTGAACAGCCCAAAGACCTGGGAAGAAAACCAGTGAAGATGTTAGTGGCGCTGGATGGATCTATTAAGGCAGAAAAAGTGTTGCCTTATGCCCGGACCATGGCCCAAGTTTATGGCAGTGATATCACTTTGGTCTCAGTCCCCCAAATCCCGGAAACGGAGAACTACCGTGCTCCGGCCGATGTTGTGGAAAACTTACGTGCTGAGGCTGAAGCCAAAATGACAGACTTCCTTGAGGCAGTTGCCCGCGGTTTGGAAAAAGATGGCATTAAAGTAGATATCATTGTTAAAGGCTCCCGCCCGGCTATTACAATTGTGGATACAGCAGAAGAGGGTGATTACGGCTTGATCTTGTTGACATCCAATGGGAGAGGTACCTTTGATCGCATGATCATGGGCGCCGACTCCGAGCGTATCGTCGGCAATACTAACCGCTGCGTGCTGATGATGCCTTCAAGATCTGAATAAATATAAATAAGCTTTTAAGTAAGAAAGGGACTGAGTCCTTCCAAAGGACTCAGTCCCTTTGTGTTAAACAAGAAGGATACGATTTCCTCCGAGGAAACCGTATCCTTTTATTAATTTGCACAACTTACTTACCCCGCCAGATATTCCTTCAACGCTTCTGTCAGTGGAGGCAAGATAGCATGCATATCTCCAACTAACCCAAATCGGGCAAAGTTGAAGATAGGTGCGTCGGGATCCTTGTTAATGGCCACAATTACTTTGCTGCTCCGCATTCCGGCCAGGTGCTGGATCGCTCCCGAAACACCGCAAGCGATATACAGGTCGGGTGATACCACCTTGCCGGTTTGGCCAACCTGGTGGTCATATTCGATGTATTTAGCATCTACTGCGGCCCGGCTGGCGCCAACTGCCGCACCAAGCACATCTGCAAGTCCCTGGACCAGGGCAAATCCCTGTTCAGCTTTCCAGACCTCGGCAGCTTCTTCATCCAGATCAGCGGGTGGTTCAAGGGCTGGGTTAAGTGCAACACCGCGGCCGCCCGAGACAATCACGCTGGCGTCGCTTAAACTCACTCCGCCGCCTTTTTCCTGATGAGATGTAATTGAAGTTGCTACCCCGGCTGCATCAACACCAACGTCCAGAGTTGTTACTGAGCCGGATCGAGATGTATCAGGTTCTGGTTTGTCAAATGCCCTCGTCCGCAGTGTTATGATCTGGGGAGTTGTGCCGCAGGTAAGTTTGGCCAGGAGTTTTCCGCCATAGATAGGACGTGTGGCAGTGATTTCACCTCCTGCCCAATCCAGGGTAATCACGTCTACCATCACACCTGTATCAAGGTCCACAGCAGCCATGCCGGCCAGGGTTCTGCCCCGTGATGTGGTTGGGAAGATGATCAGATCCGGTTGATATTCTTTGGCCGCCTGGGCAACCATATCTGCCAAGGGTTCGGGTCGGAAATCTTTCAGGATCGGGCTGTCAGCCAGGAGGACTTGATCTGCGCCGTATTGAAACGCTGTATCAGCCAGTTCATTTACACCTTCTCCCAGAACCAGGGCTGCGGTTTCTCCACCCAAATCCTTTGTGATTGCAGCTGCCAATCCGAGGCCTTCCCAGGAGGAAGACTGGACTTTTCCGTGAAAATGATCTATGTAGGCAAGTATTTTTTTTGTCATTAGAGCACCTTCTCGGCAATAAGTTTCTCTACCAGGGATTTTGCTTTCTCTCCCGGTGTGTCACCCTCGATGATTTCGGTCAAAATTTCTTTCTGAACCGGTTCAGTTACTTCCGGCCAGCCAATCGAGGAAGATGGTGTTTCAATTCCCAGATCAGTTAATGACCAGATGGGGAATTCAGCTTTGGAGGCTTTCCGGATTCCCATGAACGATGGGTAGCGCGGTTCACCATAATCTTTGGTAACGCTTACTATAGCTGGCAGGGCGCTGTCCACTACCTGACCAGCCTCTTCCATTGAGCGCAGGACCTGGATTTTGCTATCGCCAGGATTTACGGATTCAAATTTCGAGACCAGGGTTAGGGAGGGCCATTTCAGCAGCCTGGCTGTTTGGACAGGAAGTAGACCGGTATCTGTATCAACCGATTGCTGCCCGAATAAAACCAGATCAGCATCGCCAATCTTTTGGATCGCGGCTGCTAGAACTTTCGATGCAGCCACATTATCGGCTCCTTTCAACACCGGATCAGAAACCATCACAGCGCTATCTGCGCCCATAGCCAAGGCATGTTTGATGGCTTCGGTTTCCCCTTCCTTGCCGAGACAGAGAGCGATGACTTCTCCTCCCTGGTCTGTTGTCAGGTTCAGGGCGGCTTCCACAGCAAACTCATCCCATGGGTTGATAATAAGCGGCGCATCTCCCCAACTGATAGCCCCGTTATCAACAGTCATGGTGGCTGCTGTGTCTGGGACCTGCTTAACGCAGACAATTATTTTCACACTGTTACCCTCCTTATGGTTAAAAAGTTGATCATCTTATTATCCTGAATCAAAGGTCCAGGTTTGGTGGTCATAGGGTGGAAGCTCGCGGCGGATCTTTTTATCCCTGCGTTTGTCCAGGGCGTAATCTGCCTGAATTAGCGATTGGATCTCATTACTTCCTTCATAGATCATAGCGCCTTTGGCATTGCGCATAAACCGCTCGACAGGATATTCATCGCTGAAGCCATAAGCTCCGTGGATCTGGACCGCTTCGGAAGCAGCCCGAAAGGACGCTTCCGTGGCATACCACTTGGCAGCTGATGTTTCACGGGTGTTACGGGTTCCCTGGTTTTTTAACCATCCGGCGTTGAGATATAACAGGCGGGCGGCCTGATAATCCAGGGCCATCCGGGCGATTTTGGCTTGAATGAGTTGGAAATCGCTGATCTTTCCGCCAAAGGCATTTCTTTCCTCCGCATAGGATTTGCTGGCCTCCAGGGCTGCTCGGATCAATCCTGTGGCGCCGGCTGCCACTGTATAACGCCCACTGTCAAAGGCAGACATAGTAACCTTGAATCCTTCACTTTCTTTTCCCAGTAGGTTTTTAGCTGGTACGCGGACATCCTGAAAGTTTATCCAGCCTGTGGATCCTGCGCGGACGCCGAGTTTACCATGAATATCCCCCCGCGTGATCCCTGGAGATTCCAGGTCCACTAGGAAGGTTGATAATCCCCGGTTGGCTTGATCAATCTTTTGATCTGTTCTTACGGTGACAATAGCAAAATCGGCAACTGTAGCCAGGGATACCCACATCTTCTCTCCGTTGAGGATGTAGTCCTGGCCATCTTTTTTACCAGTAGATTGGATATGGGCGAAATCAGATCCTGCGCTTGGCTCAGTAAAGGCGCCGCAGCCTATGTTCTCTCCCCGGGCCAGGGGCACCAGGTACTTCTCTTTTTGATCTTCGGTCCCCCATTGAAGAAGAGTTAAACAAGTTAAACCGCTATGGACAGAGATCACAACTCGCAGGGATGTGTCAACAAACTCAAGCTCTTCGCTGACTAACCCCAGGGAGATGTAGTCCATCCCTTGGCCGCCATATTTTACCGGAATGGTAATTCCCAAGATTCCCAACTCGGCCATTCTGGGAATGATAAATGGAGCCATGCCACCAATTCGGTCCTGTTCCTGAATAGTTGGAAGGACTTCCTTGGCCGCAAAATCCCGGACCATCCGCTGCACCATTTGATGCTCTTCTGACAATCCAAAATCCAATTTGGCTCCTTATCTGTTTGAGAATAATGGGAGTTAAATGATTATACCTTTTCCCCGACTCCTGGCCCTGTGGTTTCATTTCAGAAGTAAATACAATATAATCTCAGGTATGAATGATCGCCTGAAAATTGCCCTTCGGTTTGTTGTGTTGATCCTGATTGGCTCTCTGATCGGTTTTTCGCCGTCTGCTATTAGTGTAACCGAAAATACGCGGAAGTTGAGGCTTGCCTTTGCCGCAGAGGATTATTCAACCGGGGCTGAAATTCTGATTGACCTGGCTGAAGAAAATCCTTGGTGGCCGTCACTTTTGGAAAGCGCTGGCAACGCCGCCTTTATCGGAAATGACTACCCAATGGCAAAAATCGCTTTTGAAAAGGCACTCCAGAAAAAAGATCTTTCTGTAGAAGGACAGATAAAATTGGGTCAGACATACCTGCAGCTTGGGAAACATGAAATGGCAGCTGAGACCTGGCAAAGCCTTGAAGAATCTTCTCGTGCGTTGGAAGAATTGGCCTTCCTTTATGAAAGAAATGGTGATATTCCCCGGGCGATCGAGGTCTGGCATAAATACCTGACTAAATCAGAAGATGGAAGCACACCTGAACTGATCTACCATTTTGGACTATTAGTCGCAGCGGATACTCCCCCAAAATCACTACCGTACCTGGATCAGGTGAGAGGGGATTTCCCGGAAGTTGAGGGGATTACCTCAGCTATCAGGGGCGCAGTATCTGAGGAACCGGCTTATCAGTATGTCACTGCCGGGCAGGCCTTGGCAGCAATTAATCAATGGAACCTGGCAGCCTATGCTTTTGATAGAGCGACTGCTCTGCGCCAGGATTATCAGGAAGCCTGGCTGTATCTTGGCGAAGCTCTTCAACATCTGGATGAGCCCGATGAAGACATTCTGGATGCTCTCGAGACAGGGATGGCATTGAATGAGGACTCTCCTCTGGCAAATCTCTTCTTGGGATTGTATTGGCAGCGCCAGGGTTCGCATAACACGGCCCTGGAATATTTTCAGAAAGTGGAAGATCTTTGGCCCACAAATGCTGATGTCCGCGTAGAAACAGGTAAATCATTGGCAGCTCTTGGTGAGTTGAACTCAGCTCTTGAGAAATATCAGGAAGCAGTTGAGCTTGATCCCTTGGATGGCAAGTACTACAATCAATTGGCTGAATTCTGTGTGCACTATGATTATCAAGTAAAAGAAATTGGTCTGCCCGCAAGCCGGATTGCTGTGCAGTTCAATCCTTCCGATGTAGGTGGACTCGATATCTTGGGGCAGGTGCTTTTAGCGCTGGATGATAACCTAAATGCGGTGAAGTTCTTCCAAATGGCCCTGGAATTAAACCCGGTCTATGCACCAGCCCATTATCACTTAGGTATTTATTATTCGGCTTTCGATGATATTGAACGAGCGGTTTACCATTTGCAGCAGGTTCTAAAGTATACGGACAATCCAGCCCTGTTCGATCAAGCCGAGCGTTTATTATCTAATTATCAGTAGATAATGTTGGGAGACTCTATGAAAAAAAGGTTCAGGCTGTTATTTGCTTTCATCTTGTTGGCGTTGACTTCCCTGGCTTGCAATATTTCCCAGGTTTCCAAGATATTTGGTGAATATCCCCCAAACTCTGGGGATTTACTTTTTCAGGATGGTTTTTCTGACCCATCCAGTGGTTGGGATCAGGTCAGGACCCAAGAAGGTTTTACTGATTATGAAAATGACAGATACCGGATCCTTGTAAATTCCACAAATGCAGATTATTGGTCCAACCCCGGTCTTTACTTCATGAATGTCCGGATCGAAGTAGATGCTGGCAAGAATACTGGTCCGGATGATAATGATTACGGGGTGTTATGTCGCTACCAAAATACAGAGAACTTTTATTTTCTGATCATCAGCAGTGATGGTTACTACGGAATAGGGATCGTAGAAGGCGGAGAACAAAAACTTCTCCATCCCCCCCAGATGTATCAGTCGGATTTTATTCACACTGGTTTGAGCGCCAATCATATTCAGGTGATCTGCGACGGTCCTCGGCTGGCGCTGATTGTCAATGGTGAGTTTATCGCTGAAGCTTATGACAGCACATTCATAGATGGGGACATCGGCCTGATTGTTGGGTCCTTCGATATACCAGGTGTTGATATATGGTTTGATAATTTAATGGTGACAAATCCCTGAGAAATATTTAGGGTGTCTCGTGGTTTCCAAATATGAAAATATATCTTGATATGATCGGTTGCCGCTTGAATCAAAGTGAGATCGAGATTCTTGCTAGACAGTTTAACGCAGCAGGGCACAACCTGGTTGCAGATCCGGCTAACGCGGATCTGGCAGTGGTCAATACCTGCTCAGTGACATCTGCCGCTGCGGCCGACTCGCGTAAAACAATCCGTCGCATAGCCCGGAGCGGAGTGAAGAATATTGTCTCAACCGGTTGTTGGAGTGAGCTCTATCCTGAACAAGCTCTGGATCTACCAGGTGTAACCAGGGTGGTTTCCAATGCAGAGAAAGGTCACTTGGTTTCTGATCTGCTCAGACTGGATCCTGTGGAATTTGACCAAGAGCCTCTCCAGCGTGTAAAAATCCCCGGAAGTCGCCTCCGGACGCGGGCTTTCATTAAGGCGCAGGATGGCTGCCGCCATCACTGCACTTTTTGTATAACAACTGTCGCCCGGGGGGATTCCCGGAGTGAGTTAACTGAAACCGTATTAAAGGAAATAAATGCCGCAGTTCAAGCTGGGTTCAAGGAAGTTGTTCTGACGGGAGTTCAACTAGGATCGTGGGGGAAAGACTTCACACCTGTTCAGGGACTTCATGACCTGGTTCGGCTTGTATTGAAAGATACTGATGTTCCCCGGTTGCGGTTGTCTTCAATCGAGCCCTGGGATGTTGACTCCTCATTGATCGAGCTTTTGCAGGAAGAACGAGTCGCCCGCCATCTGCATCTCCCGCTCCAGTCCGGCTCAGCTGATACATTAAGACGAATGGCCAGGGCAATCAACCCGGCTAGATATGCTTTGTTGGTGGAAAATATTCGCTCCACTGTGCCTGAAGCCGCACTTACAACGGATATCCTTGTGGGTTTTCCTGGTGAAACTGAGGATGAATTCAAAGAAAGTTACGATTTCGTCCGCCAGATGGGTTTTGCCTCCGGGCATGTATTCAGTTATTCTGCCCGAGAGGGTACCCCAGCAGCTGATTATCCAGATCAGATCCCACATCCAATAAGAAAGAGACGCAGTGCTGAGATTAGGGGACTTCTGAATGGCTCAGGGGAAACCTATCGTCGGCATTTTTTGGGATCGGAGCTGGTAGTACTTTGGGAACAGGTGGATGAAAAAACACAGAAAGCCATTGGATTAACTGATAATTATCTTCGTGTGGAAGCCAATGCCCCCCGGGAGGCATGGAATACCTTTTCCAGGACAAAAATAACTGAAGTTACCCAAGATGGAGTCCTGGGAGAAATACTGGATCCAAAATAGGAGGTTATCATGACTGATTGTTTGTTCTGCAAGATCATCCAGAAGGAAATTCCAAGTGAGATCGTTTTTCAGGATGAGACGATCACAGTGTTTAAGGATATCAATCCCGCAGCCCCGGTGCATTTGCTAGTAATTCCGAATAAACACATCCCATCGGTTCGTGAGATGGTTGAAATCGACGAAATCATCTTGGGAAAGTTGTTTTCCGGTGCAAAAGCTGCCGCTGAAGAAGCGGGTATTGCTGAGACCGGTTACCGGCTGATCATCAATAATGGTCCAGATGCTCACCAGGAAATTCTCCATATCCACATGCATGTGCTTGGTGGGGCAAAAATGAAGCATCCCATGGGCTAAAGGGTTGAAAAGGGTATAATTAATATATGAGTATAAAAAAACAATTACGAGATGCATTAACGGAGGCATTAAAATCAGGTGAAGCCCAGCGTAAAACTACATTGCGGATGGCCTTGGCCTCGATTAAAAACGCTGAAGTAGAAGCCCGGGAAGATCTGGCTGAAGATCTGGTCCTGAACTTGGTTCAAAAGGAAGTGAAAGCCCGTAAGGAAACCATCGATGGAGCCAAACAGGCAAATCGACCGGATTTGATCGAAAAAGCTGAACAAGAGATAAAAATCCTCAGTGAATTCCTTCCCCAGCAATTAAGCGCTGAAGAATTGAAGGCTCTAGTTCAGGAAGCCATTCAGGAATCTGGTGCCAGTTCAATGTCTGAGATCGGAAAAGTAATGGGCGCTTTAATGCCTAAGATTCGCGGCAGAGCAGATGGAAAACAAGCCAATCAGTTCGTCCGGGAATTGCTGGGTGAAGAGTAAATCCAGTTGCCTGGAAACAAGTTTTTTATAAGCAGGTGCAAAGCGCAATTACCTGCCCTAATTTATGAAAGATAAAACTCTAAAACCATCCCTGATCAGAGTCGCAGTGTTAACTCTAGTTTTAATACTATGTATGGGCGGTATCTGGTGGCTGATTAATTGGTCACTGACTGGCGCCCTTTCCACCGTTCTAGTATCGGAAGGTAGTGTCGCTTCCCAGGACGTGATGTCACCTTATGCGGTTTCTTATCAGAGCCAGGTGTTAACAGAAGAATTGCAGCAGGAAGTGGCTCAGGGAGTAGACCCTATCTATACTCGGCAAAATTCTGCCATTGCCCGCGAACAGCTGAATCACCTTAAAGACGCCCTGACATTTATTGATGCGGTCAGAAATGACCAATTCGCCAGCCAGGAACAGAAATTCACAGATCTGGCTGCCTTGGATGGGATATATATCTCCCAGGATACTGCCGAACAGATCCTGGAGCTCAGTGATGTGCGCTGGCAAACGGTAAGACAGGAATCTGTGGTCATCCTGGAACAGGTAATGCGCACAGCCATAAGGGAAGTAGATCTGGAAGAATCCCGCCAGCAGCTGCCATCCTTGGTCAGTTTGTCTCTTTCAGAAGACCAGGTTAATTTGGTTGTTGAATTGGCTTCTGCATTTGTAGCGCCGAATAGTGTCTACAGTGAAGAAGCAACAGAAGCAGCCCGGCAGGAAGCAATCCAGGACATTACGCCGATTTCGCGGTCAATAGTGGCTGGAGAAACCATAATCCGGCGGGGCGAGATCGTCCAAGCCGAGGATATTGAGGCTTTAGAAGAGGTTGGATTATTAACCACCTTCTCCGGGTGGCAGAATCAAGCCGGCACCCTGGCAGTGGTTGTCTTATGTGCTGTCATGATCATTCTGTATTTCCTTTCGCATTCCTATATATTGAAAAATACCAAAAAATTAATCGTCCTGCTGGGACTGTTCCTGATTTTCCTTGGACTATCCCGTTATGTTTCCCCGGGCCATTTGGTGATCCCTTATTTATTCCCCATGGCAGCTTATTCACTGCTGGTTGCTGCCTTGATTGACCGACGGACAGCCCTTTTCACTACTATTCCTTTGGCTATCCTGGCAGCTTATGGGATGCCGAATTCCTTGGATCTGACCCTCTACTATAGCATGGGTGGATTGATGGGGCTGTTGATCTTGAGGCGTCCTCAACGACTATCCGCTTATGTCTCAGTCGCCGGCATTATCGCTGTAACTGGCTCTGTGATCCTGGTTGCATACCGGATCATTGACCCTGCGACAGATGTTACAGGTCTGGCAACTTTGATAGGGGCTTCTGTTTTTTATGGCGTTGCATCAGCTGTTTTAACTGTCTTGTTGGAATATGCCCTAGCTCCACTGTTAGATCTAACAACTACATTACAGCTGGTAGAGTTATCGCGCCCGGATCATCCTATGCTTCAGCGTTTGCTGAGGGAAATTCCCGGTACCTATCAACATACTCTTCAGGTTGCAAATCTTGCTGAGCAGGCGGCAGAGCGCATTCAGGCAAACAGCATGTTGGCCAGGGTTGGCGCCTTATATCATGATATTGGCAAGATGAAAAACCCCCTGTTTTATATTGAAAACCAGGGTCCCAATCAATTAAATACCCATGATGACATGGCCCCGGAAGATAGCGCTGAGATCATTATTGACCATGTCTATTATGGACTTGAATTGGCGAAAAAATATCGCCTTCCCACACGCATCCGGGAATTTATTTCAGAACACCATGGCACATTGATTACCCGTTACCAATATGGCAAAGCGCTGGAAATTGCGAATGGAGATGAAAGCCAGATCGACAAATCTAAATTCCGATACCCCGGTCCACGTCCCCAATCAGTGGAAACTGCGCTGGTAATGTTAGCAGATG
Organism: uncultured Anaerolineales bacterium; assembly: GCA_964406305.1. Taxonomy (GTDB): domain Bacteria; phylum Chloroflexota; class Anaerolineae; order Anaerolineales; family UBA11858; genus B10-G9. The sequence continues at coordinate 33,504 of CAYORF010000010.1, read as the reverse complement.
GTTGTGAGGCTTATGTGCGGTCCCAGAACCCGGAGACAGATGAAGCTTTGCGGGTTTTGATCAAGGATATGGTTGATAAAAGGGTGGCATTGGGACAGCTAAATAACACTGAATTAACCTTGAGGGATTTAAAGGTGATCATTGATTCCTTTACCACTACTTTGAAGGGAACCTATCATGCCCGGATAGATTATCCAGATGACGATAAAACTGCTGCCAGCGAGATACAAACCTCATCAGACGATGCCACCCTGGTTGAAATGCGGGAGTGAAAAGAAAGCCCAGTGATCCTCATAATTGTCCAAAATAACTTCAGAGAATTAGTTGCCGATCAAATACTGACCTCGGCGGCAGAAGCAGTGCTCCTTGAATGTGAAGTGCTGGATTCTCCTTCCTTGTTGGTCAGGATCACAGATGATGAAGAGTTAAAATCCCTCAATCTACAGTACCGCGGGATCAATAAAACTACGGATGTGCTCTCTTTCCCGGCGGATTTTACGGATCCAGACCTCGAGAGCAGGTATATGGGTGATATTGTGATCTCATACTCCAGAGCGGAGGAACAGGCTCAAAAAAGAGGGCATTTTATTGAGGCTGAATTACAGTTATTGGTGGTCCATGGTGTGCTGCATTTATTGGGATATGACCATGGGGATTTGAAGGAAAAAGAAGAGATGTGGTCGATTCAGTCCCGGATACTGGAAAAGCTAGGCGTAGATATTGATGTTGAGGAAAAATAGTTCTGTTGAGTAATAAAAGTTTTGCCTTTACCAGAATCCAAGCTATCAAAGTTGCCCTGGAAGGCATCAAGCATGTAATGACCACCCAGCCGAATGCCAGGATTCATGCAGGATTTACCCTGGCAGTTTTTTTAGTAGCGGGATTGTTAAAACTACCCCGCCTGGAATGGGTCATTTTACTGCTAACGGTTGGTCTGGTCTGGGCTGCTGAGGTTTTCAACACAGCAGTCGAGATTGCAGTGGATGTTGTTAGCCCGAATTATGATCCTAAAGCAAAAATAATCAAGGATATTAGCGCAGGAGCTGTATTGATCAGCGTCCTCGTATCAATTCTGGTGGGTATGTTTATTTTTGCCCCCTACCTCTGGAATTGGATCAAAACGTTTTTCTAATTATTGGTAGGGAAGTGAGGATTTAATGGTTGCGAGTTCATTTCGTTTTGGCACAGTGGGGACACCCAAGAATAAGCCTAAAAAACCGGGCGGCAGTGTCGGTGGTATCTATCATCTGAATGATCTTGGACTTCAAGCCCTCGAATTGGGCTGGGTCCGATCGGTCCGGGTTTCAGAGAGTACTGCTGTAAGTATCAAAGAAGCAGGCAGCGAGCGGGATGTGGTCTTAAGTGTCCATGCACCTTATTACATCAATCTGAATGCCAATGATGAGGAATGGCCTAAATCACGCAAGCGGTTGATGGACGCCGCCCGGGCAGGGCACCTGTCTGGAGCGACAGACATTGTTTTTCATCCGGGATCCTATTTCGGGAAACCTGCGGCCGAAGTCTTGAAAGTCGCGCTTCCTCGCCTGGAAGATTGTGTGAAAGAATTACACGCGGAAGATAATCCAGTGATCTTGCGACCCGAGACCATGGGAAAAGGCGCTATGCTAGGTTCCCTGGAAGATACTCTCGAAATGAGCCAGCTGGTGGGAGTTGAGCCCTGCTTGGATTTTGCTCATCTGCATGCCAGGCCAGGTGACGGCTCTGTGAATACCTATCAGGAGTGGATGGATATCCTGGAGACTTATAAGGACGCACTGGGTGAAAAGAGTTTGGAACGGCTGCACTGCCACCTATCAGGGATCGAATATACAGAAAAAGGTGAAAAAAACCACCTGGTGATCAGCGAATCAGATTTTAATCTGGGTGCTTTATTCCAGGCTTTACTCGATAACAAGGCGGGTGGGCGAATATTATGTGAAAGTCCAACCCTGGAAGATGATGCCCTTTTCATCCAAAAATCTTGGCAAGATCTAATCACAAAAACAGCCCAATAAAATTGTAAATATGACAGATTATTCCGAAAAATTACTGGAATTACACAAATCAATGAAAAAATGCCGCGTCTGTCTGGAGGAAGGCTATGAGATCTATCCCCCGGCAGTGATTTCTGGTCCGGGTTCCGCTAGGTTTATGACTATTGGCCAGGCGCCTGGGATCACAGAACAAGAAGCGCAACGTCCATTTAATGCTGGAAGCGGGAAACGTCTTTTTGATTGGCTGGGTCGTGCCGGGATTGAAGAGGACTGGTTCAGATCTACTCAGTACATGACCTCAGTGACCAAATGTTATCCTGGCAGACAGCCTTCTGGCAGCGGAGATCGTGTTCCAGGCCGTCGGGAACAGGAATTGTGCCGGCCTTTCCTGGATCAGGAAATTGAATTAGTCGATCCACGGGTGATCATTCCGATCGGTCGTTTAGCTATAAATCTGTTTTACCCAAAAAAGCTGAAGCTCCAGGATATCATTGGCACCCAGCTGGAAGTTTCGGGACGGTGGGTGATCCCCTTACCCCATTCCTCAGGCGCCAGCCGGTGGCACCAGATCGAGGAGAACCGTCGTTTGATCGACCAGGCGATCATCTTGATCCGGGAAAAGCGAGAGAGAGATTTCCCCCACTAAGCATTTTGAGAGTTCTTTTCCTGACTATTAAATCAGAAAGGGCGACCCATCAGGTCGCCCTTTTATGTTTACTCGTTTTTGGCCTTTTTTAGTTTTCTGCCTGCACAAAATTGATGCGAACCAGATTTGAATCACAACTATCAAATGTCTGGAAATAGATCTTCTCTGTCAGCGGCAAATTCGCCTGGTCTAATAACTGGATCCAGATAGCTTTTTCTGAAGCTATGGGTGTGTTGTGGAGGGTAATTTCATAACCTCCCTCACCGTAGTCAGTCGACATGCCAGACAGCGTCAATCCGGTAACATCGATTTCACCCAGTGAACCTCCTGCTTCTATCAGGATACCGGGAACAGGGGCACCATCTTTATCAAATACCTGCCCACCTACTCCTAACCAATCGCACCCCGCATCTGCATGATATGCGTTGACCTCATAGCTGGGTGAGCCATCCTGGAGGATGAAAGTTGTACCGCTTTCTAAGTCCGCAGTTGGGATGGGTGTATCTGTAGGTATAGGTGTGTCAGTAGGAATGGGGGTATCTGTCGGTTCCGGTGTAGGTGAACTTGTTGGAGTCCAGGTTGGCGGCAGTACACCTCTTGGTGTGGGGGTAGGGGTATTAGTCAGAACCGGGGCTGGTAAAGTAGTTGGTGGCAGGGGGTTTATCATCGTCTGTGGGTTGATGTAAATGATGGCAAAAACCAGGCCTACAACTATAGTAGCAGTCACCAGGATGCCGGAAAGTATATTTAACAGACACCCACTGGTGTTTCTTTTTTTCCGGGGGGAATTTGGTGCTGGCTCAATTACCGGTTCAGGATCATCCAGCAAGTCTTCAAAGGAATCTTCAAAAGGGTCGGACATAAATTTACTCCTGGGAGCAACTTATGATGGCAGGGTTATCTCTATTGTACTAAGTTTCCAGCGGCGTTCAAACCAATTATCCAGAGCGCCTTCTTTCAGCAGTTGGCGAATGGCAGGATCGAGAGTGCGGTTAGGGTCTTTATCAAGAACTTTGATGATATGATAACCGATTTCTGTTTCTATAATATCACTAGTTTCTCCAACTTCGAGGCTGAAAAGGATAGGATCCAGATCGGGGATGACTAAAAATCCCTCGGGGAACCACCCTAAATCTCCTCTGGTTTGGGGATCATGGGTGCTGGCAAGTTGAGAAAAATCTTTGCCTTCATTAAGAGTTTCTAATGTAACCTCTGCAGCTGTTAAGTCATAAAAGAGCATTTGCTGGACATGGATTTGTTCCATTTGCAGGGGAACATCGTTAATGATCTCATCTCTCATCCAGGCGGCTTCCAGCGATCGCTTTAAATAAACCCTGAAGCTCTCCTCGGTAAAACCGTTGGCTGCCAACCAATCTGTCAGGGGCTGTTCGTCAGTATCGAGTTCAGTAATCCGGTTATCGAGCTCCAACTCTGAAATCTGAAAACCTTCTGATTTGGCCGCTTGAGCAAGAAGAGTATTATTGATCAGATCGTTAATCACAATGGTGTGATCTTCCGGGGTCAGTTCACGGTTTACTGCCGCTTTGTAACGAGCTAATTCCTCCTGGAATTCTGACATAGTGATCAAATCACCATTCACAATCGCCGCTGTTGGAATTGGAGTTGGCGAAGGAGGAAATGGCGTTCTGGTAGGTAAGACAGGGGTGGCGGATGGGGCGGGGGATCCGCCTTTACCGCATCCGCTGATCAGGATGATCGTTATTAACACAAAGACAATGATCTTGTTGAATTTTTGGTCAGCTTTCATATGTGTAGATTATAAACGCTTCCGCACGGTCATCTGAAGCAAATCTCAATTTTGATGAAATCGCATTATAATGAGGAAAAGTTAAAATTCCTGCAATTATTCACATCGGCAGGAGAGAGATGCAGAAGGAGTTTTTCCAATGGTGGATCCTCAGTTATTAAGATCCCTTAAAGACGAAAATATTAGTCTAAACCATGAAAATGAAGACCTGAAAGATCAGAACAGCCGGCTCTGGAAGGTCATCCAGTCCCTGAACGAACTCCAGAGCAATCCCCAGGCAATAACATCGCCATCTGACCTGCTTGAGATGGTGATGAATATCCTCACTATCGCCCTGGATGCCGCAGAATCGGAAGATGGATCGATTCTGCTGTTGGATGAAGAAAATGATGAACTTGTTTTTGTGGCGGTGGTGGGTGATCGTTCAGAAGAACTGACTGATTACAGAATTCCGGCAGGATCTGGTGTGGCGGGTTGGGTTAACCTGCATAAAAAAGCTGCTCTGGTTGCGGATGTGCGGAAAGATGACCGCTGGATCTCCGCAGTCGATCAATCCATTGGATTTCACACCCAGAGCTTGATGGCTGTCCCATTAATCCTTGAAGACCGTGTGTTGGGCGTGATGGAGGTGGTAAATTCTCGATCTGAAGACCTCTTTAATGATAAAGATCTGGAGCTGCTGCAGTTAGTTGCCCGATTGGCTTCATATGTCTTTGGATCTACTGAAGATGATTCCGAGAGTAATCAAAACCAATTAACCGGGAGCAACATTGACTGAAAGAACTATTCCGGTAGGTCTTGACAGAACCGGTTTTTTATTCATAATAAGAGGGTAATTAACAACGATAATCAAATAAGAAAAATCGCTGACGGAGAAAAGTACGCTGGTTGTCGCTGACAGGGATTACGGGGCAGAGACTGAGATCCCGTAACAGATCGTCACCCAGGGGAAGTTCACTCCCGAGAGCTCAAGGGAAAGGGTAATCCGAGTAGTTTGAGCCGCAGCCCCAACGTTATCCGGGGAACCGATCGCAGCATCTTATTATTCTGCTGTTGGGATCAAGTGAGCCGAGAACCGGCTAAATTGGGTGGTACCACGGGTAAATCCCGTCCCTTTGTGGGGCGGGTTTTTTGTTTCCAAGACCTGGCAATACCTTACCAATTGGGAATACTGGGCAGTACAGGAGGACCTATGCAAGAAAAGTTGGATTCAATAAAGAAAGAAGCCCTGGATGCGCTGGAAGATGTTAATGAAATTAGCGCCCTGGAAGCCTGGCAGGTGAAATACCTGGGACGCAGTTCCGCTGTAATGGAGGTTTTTAAGAGCTTAGGAACTTTGTCAAAAGAGGAAAAACCAGCTGTTGGCAAAGCAGCCAATATTGTAAAGGTTGGACTGGAAACAGCTTCCGGGGAAAAAGAAAGCCTACTCGAACAACAGCGTATTAAACAGTCCCTGACAGGAGAGAAGATTGATGTCACTCTTCCGGGCAGGCGGACTGTCAGCGGCGGACTCCATCCTACTACCCAGACTTTGAGGGAGATCTACCGTGTGTTTGGCGATATGGGTTTCCAAATTTATCGCTCACAGGAAGTTGAAACCGATCAGTATAATTTCCAGCGTTTGAACTTTCCACCCTACCATCCTGCCCGAGATATGCAGGATACCTTCTTTGTGAAAAGCTCTGAGGAGAGGGGAGATGACCCCCTGATGCTGAGAACGCATACCTCGCCGGGGCAAATCCATGCTATGTTGGAACATACCAGCAAGTTTCCTGAAGATCCACCACCAATCCGGATCATTTTGCCTGGCATGTGTTATCGATATGAGCAGATCACAGCCCGCTCAGAAATACAATTCAACCAGGTGGAAGGTTTGGCGGTGGGAAAAGGGATCACGTTTGGTGACCTAAAGGGCACTTTGAGCAATTTCGCCCGCAGGATGTTCGGTCAGGACGCAAAAACACGTTTCCGGGCTTCTCACTTCCCGTTCACGGAACCCAGTGCGGAAATGGATGTGGGCTGTTTTCTGTGTAATGGTGAAGGTTGCTCAGTGTGCAAGGGGGCAGGCTGGCTGGAGATCTTGGGATGCGGTATGGTCCATCCCACAGTGCTGATAAATGGCGGATTTGATCCCGAAGTTTACTCCGGTTTTGCATTTGGTATGGGACCGGAACGAATAACAATGATGCGCCATCATATCGAAGATATTAGAAATTTCTGGGCTAATGACCTGCGTTTCCTGGACCAGTTTTAAATCAGGACGGGTATCTATTGCCGCGAGATTATTGAAAGGAATGTAATATGAAAGTACCTATATCATGGTTGAAGGAATTTGTTGAGATTTCCATGCCAATTGAAGAATTGGCTTATAAGTTGACTGTGGCTGGACTGGAAGTTGAGGAGATCCACTATGTTGGTCTACCTCTGCCTCAAGGCAAAGGTCAGGAAACCAAGATCACTGGTGTATCCTGGGGCCCCGAAGAGATCGTTGTCGGTGAAGTGAGTGAAGTAATGCCTCATCCTGATGCAGACAGGTTGGTCCTTTGTCAGCTGGACGACGGAAAACAACAGCATACCGTGCTGACTGGCGCGCCGAATTTGTTTCCCTACAAAGGCAAAGGCCCGCTGGATCCTCCTCTAAAAGTTGTTTATGCCAGGGAGGGCGCCACGATCATTGACGCCTATAATGAAAGTGATCCTACTGCGACCACAACCTTGAAGAGAAAAAAGATTCGTGGTGTGGAATCTTATTCCATGGCCTGTTCTGAAAAGGAATTGGGTATATCTGATGAACACGAAGGTATCATCCTGCTGGATCAAGACGCTCCCACGGGAATGTCATTGGTGGAATACCTTGGTGACGCTGTTTTGGATATTGCTATCACTCCCAATATAGCCCGAGCGGCAAATATTCTGGGTGTTGCCAGGGAGGTCGCTGCCATCACCGGGGCCAAGTTGAAATATCCAAAAATTGAACCGGTAATGGAAGGGGAATCGATCCAGGGGAAAGTTTCGATCGATATCAGGAACCCAGAAGACAATCCAAGATTTGTGCTGGGATTGATAGAAAACGTGGAGATCAAACCTAGCCCTTATTGGGCTCAGCTGCGGTTAAAACTAGCTGGCGTGCGCCCCATTGATGCGCTGGTTGATGCTACCAATTACACAATGCTAGAGATTGGTGAACCGCTGCATGCCTTTGATTATGATGTTCTGGTTGATCGAGCCAAGGGAAAACCTCCCGTGATCATCACTCGCAGAGCAAAACAAGGCGAAACTCTGACTACCCTGGATGATGTGGAAAGGAAATTGGATGATTTTTCGGTCCTGGTGACCGATCAGGCAGGACCTCTCTCGCTGGCTGGTGTGATGGGCGGAGCTGAGTCTGAAGTTCAACCTGAAACAAAAAATGTACTCCTGGAAGGCGCCTCGTGGAATTATGTCAATGTCCGCAGAACAGTGGCTTCTCAAGGTTTGCCTTCTGAGGCAGCTTATCGTTTTGAACGCGGTGTACATCCAGAGATCGCCCCCATCGGTGTAAATCGCTGTCTGGAATGGATGAGAAAATGGACTGGCGGAACAGTTGCCAAAGGGCTGGTGGATGAATATCCCCTGCCGCAGGTGGATACCAGTGTGACCCTGGCACCAGTTGATGTCGAGCGCTGGCTGGGTATTTCTCTGTCCGCCAAAGAGATCGCAGAACTGCTTACAAAACTTGAATTCACTGTCACGATTAAAGATGATCTACTGGATGTCAAAACACCACCACATCGCCTGGATATTGGGGAAGGTATGATCGGAAAAGCTGACCTGATGGAAGAGATCGCCCGGGTCTATGGGTATGACAAGATCCCGGAAACGAATCTGGCCGATGAACTGCCTTTGCAGGCAGGCAATCGCGATCTGGAACTTGAAGAAAAGGTCCGGGACAAACTGGCTGGACTTGGTTTGCAGGAGATCGTTACCTACAGGATCACTTCACCCGAAGCAGATGTAAAGGCCTTGCCTCCTGGGACAGAAGAAGGGCGGGAATACCTGGAATTGGCCAATCCCATCAGCGCTGATAAAACCGTTATGCGCCAGGAAATACTGGCAAGTATGCTGGAAGTTGTAGAAAAGAATTTCCGCAGCAGGGACCGCATTGCTTTGTTCGAAATTGGTCCTGTATTCCTTCCGGAAGATGAAGAGCTTAATATACCTGAAGTTCCCAAACTGGCCCTTTGTTTGTATGGATCCCGTTCACATCCCTCCTGGCAGGGAGCGGAGAAAGATATGATGGATTATTATGATCTTAAAGGGATCGTTGAGGAATTACTGGCTGACCTACATATCGAGGGAGTGAAATATCTGCCGGAAGTCGTCCCCTATTTCCATCCCGGGAAATCCGCCCGGATAGACGCGGATGGAAGTCTCCTCGGTTACCTTGGGGAAGTTCACCCGCAAGTGAAACAAAATTACAAACTGCCGGATCGGCCGCTTCCTGCTGCGATCCTGGATATCACTGCTCTGCTGGAGGGGGTAGATGATCTTTATGACGTGGAACCTGTCCCGGATCAGCCGCCTGTTTTAGAGGATCTGGCCTTGGTGGTGGACGATGATGTGCCAGCTCAGGATGTGCAGACATTGATCCAACAGACTGGCGGTAAGACATTGAGGGATGTGCGTTTATTTGACGTGTATCGCGGCGAACAGCTGGGAGAAGGAAAAAAGAGCCTGGCATACAGCCTGGTTTACCAGCATCCAGAAAAGACGCTAACAGATAAAGAAGTTCTGGCGATTCGGAATAAGATCGTCAAACGTCTGGAAAAGGAAATTGGGGCTAAACTGCGCAGTTGGTAAGAAAAGGGCGAAGTCATTTGATGTGACTTCGCCTTTTAATGTTTTTGATAAGAATGGTTATCATAATCTAGCGATAAGATTATGGTATATATTAGTCTTGTGATAAAAAAGAGCTAAATAAAGGAGAAAAAAAATTAATACAAACAGAAAGACCTCAATAATTGTGGGAGTACTAATTCTAGTTGCATATAGCGTGATTGGAAGTGGCAATCCAGAAGCAAAAACTTTAGGAATGGTTCTCGAGGTAATTAGCGGTCTTGCAGTCATTATTATTGCAGTTTTAATGTTTCCACTCTTTAAACCCTACAATAAGAATTTATCTTTTTGGTACATTGTTTCCAGGATTATTGAAGGTGGACTTTTAGTTGTTACTGGGTTTTTATTTTTATCTCATAACACTTCATTACTAAATATATATTATGGAATTCATGCAGGGCATGGATACATTTTTGCCATAGCCGCTCTGATATTTTATTATCTGTTGTATCAATCAAAACTCATTCCTCGATGGATATCAGTATGGGGTGTTATTGCAGCCATATTGTTAATACTAGTAAACCTATTAGAAGTAACGGGTATTATTCCTGAATTGATTATTTTGAAACTTCCTATAGTTTTGAATGAATTAGTTCTAGCGATATGGCTACTAGTAAAAGGCTTTAATCCATCCGCAATAAATTTAGAGGTTGCCAAATAGACATTATAGAAATGGATAATAAATAGTTGCACCTGCCCTTTCTCCGCTTCGCTCCAAAATGCAGGTGAACTCTGACGTTGTTTGTTATTCAATAATTTGTAGCCGAGCAGAAATAAAGCCGTTATCCGCCACCATTGGGCAGGTTCGCCCCTCGGTCCTTAACCTCGGGATTGAGCGCTGGGTGATCGGAATTCACCCTCGCTCTTAAATCCTGCCGAGCCCACCCTTAAATAGATGCAATTGACTTTTTGTCAATTGCTGAATGAGACTACCTGAATCAATTACATACACCTATTAGATATTGACCTTTTCCGGTGCATAATATATTGAAAGGTTCCTAAATTTTCATCGCTAAGGTGATAAAGAGGCAGAGACAGGCACGAATCATTGGTGTAAAGAAGTACGGCTTGGCGCTGATTGACATGATGGTAGGTGAGCGGCCGAGCGAAAAAGCTAAAGATGCGAATCCGACACACGCATCCCAGGAGACTAGAGTTATGTATAAGCACATATTGTTACCCTTGGACGGTTCACCTCTGGCAGAAAAAGCACTGCCGCATGCCATTACTATTGCCAAGAGCTTTCAGTCAGAGATAATCATTTTACGCGTTCTCGTCCCATTACCAAGTTCCCCGACAACTAATGAAGCAGCTCGAATGAGGGCAGAAAAAGCAACGGATATTTTTGTCCGCGAATATCTGGGTCGCATCGCAGCCAGCGTTCAAGAGCATGGCATTACAGTGCAAATAATTGTCATCAAGGGACGCCCGCATATGCAAATCATCCAGTATGCAGAAGCAAATCCTGTAGACATGATTGTGATGTCCAAACGTGGAGAATCAGGACTGAGTCGCTGGTTGATGGGCAGTGTCGCCGACCGTGTAGTGCGTGGCGCCAATGTACCAGTGTTAGTGGTCCGCGCCCAGAAACAAGAGCTGTAAATGAATCTATAATATTTATATTGATCCAGTTTCCGCGCGATCAAAGAGAATGGCGCTGCTTCTGGGTATAAATTTTAGGGATGACGCATGTCAGGGAAATTGGTGTTTCACTGCCAAAATAAGGGGGGGGAGAGAGTAATATGTTTTCTTGCCAGCGGTTCGCTCGTGGTTTTGGTCATAACCATTGAATTATTAATAGTCACAAAGATCAGCAGCCAGCTGGTCAAATTATGTGGAGTATAATCGAACACTAACGTGATATCCCAAAGAGTAAGTAATTATAAGAATCTCGGCAGGCAGAACGACCAGCCTACCTTGCCAAATAGGGAAATACACATTTCAATGTTGTGCCCTATAGGAGATAGTATATGAAGCGCTACGGATTTTATATTCTAGTCATTTTGGGAATTGTATGTCTTTCAGTGGGCATCTGGTGGCTTCTTACTCAGTCTGCCGAGTGGCAATATGGACCCTCATTTTTCATCTCCACAGGTATCTTTTTGCTCGTCTTTGTTGCCATTAGCTTGCGCTGGATGCACGAAACGGCAGCGGCATTGCTAGGTGCCGCCGCCGTTTGGTTAGTTCACTACATCGGAGGCACCTTCTTCCCCGCCCTTCAGATCATCAACTTTGAAGAGTCGATGACCTTTGTGGACTGGAACGTTATCTGGTTGATCGTGGGCATGATGATCTTTATGGCCATGTTCAGCGAGACCGGCGCTATTAACTGGATTGCCTTTCGAATTTTTCGTCTGGCGAAGGGTAATGCCTGGCTGTTGGTGATCGGCCTGGTAATACTAACCGCCGTACTTTCGGCTTTCCTCAATGACGTAACTGCAATTTTGCTTATAGTACCGCTGTCCATCCAGATCGCTCAGACGGTAGGTATCCATCCCTTTGCTTTCGTAATTCCCGAAGTTCTGGCCTCCAATATAGGAGGCGCGGCGACCATCATCGGAGACCCTCCCAGCACTATTGTTGGTTCACACTTGGGGTTAGGTTTTGTCGAGTATCTAGTCAACATGGCACCCATCGCCATCCTGTGTATGATCCCATTTCTAATAATTATTGGGATTCTCTACCGGCGGGAGATTTCCGGTGCCAAAGAGCAGTACTCGCCGGCACTGGTAGCCCAATTGGAAAACGATGCTCTTATTACCGATTTTCCCCTACTGCGCAAAGCCGGGCTAGTGGGATTACTGATGATGATCCTGTTTTTTACGGGAGATATCTTTGGTGGTATCCCGTCAAGCGTCATCGCTTTGAGCGGCGCGGCGATCCTGGTCGCCTGGGTACGACCCGATATGCACCGCATGTTGCATGAGGTGAATTGGACGACGCTGATTTTCTTTATCGGCATCTTCATAATCGTAGGTGGACTTGAGGCAACCGGTGTCATTGCCTGGACAGCCGGAATCATCGGTAACCTGGCTGGGGACAACATAAAAATAGCATCGGTTTTGATGGTATGGATACCAGGCGTCGCTTCGGGCATCGTTGCCAACATCCCCTTCACTGTTGCAGCTTTGCCAATTGCTGACTTTTTAACTGCTACGATATCCGGTGCTGAGAATATGGTCTTGTATTGGGCTCTCATTTTAGGCGCCGACCTGGGGGGCAACTCCACGATCCTAGGCTCCGCACCCAATATTGTTGCAGTTGGGTTGTTGGGCCAAGCGGGTTATCGTCTCAGCTTTGGCCGTTTTATGCGTGATGGTGTACCGGTTACAATAGCCACTCTTATACTGGCAACAATTTGGTTGCTGATTCGGTATTAAGGAGGAAGAATATGGGTATGATTTTGTGTGCCACTCGTGGGGGTGAAGCCAGTTACCCGACTCAAGATTCAGTCATCGCTCTGGCGAAGGAACAAGGGGACGAACTTGTTTTTCTCTACGTGGTTGACATTAGCTTTCTGAACCATACAGCTGCGCCCTTGGTGGTAGACGTGGAACCACAGTTAGAAAAGTTGGGTCAGTTCCAATTGGTAATGGCCCAGGAGCGAGCTACAGCACAGGGAATCACTGCCCAGACAATTATGCGCCATGGGCATTTACGGACAGAACTTGTCTCGGTGGTGAAAGAACTCGGAGCGACCCTTATTGTGATGGGCCGGTCCCTTGGACCGGATGCCGCTTTTGAGGATTCCGCCCTCCAAGTCTTTGCAGCTGACTTGCAGAGAGAATCGGGCGTTGAGGTCCGCTTCCTGGATAAGATTGATTAAATATTTGAATCTAATACCCAAATCCGGTAACTTAGGAGTTATTTGTAGAGAACTTGGAGAGAGCATCGTACCGAGATGTCTCGCGGAGATGGGATAATTGGGTAAAATTCAAGCGTCCGCCTAACCCACGCGTTAGCGGACGCTGGGGAACGTGCCGCTGAGCTCATTCATTATGTATCACCTGATCTTTAGTCATATACGCTACATGGAAATGTATCTAATCCCGGTGCAATACCGGTGAATATAGGGTAGATACAATATACACAATTTTCCTCCTAAATTCCCTCTGAAATCACTTTCTCTCAATGGATTGACCGAATAGCAGTGGCCTTTTAAGCCATTGGTTCAGCTTGCTGGTACCCAAGGGGGCATACTATTCGAGTCCCTCCAGGCTCATTTATTTATTTACAATGAGCAGGATCTACCAACAGCAGTACTAAAATTTAGAATGGGGGATGATGAGTTAAAAAAAGGGACTGAATCCTTCAAAAGGACTCAGTCCCTAAGTTTAATTAATTCCGAAAATCGTATATCCCATCCACTACAGGATAGGTCTTGCTGCAAGAAGGGCAAACCAGTTTGTCCCCACCTGGTTCAGCCTCTGGCAGGGGTTTCTTGCAGGCAGGACACTGGAAAAACCCCTTAACGGGTTCTGCGAGGAATTCTTTTTCTGAAATGCTGCGAGAAAACACACTAGGGGACAACTGCCACCAGTTGCCGGTATACTGAAAGATTGAATCCAGAGCTACCAGGATCCCTGTTGGAATCAATTTCTTGAGGAAATTAATCCGGAAATGAGAGACAGTCAATTGGCGTTCCAATTTAAAACTGGCTTCAGCTAATAATCTTTTTACGCTTTTGGGATGGAAATCAAAATTCAATTTTTCAAACTCAATCGCTTCCAGGCTGAATGGATTCCATTCCTGTCTGCCGAACCAATAGCGCAGGATCGCTTTAAGATTCTGTTTATTGGCATATTCCAGCAGGAAGGGGCTGTTATTCTGTAAGACGCGATTGATCTGCTCCAACGCAGATGGAGGATCCTGTATGTGATGCAGGACCCGGATCATCGTGGCGCCATCAAATAGATTATCCACGAAAGGCAGACGGTAAACATCTCCGGCGACATAGACGTACTTATCGCTCTTTCCCAGGTATTCCTGGGCTTGCTGCACCTGGGTCAAGGAGTAATCCAATAATACGACTCTCTTGAATCCCTTGTAGCGGGGAGTGTTTCGTCCCGCGCCTGCTCCGATCTCCAGCAGCAGTTCCCCGTCGTCCGGAAGCAATCTCTTTAATGCGATTTGCTCGCAGCGGTCTTCATACTCACGGCCGCCTTCTTTCCAGAAGCTGGTCTGGTAATCAGAACCTTCGTAATCGATCACTGGGGGATGGGTTCCGCTTTGGTTATCCATTTATTGCTGTTTGCGGCCGTTGTATCCCCGCCCGACACCGCGGTACTGGAAACCGAGTTCTTTCATCTTTTTGGGATCATAAATATTGCGTCCATCAAAAAGGAAGGGGGTTTTCATTGATTTTTTGATTCGCTTGAGGTCAAGCTGCCGGAATTCATTCCATTCTGTAGTGACCATCAGCAGATCACAACCCTCGGCCATGGCATAGGGGTTTTCCATCATTTCAACGGCCGGCAGAAGCTTGGCAGCTTCTTCCATGGCAATGGGATCGAAAGCTTTTACAACAGCGCCAGCTTCTAAGAGCAGATTGGCGATGGTGACCGATGGTGCGTCTCGCATATCGTCAGTATTCGGTTTGAAGGATAAACCCAGCATTCCGATGATTTTCCCGGAGAGGTCTTCGCCTCCCAGCATTGATTTGATCTGTTCCACCGCCATGACGCGGCGGTCTGAGTTTATTTCCATCACGGAGTGCAACAGCTGGGGGTGGCGGCCGCTCTTCTCCGCCATATAAGCCAATGCTTTCACATCTTTCGGGAAACATGATCCACCGTAACCGATGCCAGCGTTCAGGAAAGACTGGCCAATACGGGCATCAAATCCCATACCGTTGGAGACTTCCATCACGTCTGCGCCCAGTTCTTCACAGATATTGGCTATTTCATTGATAAAGGAGATCTTGGTTGCCAGGAAGGCATTGGAAGCATACTTGATCATCTCGGCGGTCCGTAAATCTGTGACCACGATTGGCGCCCTGAGGGGCAGGTGGAGCCGGGCAACCTTTTCAGCGGCGTCCTCGTCCAAAGATCCGACCACGATTCTGTGGGGCTGCATAAAATCACTGATGGCTGATCCTTCCCGTAGGAATTCGGGGCAGGAGACGACCGAGAAATCACCAGCTTCAGGATTCTGTTCCTTGACAATGTTTGATACCCAGTCTCCTGTGCCAACAGGCACAGTGGATTTATTGATGATGATCATTCCATCCTTGATGTGATCGGCGATGGAGCGGGCGGAAGCGGCTACATATTGCAGATCTGCCTCACCATCAACACCTGATGGGGTTCCTACGGCAATGAACACAAATTCGGCATCCTTCAACCCTTCTTCATATGAGCTAGTAAACTGGATCCGGTTTGCCAGGACATTACGGTCAACTAGCTCCTTTAAACCGGTTTCGTAGATGGGCATTTTGCCTTCTTTTAATCCGGCAATTTTATTCTCATCAACGTCTAAGGCCATCACTTTGTTCCCGAGGTCGGCAAAACAGGCTGCAGTGATGATCCCTACATATCCCACGCCAACAACACATATGTTTTTCATAGGTCTTCCTTCTTGGTGTTAAGTTACTTTATCCTTTCGTCAGCCCAAATCTTACCATACCCAACATCTTTTTTGGAGGATAACGGACCATGAAGTCTCTTTAGATTTGGACTTGGAGGGATTGTAAGAACTGGATCAGGTCTGGTCTTGAATATTCAAAATACATCCCATCACCACTTAATATATAATAAGATTGGCGCTAATAAGCGCGATAATAATTAAGGAGTTATCCATGTCTGGCCCTAGAGAAGTCCATGCACCACGCGGAAATGAATTAACTTGTAAAAATTGGCAGATTGAAGCTGCTTACCGGATGATCCAGAATAACCTGGACCCCCAGGTTGCTGGCGATCCAGATCAGCTTATCGTTTACGGTGGCAGCGGTAGAGCCGCCAGGAACTGGGAATCATTTGACGCCATCCTGGAAAGTTTGAAGAACCTGGACGAGGATGAAACCCTGCTGGTCCAGTCCGGGAAACCGGTTGCGGTGTTCAGGACCCATACAGACGCTCCGAGGGTGTTAATCGCCAATTCCAATCTAGTCCCCTTCTGGGCAACCCAGGAGCATTTTGATAAACTCGTGGCCCAGGGCTTGATGATGTACGGTCAGATGACAGCTGGTTCCTGGATATATATTGGTACCCAGGGTATTTTACAGGGTACTTATGAAACGCTGGGATCACTCGCGGAACAGCAAGGATGGCCTTCTTTGAAAGGAAAATTCGTCCTGACCGGAGGGCTGGGGGAGATGAGTGGAGCCCAACCGCTGGCAATTACCATGAATGAGGGAGTAGGATTGATTGTGGAAGTAGATCCAGCTCACGCCCAGAGAAAACTTGAGATCGGTTATGTTGATGAAGTGGTGGAAGACCTGGATCAGGCCCTTGAGCTTGTTGAGGAATATAAAAATTGCGGAAAGGCGCGTTCAATCGGCCTGGTAGGCAACGCGGCAGAGGTGCTCCCGGAACTCGTCCGTAGAGGAGTAATACCGGATGTGGTCACGGATCAGACCTCTGCTCATGACGCTCTGGATTATGTACCACTGGGATTGGATATCCAGGAAGCGAAAGAATTAAGGTCATCAGATCCAGATCAATATAGAAGCAGGTCGCTACAATCCATGGTTGAGCACGTGAAAGCCATGCTGGCTATGCAGGAAAAAGGCGCTGTGGTCTTTGATTACGGTAATAATATTCGTCAGCAAGCATATAACCAGGGTTTGAAGAACGCTTTTGACTTCCCAGGATTTGTGCCGGCTTATATACGCCCCCTGTTTTGTGAAGGTAAAGGACCATTCCGATGGGTGGCCCTGTCTGGAGACCCGGAGGATATTTACCGAACAGATGAATTGATCCTTGACATGTTCCCGGAGGACGAGCACCTTAAACGCTGGATCAACATGGCCAAGGACAGTGTACCGTTCCAGGGATTACCTGCCCGGATCTGCTGGCTGGGATATGGAGAACGCGTAAAAGCTGGATTGGGATTTAATAAATTAGTGCAAGAAGGGATTGTTTCAGCGCCGATAGTTATTGGTAGGGATCATCTGGATTCAGGATCGGTTGCTTCTCCCAACCGTGAAACGGAAGGTATGCTGGATGGCACGGATGCAGTCAGTGATTGGCCAATCCTGAATGCTTTGATCAATGCGGTTGGTGGCGCAACCTGGGTATCCTTCCATCATGGCGGCGGCGTAGGTATCGGTTACAGCCAGCATGCAGGCCAGGTTATTGTTGCTGATGGCACCCCCGAGGCAGCCCGCCGGCTTGAAAGAGTGTTAACCACCGACCCGGGAATGGGTATTGTTCGCCATGCGGATGCGGGATATCCACTAGCTATAGAAGCTGCTAAAAAACACGGCATTAAGATTCCGATGCTGGATTGATGGTATTTGGATCATTTATTTTCAAGAGATAGAGGGTTATTCTTATGAATAAAATCGGCATTCTTACCAGTGGCGGAGACGCACCGGGCATGAACGCTGCCTTACGTTCAGCCGTTCGGATGGCGCTGGAAATGAGCATTGGCATTTATGCAATCAATGAGGGCTACCAGGGCATGGTTGAGGGTGGGGACATGATCCAAGAGCTTTCCTGGGATTCCGTAGGGGGTATCCTTCAACGTGGAGGCACAGTGATAGGGACAGCCCGCTGTGATGAATTCCGGACCCGGGACGGGCGAAAGAAAGCCGCTAAAAACCTGGTTGAAAATGGGATAGACGGATTGATCATTATTGGTGGAGATGGTAGTTTGACTGGCGCTTCTATCTTCCGGACAGAATGGCCTGAGTTAATTGCTGAATTGGTCAAATCTAAAGAATTACCCAAAGGGAGCGTTGAAAAATATCCCAACTTGATATTTGTTGGATTACCTGGATCGATCGATAACGATATGTATGGGACGGATATGACCATTGGTGCGGATACTGCCTTGCACCGCATCACGGAAGTGATAGACGCCATCACTAGCACGGCTTCTTCACACCAGCGCAGTTTTGTTGTCGAAGTGATGGGTAGGAAGTGCGGTTATTTGGCAATGATGGGAGCCCTGGCAGCTGGCGCGGATTGGCTGTTCATCCCGGAAGTGCCGCCAGATCCTGATACATGGCGTGATGAAATGTGTGATGCACTCAAGGCAGGCCGTCTTGTAGGTCGCCGGGATAGCATTGTAGTCCTTGCAGAAGGTGCCCATGATAAGAATGGTGACCCGATCACGAGCCAGGATATTAAAGAGACCCTGGAAGATAAAATTGGCGAGGATACCAGGATCACAGTCCTTGGCCATTTCCAGAGGGGAGGTTCACCGAGTGCATTCGATCGAAACCTGGGGACGCTCCTGGGCCATGCGGCAGTGCACCGTCTTAAAGAAACTAAACCTGAGGATCCGCCACAATTGATTGGAATGCGCGGCAACCGGGTTGAAAGTTCGCATTTGATGGAATGTGTTGATTTAACCCAGCAGATCGCTGCATACGCGGATGAGAATAAATATGACAAAGTCCTGGAGTTAAGGGGAACTGGATTTCAAACCACGCACAAGATCCTCCAGACCATGATCCAGTCTGAACCCAAACCCAGGAAAGAAGGGGTAAAAAGCCACAGGATTGCAGTTATGCACTCAGGTGGTCCCGCCCCGGGAATGAATACCGTCGTCCGGGCAGCAGTACGCTGGGGAGCTGATCAAGGACAGACCATGCTGGGTGTCCAGAATGGATTTCCCGGCCTGATAAAGGGAGATATCAAAGAATTGAACTGGATGGATGTGCGCGGCATGGTCAGCTTGGGCGGCGCTGAGCTCGGCACCAATCGCACAGTCCCAGCTGATGGTGATTATTATGCCATTGCCCGGACCATCGAAGAACAGAAGATTGACGCAATCCTGGTGATCGGCGGTGAGGCCGGATATGATAGTGTTTACGAGATGTCAAACCGCCAGAAAGAGTTCCCCAATTTCAGGATCCCGATTGTTTGTTTGCCGGCCACTATCGATAACGATCGCCCTGGATCTGAACTCAGTATCGGTGCGGACACAGCACTGAATAGCATTATCCAGGCAGTGGACCAGATTAAACAATCCGCAGTGGCCAGCCGACGCTGTTTCGTGGTAGAGACTATGGGTAACTACTGCGGCTACCTGGCCTTGATGGGGGGGCTGGCAACTGGGGCGGAGCGGGTCTATATTCATGAAGAGGGTATTACCTTGCAGGATCTCCAGGATGATGTCGATCACCTGGTGACCGGATTCAGCCAGGGAAAACGCTTGGGGTTGATGATCCGTAATGAAAGCGCCCATCCTGTTTACACAACAGATTTTATGGTGCGCCTATTTGAAGTTGAAGGGAAGGAGCTCTTTGATGTCCGCCAGGCCATCCTGGGGCACCAGCAGCAAGGAGGAAACCCCTCACCCTTTGACCGCATCCAGGGTGTGCGTCTGGCAGTACAGAGTATAGATTTCCTTCTCAATGAGATCGGGCAAAAAGAACCCCGGCAGGTATTCATTGGCTTGGAAGGGGGAAAGACCCAATTCACTGGAATGGAGGACTACCCGCGGTTAGAAGATAAGGATTTTGGCCGTCCAAAAAAACAGTGGTGGATGGATCTGCGGCCGATTGCTCGGGTGCTGGCCCAACCCGGCCCGGGACAGTGGAAATAGATTTGAATTCCTACTGAAGAGTCAATGCTAGTAAAAACTGAGCGTCCCCGTAGGGGGACGCTTTTTGTTTAAATTTTGTAATTTCTTGATGTTTGTCATTCTGACCCGGACTCCGAACGTAGTTGAGGAGGAAGGGGAAGAATCCATATACACATGCAGGAAAAGACTCAGTACTTTTCATTTTGATGGTTATGGATAGAGGACGTAATATGGATCCTTCGCTATGGCTCAGGATGACAACTCGATTTTTCTTCTGAGTACCAATCTTCTGCCAAGTCTATCCATTTTGGATTTTGAGATTCAATGAGGGCTATTTTCTTTTTCCTTTTCCACCCTTTGATTTCTTTTTCCCTCGCGATTGCACTCCTAATACTGGGTGATTTCTCATAATATATTAGTCGAATGATATTGTATTTCCTAGTAAATCCAGGGAGTAGTTTTGCTTTATGGGCTATTACACGATTTATTAAGTTATTGGTAACGCCTGTATAGAGAGTACCTCCAGGACTAGACATAATATAGGTGTAGTAAAGCTTCACAAATCTCCCCCTGATTTCTATCATTGTACAAATTAACTTGTGATTTTACTACCACTTACCTTTCTGTCATTCTGACCCTGACACCGAACGGAGTTGAGGAGGAAGGGGAAGAATCCATATTCAGTTCAGGTGAAAGTGACTAAGTCTTTCCATGTGATGATAAAGGAAAAAGATTGCAATATAAATCCTTTGCTAGCGCTCAGGATGACAACCTTGTGTTGTTGAAAATTTATTCGCCCGGGGACGGGCGATGGAGCAAATAAGAAAGTTACAACAAGTACTTCTCCACCTGCACGTTATCGCGCCCCAGCATATCACGGAGCTGATTGATCATGTTTTTACTGATCTTCGTGGAGGCATTGGGGAATTCAAGCAAATGAGCCTGGTCTTTTTCAATGATCTGGAAAGCAAATCGGTCATTGCCAGGATAGCTGATCAATGTGCCGTAAACCTGACGGAGCCTAAGTTTGTCTCGCATCAGATCTCCCCTGTTCTTGAGGATCACGGTGATCAGGTAAGTAGAATCCTCATCCAAGGTGATCGCACCCACTCGTTCTGGAACGTGGGATGTTTGCTCAGGTTCTTCAGCGGGCGGTTCTGCAGGAATATCAACCATTTCACTTGTTGATTTAAGAGTCTTACTTGATGGATCAGGTGCCTCACTCACTGCTTGAGCCGTTTCACTTACTGGCAGATCCGTTTGTGGAAGACTCTGTGAGACCGTTCCGTAGTCCGGAGGAGGGAATTCTGGTTGGGGTGGGAGTTCCGCTTCCGGGATTGGTTCATAGATCATAGTGTCTTCAACCGGCGGGACTTCTACTGGAGGTGGTCCTGCATCAGCTGATTTGACTTTTTGAGTCACTTTCTGAGGAGGAGTCTGGGTTAACCGGGGAGGTCCGTCAATGCTTTCGATTTGGGTGATACTGGTCGAAACCTGGTCCACCAGTACTTTGGTTTCCCCGCCGTTAGCATCCGCTTTACCTCTGACGTAAATTATTTCGTCAAAACGGATCAGCTCCGCATATTTCTTCCAGGTGTTGGGAAAGATCACCAGGTCGATCATTCCCTGGACATCCTCAATGGTCGCAAAGGCCATCGCTTTTCCGTTCTTGGTCTGATGCTGCCGGATCTTGGTGACAATTCCGGCAACACTAACATATTCTTGGTGTTTTGCTTCGCTTAGGTCCTGGGCGAAGTGGGTCACATGTTTTTCAAGACTTTCCATCACCGTGCTGAGAGGGTGGTCTGAGACATATAGACCGATCAGCTCCCGTTCCCAATCCAGCTGGGCTCGGCGGTTAATAGCTATTTTGGCATCCGGCAGGATAATGGCTTCTGCGAGGCCTGTGCCATCCCCAAACATGGAGATCTGTCCGGCGTCTGCGGCCTGGAAATTGGAAGAACTGATCGCCAGTATCCTATCCATTGACTCAAGTAGAGCAGGCCGGCCGCCAAGATCATCCAACGCACCTACCTGGATTAGAGATTCTAATGCCCTCTTGCCGACTTTCCGCAGGTCCACCCGGCGCAGAAAATCATTCACATCTTTGAATTTGGTCTCACCTCTACCGTGGATGATCTCTTCAACTGGCCCTTCGCCAACGTTCTTGATCGCACCCAATCCAAACCGGATGCAGTTTTCTCCAGAGGCACCATTCTCGATTGTAAATCCCCAGCAGCTGTAATTGACATTGGGAGCCAGGATTTCGATGCCCATCTGCCTGGACTCGGAGGCATAGAGGGTAACTTTGTCCGTATTATTTTGGTAAACGGTCAATAGTGCTGTCATATACTCAACCGGGTAATGGGCTTTTAGGTATCCTGTCTGGACCGAGATCAAACCATAATCTGCGGCATGGGCTTTGTTGAAGCCGTAGCGAGCAAAATTTTCCCAGTCTGTGAAAATATCTTCTGCTGTCTTCTGATCTATACCCCTTTCTACAGCACCGCTGATAAATTTCTTTTTGTGTTTTTCAACTTCTTCAGGAATTTTCTTGGCAACCGCTTTTCGTAGGCTGTCGGATTCTGATGGGGTGTAGCCGGCAATAGCCACAGCGCTGTGCATGATCTGATCCTGGTAGACCGGGATTCCAAAAGTTTCCTCATAAATAGGGATTAATCCCTCATGGCGGTAGCTGATCTCCTGACGATTATGCATGCGGTCAATATAATCAGGGATGAAATCCATTGGGCCGGGACGGTAGAGCGCCACCATGGCGATCATGTGCTCCAACTTGGTCGGTTTCATCTCTTTCAGATACCGGCGCATGCCGGAACTTTCGACCTGGAAGAGGCCTATTGTCTCTCCCCGGCCGATAAGCTCATAAGTTTCTGGATCGTCTGCAGGAATGTTATTCAATGTTAGCTTCACACCGTGGCGTTTTTCGATCAGTTCACAGGCCTGGGCCATGATCGTCAAGGTGGAGAGTCCGAGGAAATCGATCTTCAAGAGGCCCAGTTTGTCTACTACTGACATCTCGTATTGGGTGACAGTATTGATCGGGCTGTCCCCAATATTGCCTGTTGGACGGTGCAAGGGAGCATATTCTTCCACTGGTCGGTCTGTAACAACAACTCCGGCCGCATGGGTGCCGGCATTGCGGACGGTTCCTTCCACTCCTTTGGCAGTATCGATCAGTTTTTGCAGGTAAGGGGCATCTTTATAAAGCTGTTTGAAATCAGGAGAATTATCCAATGCCTCCTGGATGCTCATAGGCGGCTGGTTGGGGATAGCTTTAGCTACCCGATCCACTTCCTGAAGTGGGATATCCATGACCCGACCCACATCACGAATGGCGGCCCGGGCTTTCATGGTGCCAAAAGTGATGATCTGAGCGACTTTGTCATGGCCGTATTTTTCAGCACAGTAATGCATCATTTCCGCTCGCCGATTATCCGGGAAATCCAGATCGATGTCAGGCATTGAGATCCTTCCGGGATTAAGGAATCGTTCGAAGATCAGATCATGTTCCAGGGGGTCTATGGGCGTGATCTCTAGACAATAGGAGACGATCGATCCGGCAGCTGAACCCCGGGCGTTGTACCAGATGTTGTTCTTCTGCGCATACTGAATCAAATCCCAGACGATCAGGAAATAGGCATCAAACCCCATTGTTTTTATTATATCGAGTTCGTAATTCAGCCGTTTTTGGATTTCCGGCTCATCCGACCGGCTTTGGTAGCGCATCAGGAGCCCTTTCTCACACAGTTCCCGCAGAAAATGGTCGGCTGTTTTTCCGTCCGGAACCGGGAAGTTGGGCAGATGATATTCCGTAAATCCCAGATCCACGTTGCAGCGTTCTGCGATCAGGAGTGTATTTTCGATGGCGCCTGGTACTCCTGTAAAAAGGGTTTTCATTTCCTGAGGTGTGCGCAGATAATATGTCTCATCAGACATGCGCATCCGTTTGGGATCGCTGAGGATCTTCCCGGTCTGGATCGCCAGCAATACATCCTGGAGAACGGAGTCCGCCGGATTTACGTAATGGACATCATTGGTGGCAATGAAGTTGGCATTGTAGCGGGGTCCCATCTCTACCAGGGCCTGATTGATCTTTTCTAATTCCGGAATTTCATGAGATTGCAATTCTAGGAAGAAATTTTCCTGTCCAAAAACCTCATAGTACCAGTCCAGTTTTGCCTTGGCATCTTCCAACTTGCCCTGGTTGATAGCGCGGGGAATTTCAGCAGCCATGCAGCCGGAGGTGGCTATGATCCCTTCTGAGTGAGCGGCCAGGAAATCATGATCGACGCGGGGGAAATAATAATAGCCTTCCAATTGGGATGCGGAGGCGATCTTCAGCAGGTTCTTGTACCCTGCTTGATTTTCCGCCAGCAATAGCAGGTGAGAAGAACGTTTGTCGAATTGGGGGTCACGATCACTCATACCCCGTGCTGCCATATAACCTTCAACACCGATGATGGGTTTTATGCCAACGTCTTTGGCTGAGTGGTAAAAGTCCACAACGCCAAACATGTTGCCGTGATCCGTGATGGCAATGGCTGGCATCTCCAATTCTTTGGCTCTTTGAACTAGATCTTTTATGTTGGAGAAACCATCCAGGATGGAATATTCAGTATGAACGTGGAGGTGAGCAAAAGACATAGGCTTTACGTATAAATTGGTCTGCTTATTAGATAAACCTATTATACGCTTGATTAGCCTGATTTCGGCTGAGGAAGGATTGAATTTGGAGTGTTTAACCTTAAAAATTTGGGGAATTAACTTTCAAGAGAATTGTTTTGTCTGTCATTCTGACCCTGACTCCGAACGTAGTTGAGGAGGAAGGGGAAGAATCTATATTCACATTGAGAACAATTGTCTAAACTTTTTCAAGGTAATGTAGTATGAAATCGAAATCAATATGGATCCTTCCCCCTCGGCTGCGCTCGGTGTCAGGATGACAGACTAGGGTTAAATAGGTGAACAGAGGTGGGAGGGACTTCATTTCTCGGAGCGAGAAAAATAGGGGGTCTTCCCCTTAAATCACGGAGAGCCGGGTGCGCCACACCCGACTCTCTCTAAGGAGGAGAAGAAGAGAAATATCTTTTCTGATAATAGTGTAGCATTTTGAGCCCCTCTCTGCTTGACGGCAACCTGACGCTTTCCCTACGCTTAACATACGATTTCTCGCTATTTTGAGGGTGGTATACTGAATAAGAACTCCTTTTTCAGACCATGAGGAAGTCTATGACAACCCCGATTTATCTGAATGTGCTGAAAACTAATATGCTGGATTTGATCGGGATCGCAGTTTCCCCACTGGGACTGCTACGCCTGCGTATGTTCCAGAAAAACAAGGATGCTTTTTTGTCCCTGAATGAGGCATATGGTGAGGGTATCTATCAATATTCCGAACCAGAGACCCGGATGTATTTGGATCAGATCAAATCCTATCTAAATCAGGAACTGCAAGTATTCAGCTTGCCGATCGACTGGAATAGTTATACTGATTTTCAAAGAGCAGTTCTGAAAGAAACCCTGGCGATACCTTATGGCGAAACTCGATCCTACGGACAGGTCGCGGCGGCCATCAGTCGCCCAAAAGCATCCCGGGCCGTGGGTCAGGCAGAAAAACGTAATGAGGTTCCGTTGGTAATTCCCTGCCACAGGGTGATAGGTTCAGATGGCAGTCTGACAGGATACGGGGGGAAAAATAATACGGATATCAAAGACAAACTCTTGAAATTTGAAAAGATGGGGTTGTAGAAAGGTCAGGGTTACTCGATCCAAACGATGGCTTGGTTCTCCAATACTCCCCAGGACCTGAGAAATTCCTTGTTATACCGCGTATAGGTTTTAGCACCGTCCAAGACTGTGATCTTGTTTTCTGTATACCCGATGACGATCACGGTATGTTCAAATTTTGCCACAATACTGATATCACCATCAGAGTCTGTATATTTAACCGGTGACCCAAGCCCCACGTGTCCAACAACCCAAATCATGACTGGCCTTCCCGCGGCAATTTCAGACTTTAATTCATCCAGGCTCATATCAAAGACATGTTTGGCTTTCAATCCATATTCCCGTAGTCGTTGAGCGACAGGTTTTCCATGCACACCATAGGCTTTTGGAGGAACTTGCCCCCAGCTTCCATTAACATCACCAACAAAACCCTTGTCGGGATTATCATGGACAGGGAGGCCGTTATGAAAAAAGTTCTCGTCGATGGTTTTCCCGAAGTAAGCGGCCCAATCTACTGCTGAGCGTGACTCGCAGCTGAGCGGCATGGATTGACGATGCCCAACTATGTCTTCAATATTTACTTCAGCAGGTAGAGTAGGTGCGGTCGTCGGCGTAGGGGTCGGAGAGGGGACAAATGTAGGAATAGCCGTTGGGGTTGCGGTCGGGATCGTGAAAGACCACGGAGTTCTGGATGGCTCGGGTGTCAGTGTGGGTACCTTCCGGGCCTCTAGTACAGATGATGTATGCGGCACCGCGGCTAATACCGGGCTGGGTTCCTGTTGATGGCTGAGGATGATGTAGGTAATAAAACCGCCCAGAGTTAGAAGATTCAAGACAATTAAGAGTGGCACGCTGAAGAAAGAGGTTATTTTCTGCGAAAGAGATGATAACCTATCACCTGCTTGTTCAGGATGGGTGTTAGTTGAGCTCATAACCCGTTCCAACGTGAAGATTTGATCAATGGACAATATAGAAAAGTATTCCCATTATACTCAAATTTCTTATTGAAAAAAGGACCAGGGAATTTATATAACAGCCCTGTAAGGTATGGCTGTTCACTGGGTTGGAAATTACTCTAATACCGGGGGACTGTTTTTTTAGAATTTTCTTCATAGGGACTGTATAATATAAAGGACAGAGAGGAATTATCAATTATGTCTAATTGGAAATTGATCCCCCTGGGAATTCTTTTATCATTATCCATACTTTTATCTGCCTGTGGTGCCCCCCTATTGAAAGCGGAGAATCCTCTCGTTAAAGCGGATACTGTTCTTCCTCCTACAGATATTCCACCTACAAACCCTCCTGCTGAAACTTTATCTGCCACAGAAACTAATCAACAACCCCCAGAAACTGAGGAAGCAAGGAGCCAAGATATGATCACAATAACCCTGGTTTTTGATAATTATCCTTATAAACCCGGATTGGAAACTGCCTGGGGTTTTTCTGCATTTATTACCTATCAAGACCAGAATGTGCTATTTGATACCGGCGCTACGGGAAATCTTCTGCTGAAGAATATGGCTGCCCTGGATATCAAACCTACCCAGATCCAGAATGTGGTCCTATCTCATGAACATGTGGATCATACGGGTGGCATGCAATCCCTGGTATCCGCCGGAGCGGATCCCAAAGTTTACCTTCCGCCATCTTTCTCTACAGAATTCAAGAATTACTACAGCCGTCTGGTTGATGTAATAGAAGTGTCTCCTGGTATGAAGATCATCGATCGAGTGTATACCATTGGTGAGATGTCCGGTCCGCCTCCGGAGCAGGCTCTGGTGATAGATACAACCAAGGGTCTAGTTGTGATAACTGGCTGCGCTCATCCAGGCATCGAGGATATTGTTCTGAAGGCAAAGCAAGAGTTTAAGGAAGATATCTACCTGGTGTTGGGTGGCTTCCATCTGGGCAATGCCAGCGCGTACCAGGTCAATGAGATCATCAAAGAGTTCAATCGTATTGGAGTTAAGTATGTCGCTCCCTGTCACTGTACAGGGGAGCAAGCTATCAGTAAATTCCGAAATGCCTTTGGGGAGGACTTCATCCAGGTGGGGGTTGGCAAAGTGATCGAGATCGAAAATTGAAAATTACCTTGATTCCCTTGTCATAGTTACCTGGAAACGATCAGGACTATTATTACTCAACGAGGGCATTAAGTAGATCGGCCAGAATGCCGTAAGCTGTGGTCTTGGGAGAGGGGTTTTCTTCTATCAGGGAAAGTTTTCCCAGCACATCGCTGGAAATCTCAAGAATTGAAGATGTGCCGCTGACATTAAAAAGATTGGAATTTGGGGATACCAACTGAGGGTTCACGATAGCTTTAACACCGTGAGAGGCCTCAGGATCGCGTACCGCCTCACAGACCAATTTCCAACGCTGACTGTTTTCTGAAGCATTTTGGATCATGTCCGAAGTAATTCCCCTGATGCCTGTCCTCTCAACCAGATCTGGTGTAAATGGAATGTCCATTAAAACCGTCACCAAAGCGGCAACTTTCACTGCCGCGTCCCAACCATCCACATCCCCACTGGGGTCGGTTTCAGCAATACCGATCGACTGCGCATAACTAATAGCTTCTTCCTGGGTCTCTCCTTCTTCCATTCTGGAGAGGATCAGATTGGTGGTGGAGTTCAGAACTCCAGAAAAACTGGTCACTCTGGCCCCAGGCAAACCACTGCGGGCGATGCTGAAGACCGGTGCCCCATCCATCACAGCGGACTCGAACAGGAAAGAAACCTGGTTCCTCTTGGCTAGATTACTCAGTTCACGATATCCGTGGACAACGGGTCCTTTATTGGCCGTGATGGCATGGATCCCCATCTCCAGAGCCTGACGCAAATATGCTATTGCTGGTTCACCTGTCTGGTAATCAATCGGTGTGGTTTCGATCAGGGCGTTCGCTCCGCATTTCTCTATGAACCCAGTGCTGTCAAGGACCGGGATAGATGAAAATTCATCCAGGGCAGTGCCTGCCTTGTAAGCATCCAATACTTCCTGAAGAGGTAATCCTCGTGGGTCAATTGCCCGTCCATGGTTTCCTGAGCCAATACCCACCACCCGAAAACCGATTCCGGGTTTATCGATCAAATCATCTTTTTTCTCCAGAAGTAGTTCTACAAAGGCCTGGCCAACATTGCCAAAACCCAGCAAGGCGATCTTATATTCTGGATAGGGGGGAGGAGTGGGTGACATTGTTATCAGCCTTTTTTATGGCGGGTCTTAATGGATTGGATCTCTTTGTCTGTCAGTTCAGGAATTTCCTCAGTGGATTTAATGTCAAGGGCTTTTCGCTGCGCTTCCCGCCAGAGGGATAAACGATCCTGGATCTCAGGTTCATATCCCTGGGTGGAGGGTTTGTAGAAATAGGTACCTAGCAAAGAGTCCGGTAGATACTGCTGGGGCATAAAATGGTCCGGGTGGGCATGAGGGTACTTGTAACCCTTGCCGTGACCGAGGACTTTTCCATCGCGGCTGGCATCTTTAAGGTGGATCGGCACACCGGTACGTCCGGATTTCTCAATGACATCAAAGGCTTTGAAATAGGCTCCGGCTGAATTGGATTTCGGGGCGGTTGCCAGGTAGAGGACAGCTTCCACGATTGGATAGATCCCTTCGGGGAGGCCGATAAACTCATAAGCCTGGGCGGCAGCGTTGGTAACGACCAATCCCATTGGATCAGCCAGCCCGATGTCTTCGCCGGCAGAGATGATCAGTCGCCGGAGAATAAAGCGGGGATCTTCACCGGCATAAAGCATCTTGGCCAGCCAGTACAAAGCTGCATCAGGATCGGAGCCCCGGATGGATTTAATAAACGCTGAAATAGTATCGTAATGCGCGTCGCCATCCTTGTCATAAAGTACGGCCCGGCGCTGAATGGAGTCCTGAGCGATATCCAAGGTGATCTGGATGACCCCTTTTTTATCAGGGAGGGTGGATTCAACCGCCAATTCGAGGGCATTGAGGGCATTGCGCCCGTCACCACCGGCAACCCGGATCAGGTGAGCAAGGGCGTCCTCTGCCAGGTCGATTTTCATTTCGCCGTAGCCGCGTTCATTGTCTTCAAGGGCTCGTTGTATTAAAGTCCGGATATCATTGTCTGTCAGCGCCTTCATCTGGAAGATCCGTGATCTGGATACCAGGGCCCGGTTGACCTCAAAGTAGGGGTTTTCCGTAGTGGCACCAATCAACGTAATAACGCCGTTTTCCACATAGGGAAGCAATCCGTCCTGCTGAGCTTTATTCCAGCGGTGAACCTCATCCACAAATAGGATAGTGCGTTTTTGGTACATCTTGCGCAGTTCATCGGCCTTGGCAATAACCTGGCGCAGGTCAGCCTTGCCTGCCATCACGGCTGATAGGCTGGTGAAATGAGATTCTGTGTGATTGGCAATGACCATTGCCAGGGTAGTTTTTCCAGTCCCGGGTGGACCCCAGAAGATTAGGGAGGAGAATAAGCGGTCGGCCATAATGGCCCGGTTTAGCAATTTTCCTTCACCAACAATTTCTGCCTGGCCCACAAATTCATCCAATGTGCGCGGTCTTAAACGGGCAGCCAGGGGGGCTTTTTTCTTGAGGTCCTCTTCCATTGCGTGATCAAATAGGTCCATGGAGATATTCTATCATGGAGGGTGTCTGGGATTCTGGTTGAAAAAAGGTAAGTCGAGTATTCTTGAGGTGATAATCTGCTCCTTTATTTTTGTGAGATTTGATGTAATATTAATTTTGTGTTTTATGATCTTTCCCCCTGGAATGGTTTTTGTCAATAAGGGAGTGTACTGAATGGCAGAAACGGCAAATATCTCACCAAAAAAGAAGAAGAAACGTGGATGGGCGTTACTTGGCGCTGGCTGTGGATGTATATTCCTGATCATTTTGATTGGTGGGGGTATTTACCTTTACGCCGGTTGGCAGGGATATCAAGAATCCCCAATGTTTGTGGAGGTCCAGGATAAGGGCATCCAACTAACGGATCCCTACACTTTAAGCTCAGCACAGGAAGAACAGCTTTTCTCTTATGGCTATCCTGAAGCCTTTACGATCCTTTTTTATGAGGAAGAGACAGTTTCTGGGGGTGTTGCTCCTGTACGTCTGGAGACCTGGGATTATTATTCTCAAGCGTTGAGCTTGACTTTTATCAATGGAGATCTGATCGCTGAGGATCCTTTTGAGATTGATGATCCGGGCTCTTTGGACCCTTTGCCCTATTATCCAAAACAATTCAGCGCATTTATGAGTCTGAACGAAGTTATAGCAGCTGCCGGGATCGATAACTACGTGGAAATACCACTGGAGAAGGAATTTATTGAGGATGGAGTTGTATATTACGCTTATAGTCTGACTTTCGGCCTCAAGGATAACGAGCTTTTGTATGTTGAAGCTCTTGCGCTCAGTGATTAGAACTAATCCAATCCATTAAATCCTGACAAATGGAGTAATTATGAGAATAAAATCAGCTACTCTCCTCGTGATATTTCTAGCCAGTCTGATCCCTTTTTCAGCGGCCAGAGCTGAGACTGATCTGAAACGGGATTTAGACGATGCTGTCTCATTTCTTTATATTAGTGAAGCAATCCTATTGGACGAGGATTTCCCCGAAGAGGCATTCCGAAATCCTGGTTTACTTTCCCAGGCTTATGACGACCCAGTTCCTCTATCAGAAGATGCCGTGTTGGCAGGGATGCTTAATGCAGCCAAAAATATGCGTAATGACCTGGATGCCAATTGCCGTCTTCTTACCAATATCCTTCGCCAGCAGGGGAAGGATTGTGAAGTCGACAAAGTGCATTCTTATTGCTCTGATCATGAAACCAGGATCAATTCATTAATCGGATCTTTGCATGATAAGCGTGGAGATAAACGAAAAGGGCCAACCAAAATCTGGCACTTTCTAAAAAGAAGTGGGCGGGGATTATGGAACCGGATCGGAAAAGTTGGACGAACCTTTCTGCGCCGGTTGGGGCCAGAAGTCCTGCACATGGTGGCGACGGGGGGATTCGGTGGTGGGGCAATAAGGAAATTGATCAAACATACAGCAAAATCCATCGGTAGAGAACGCATCCGCCAGGTTGTATTTAAGGGAGTACAACGATTACTCCAAGGTCAAGTAAACATCCTCCAGGCTGCCGGCGTGAATATCTGTTCGGAGGAAGATGAATCTTCAACTACTGAAGATAACGATGATACAAGTAATTGCTCTGATACAACGTGGGTAGATGAGCTCTGGAATGGTGCTGTTTTACCCAAATTAGAGGAGGAGAATAAACTTTGCCAAACAAAGGCGGCTTCGAGATATTACGGTTGCCTCCAGGAACAAGCGTTCGCAGGTTTCTGCCTTGAGGATGCCGTGGAGCTTTGTCATTCCTATTATGAGGCTATTCCACCCAATGATAGCGGCGGTTCAGTTACTCTCTCACCAACTATCTTACATGGGGCTGCGGAATCAGTATCGACATCACTAACCTATAGCAGTGGAGGGGGTGCTGTGACAGGCCAGTTCTTTTTTACTATATATGATAGTGTGAATGTGTGTACGATTACTGTTAGCAGTACCGTTGTTGGTAGTTATGATCAATCTACCTGTTCTATGAGCGGAACTGCCCAGTTGGAAGCGATTTATGATGGTTATGCCTGCCCCAGTGTCTGTGGGCCTTCAACAGGAGCTTGTCCAAAAACATTCCAGTCGGAAGTACCCTGGGATGCGACTCTGAAAGATGGGGAGTTATACGGTGGTGTGGGTGGTGAGATCGATGTTGAGGGCGATTTCGGTTTCCGAGCAGGTCCGTGAAAGGACCCTTCTAATGGTATATTTCATGTGTCGCCTAAATGTCGTTAACACGACATGGTCTTTCTGGACAAATTTTCTACAATGGGGGAAAATATAGTTAGAAGGAGTTTGTCATGAAACAACCCGATTTAGGTCTCAAAGTATCAGAATTACGGAAAGAAAAAGGTTTTACCCAGGAGCAATTGGCTGAGGATTGTGAGGTCACGCCCCGCACCATTCAGCGCATCGAAAGCGGTGAAGTGGAACCCCGGGCTTTCACCCGCAACAGCCTCAGCAATGTGCTGGAGTTCGATCTGGGTAAAAATGATGTAGGTAATGAACGCTTAGTGGTGGCTGCTCTGCATCTGAGCAGCATGTTCTGCATCGTTTTGATCCCGTTGGTGATCTGGACCTGGTTCAAGAATCGCAGCTATCAGGTTGATAAACACGGACGCCAGGTGCTGAATTTCCAAATTAGCATCACCCTGGCGCTTTTTGCTGGTGTATTCTGCCTGGCTGTCGGCCTGCCTGCGGGTTTAATATTCCTCGAACAAGGCTATGGTGATACGCTGTTGATGGCAACCCTTGCCCTTGCCAGCGTTTTCCCCATGATCCTGATCGGCTTTTTTGTATTCTATCAGGGTGTTGCAAATACCCTGCGCTACCTGAATGATCAGGATACCCGATATCCGCTTAGTATCAAATTCCTTAAGTAAACCAAACAAGATCCAAATAGGTCCTCTCAGGTTATCGTCTGAGAGGACTTACTTATTTAATGCAACTTTTTGGAATATTTTCCGTATAGTAATATGGTCAACTTATCGGATATGCAGTTCATGGGAATATGAACACAGATTACCTGGCTCTCCCTGTGCACCTTCCACTGTACGGGAATCCCATCCTCACTATTCTCCATTACAATATCCATAACGGGAAATGACGCATCCCGACAACAATGATAAGTCTGCACCTGAACTTTTATCAATAAGGTTCATTCAAAAAGGAGAAAAAA